>JAOTTY010000279.1 GCA_029864185.1 Gammaproteobacteria bacterium
CACCTCGATAGCGGCGTGGGTGGCGCGATGCACCTGGTAGAACCCGGGTTCGGTGATAGCGAGCAGTGGAGACTGCCGCGCGAGCCGGGTCTGCGCCGCCCCGGGCGACTCGACGATCAGGGTCGGATTATCCGCGGCGGCCACCACCGCGTCGCTCCCGGCAAACGCCCGCGCATAGTGCAGCACATCCACGACGCTGCCGATCGGCAAGCTGTCCGGATAAGACGTGAAGGCCGCCAGGTAACGCATCGCCTGGTGCAGGAAGGGCAGAAATGCCGGCTGCAGCGCGAGATCGTTCCAGTGCGCATCCAGCGTCGTGGTCAGCACCAGTACCCGCCCTCTCCCGAAGCGCCTTTCTAGCAGCGCGACGCCGCCATCGCTGTAACGGGCCAGTAGCCGATCGTCGTCTCCGGGGCGCAGCTCGCGGTAGCTGAATACCCGCGCCAGCGATAAATCGATTTTGGCTTTCGCGCCGAGAACGGCGGCCAGCGGATGTCGATCGTCGAGGCTGGTAATGCGTTGCGCCAGGCCCGGTTCTGCGTCGATCCGACGCCGCAGCGTCCCCGGCACGAAGCCCTGTTTGCCCGATGGCCAGTTGCCCTGCAGATTGGCGCCCGTCGCGACCAGCAGCCCGCCGCCGGCAGCGACGTAATCATGCAACGATTCACCGAGATCACCGCCGGGCAGCGCGACGTCATTGACGATGATCACCGCGTAGGTTTCGAGATCCCGCGCCTGCAGATCGCTCCAGCGAGCGCGCCTGACCGCGAACAACGGATTTTGCGACAGCCTGAGCGCGCGCTCCGCATAGACCGTCTGGTTGGCGCGCGGCGTCTCCGCCTCGATCAGTAAAACCGGTAGCTTGCGCTTACTCGAGTAAACAAAATAAGCGCTGTTATCCAGCGGCAGCGCGTCGTCGTCCAGGCTCACGACACCACGGATCAATGCGCCGCTTACGCTCACCCCGTCGAAGGTTTCGACCACCACGGCGCCGGGTTGCAGGCGCAGCTCGCGCCGCGCCAGTTCGCGCCCGTCGACGATTAGCCTGATGCTTTGCTCGAGCGCTTGCGATGCATGGCTTTTCAGCTCCACATTCAGCGCAATTTCGTCGGCGACGCCGCGCACCGAGGGCACCAGGCGCAATGATGAAACGGTCGCGTTGGCGATCTCGGTCGCGTCGACCGGAAGCAGGCTAAGCTCGATGCCCGGATCTATCGCGGGGACTTCACCGGCGACCACGGCCGCGGCCTGAAAATCGGAAATCACGAGAATCTGCCGGCGGCTTGCATCACTGCCGTCCAGCAACCTCGCCGCCTGCTCGATGGCGAGGCGCAGGCGCGTCGAACGCATGCCGGGGGAAAGCCGTTCGATTATCGAGCGCAGGTCCGCGTCGCTGGCGGTCAGGTCACTCAGCACCTCGGCCTGGTCGTCGAATGCGACGATGCCGATGCGATCGCTTGCGTTTTTCTCGCCCACCGCCGCCAGCGCAAAATCGCGGGCCTGCCGCCATTGGTCGGCGACACGCATGCTGTAGGAACGATCGATCACGATGACGCTATCCCTGCGCCCCGGGTCCAGTAGCCGGCCGTCGGCGGCGTCGAGCAGAAAGGGTCGCGCAAACGCGAACACGATCAGCAACAGCAGCAGGCAGCGCAGCAGTAGCAGCAGCCAGTTCCTGATTTCGTAGCGCTGCTTCTGGCGTAACTCGATTTTCTCGAGAAACATCAACGACGGGAATTTCACACCGCTGCGGCGATGTCTTTGCACCAGGTGGATCAGCACCGGCAGCGCCAGCAACAGGCTGCCGAACAGGTACAGCGGGCTGATCCACGAAAATCCCATCACCTCGTCCTGATCTGCCGCTGGCGGTCCGACAGGTAGCGGAACAGGATATCGTCCAGCGGCTGTGAAACATCGGTAAATATATAGTCGATCTGGCTGGTGCCGAATTTCGTCTCGAGTTCGGCGCGATGCGTCGCTACCAGCTGCCGGTAGCTGGCGCGAAACTGGTCGGCGGCTATCGGCATGTTGGCCCCCGATTCCAGATCCTCGACGCTGGCGATGTCGCCGAGGTTCAGCGTCAGTTCCAGCGGATCGAGCAAATGGAACACGATCAGATCGTTGCCCCGGTAGCGCAGCTGGTTGACCGCTGACAGCAGGCGTTCGGGGGTGTCGTAAAGATCGGAGATCAGCACCACCAGGCTGCGCCGGCGCAGGTTTTCGCCTATTTTTTCGAGTGGACGTCGGTATTCGCTGACGCCGCCCGCCTCGAGCCGGTCGAGGACATGCAGCACCCGGCTGAAATGCCGGATCGAAGTCGGCACGGTCTCGACGATATCGTTGTCGAAGGTGATCAGGCCGATGCGGTCGCGTTGACGCATCGAGATATAGGCCAGGCTGGCGGCGAGGAATTTCGCGTAATCGAGCTTGGACACCGCACCGCTGCCGTAGTCCATAGACGCAGATACGTCCAGGATCAGATGCAGGTTGGCGTTGGTGTCGGCCTCGAATTCCTTGATATAAAGACGATCGGTGCGCGCAAAGACGCGCCAGTCGATACGACGCACGTCGTCGCCGGGCATGTAGGCGCGGTGCTCGGCAAAATCGACCGACATGCCGAGCATCGGCGAACGATGCAGCCCGCTGATAAAACCGTCGACCACGCCGCGCGCCACCAGTTCGAGGTTGTCGATACGGGTTAGCACGTCCGGGTTGATGAAACGCTGTCCCGGAACCTGCCCGCCGTCGTGCTTTTGCCTCAGCATGGCCGCCGCTACATGCCGGAACTCGGCAACGGCACCGCGTCTATCAGCCGGTCGATGAGCTGGTCGGAACTGATTTTCTCGGACTCGGCATGGAAGTTGCGCAACACCCGGTGTCGCAACACCGGTTTGGCCAGCTGCGCGATATCGTCGAAATCTACGTGATAGCGACCGTCGACGAGCGCGCGCGCCTTGCCGCCGAGCACCAGGTACTGGGCGGCGCGAGTGCTGGCGCCGTAGGCGACCCAGTCGTCGACGAAGCCGAGCCCCGTGTGCGTGCCGGGACGGCTGCTGCGCACCAGGTTCAGTGCGTATTGCGATACCGCCTGCGATACCGGCACCTTGCGCACCAGCCTCTGAAAGGCGCGGATTTCCTCGCCGTTCATCGCGTATTCGAAACTGATATCGCGCAGCGAGGTTGTCTGGCGCACCACTTCCAGCTCCTCCTGTTCGGACAGGTAATCGATGACGATCTCGAACATGAAGCGATCCAGCTGTGCTTCGGGCAACGGGTAGGTGCCTTCCAGTTCGATCGGGTTTTGCGTCGCGAACACGAAAAACGGTTCCTCCAGGTCGTAAGTCTTGCCCTGTACCGTGACGCGGTGTTCCTGCATGGCTTCCAGCAGCGCGGACTGGGTCTTGGGCGGGGTACGGTTGATTTCGTCGGCGAGTACGATATTCGCGAACACCGGGCCGGGCAGGAAACTGAGTTCGCGTCGGCCGGTGTCGGGATTTTCCTGCACCAGATCGGTACCGGTAATATCCGAGGGCATTAAATCGGGCGTGAACTGGATGCGCGAAAATTTCAGATCCAGCACCTGCGCGATCGAGTGTATCAACAGCGTCTTGGCCAGGCCGGGAACCCCGACGATGAGGCTGTTTCCGCCGGCCAGTATCGTCAGCAGCACCTGCTCGACGACCAGGTCCTGACCGATGATCAGTTTACCCAGCTCGCTGCGGACCCGCGCATAGCGCTGTCTCAGGTCCGCGGCGAGCGCGATGTCGTCCGCGGCCTCGAGGGATTCTGTTTGCTTGCTTTGATCGTCCACGGTTGGGCCTCTTAGGTTGATAAATATTCGACAGGGTTGCCTGCCGCTGCAGCTGCTCCGAATCGACGCATCGCCTATTGCGCCTCGCTCGCGGCTGCGCCCGCCTGCCGCAACGACAGCAATAATTCCTGGGCCTGCCGGAAATTAGGCGCGATTTCCAGCGCGTATAATATCTGCTCGCGCGCCGAAGATCGATCGCCGGCACGCTCGTAGGCGTAGGCGAGCTGGTAGTAGGCCTCGGCCTTGTCTACCGGGTCCAGCGCCAGCAGGGCGCGACGCTCGCGCGCGACCTTGCGCCATTGCTGCAGGCTCTCCAGGTGCCCGGCCAGGTCCCGGTGCGGCCCGGGATCGTAGGGATAGATATAGAGCGCGGCCTCCAGCGCCGCCGCGGCGGCGGCATGGTCACCGCGCTCGCCGCGCAATTTCGCGAGCAACAAATGCGCCTCGTAGTGCTCGGCGTTGATGCCGATCATTTTCTCGAGCTGCACCTCGGCCCGTGCGGGCTCCCCCCGTTGCAGGTAAAGCCCCGCCAGCTGCCAGTAGCTGCCATCGGCACCGGCGTACTGCGGGAATAACTGCTGCGCCTTCAGCAAAAACAGCTCGGCCAGTTCCAGGTCGCCCTGTTGCAGCAGCGTATTGCCGAGGTTGAACTGATCGAAATACTTGTCGGGTAGCGCGGTTTCCGGGGTTATCCGGTCCGAACCGCCGGCCGACGCGTCCGGATCCTCGCGCAACGCGGCCAGCGCGACCGCGTATTTGTCGCGCAGGTAAGCGTCGAAGGCGGCGTCGAGCGCCTCGGCATCCAGCTGCAATGCCCGCGGCACCTCGGTTTCCGGGTCGACGCTGTCCCGGAACGCGTATAGTATCTGGCGCACGACGTCGGAACCCCAGCGGGTCTCGATGAATTCGAACACGAGCGAGGCCTGGTAATAGGAATGGATCACCTGTTCCGGGTAGCTCGGCCGCACGAAACCGTTGTTCAACCTGCTCAGCGGCAGCAGCTGGCCGTCGAGATAGGCACGCAGAAAACCGGGATCGACGTCGCCACCCCAGCCCGGCCGGGCGAGGTGTTCCTCGTAGACCGCGAGGCCCTCGGAAAACCAGCGCGGCACGCGGTTGCCGGTTATCGACAGATGGAACACGTGGGCGAGTTCATGCCACAGCGTGGATCCCCAGTTAAAGGCGCCGCGCTCGCGTGCCGACGGAGAATCCATCGCCACCACCGGGCCGAAGCATACTCCGAGCAGACCGACCCCCGCGAGCCCGACCGAGCGTACCGAAAAATCGGCGTGATCCGGGTACAGCTCGACGCGTATCGGCTGTTCCGGCTCGTGGCGGTAACGCGCCTTGAAATGCCGGTAGGCGAGCCGCGCCAAATCCTCGACATACTCCCGCAGCAGCGCGTTTTCGCGCCCGTGCAGTACCAGCACGAAGCGGCCGGCCTCGATTTCGACGAACTCGTCGAAGGAATCG
>JAOTTY010000044.1 GCA_029864185.1 Gammaproteobacteria bacterium
CTATCTCGGGAGCATCAGGCAGCCGGGCAGCGAAATCCCCGAGGAAACGTTAATCTTCAACAAGTACAACGCGACGCTTAAGACGTTCACGGCGCTGGAAGAAGGCGCTATCGGCATGACCGGCGCCCAGTTGCGCAGGCCGGATCAATGCCGGGGAGGGCTTCACCGGCAGGATCCCGGCGGCCGGGCGGGAATTGCTCAGCCACGAATGGCCGATCGAATGACGGGCAAAAAAAAAGCCGGAGATGATCCGGCTTTTTTAATTCGGATATCAGCTGGCTTACAGCGCTTTGATCTGCGCGTTGAGACGACTTTTGTGCCGCGCGGCCTTGTTGTGGCTGATCAAACCGTGGGTGGCCGAGCTATCGAGCACCGGTACGGCTTTCTTATAGGCTTCTTCAGCGGCCTTCCGGTCGGTGCTGGCGATAGCGGCAACGGTGGCCTTGATATGCGTACGCATCATCGAACGACGGCTGGCGTTGCGTCGACGACGTTGTTCGGCCTGGTTGGCGCGCTTGCGCGCGGATGCTGAGTTTGCCAAGGGTTACTCCTGGAATCGGGCATGAAAAATGAGGCGCGCATTATCTTCACTGCTCCCGTCGCTGTCAACCTAAAATGACTGCTATACAAAGGCTTAGATGCTAGAATTCGCCGGTTTTACGGCCACACACACCGGGGTTCAAAACTTCACCCAATGAGCGCGCTGATCAAATCAACGGTCTCGGTAGGTTCGATGACGCTGTTGTCGCGCCTGCTCGGGCTTGCACGCGATATCGTTATCGCCAGATTTTTCTCCGCGAGCGATGCCGCGGATGCGTTCTTTGTCGCCTTCAAGATCCCGAATTTTCTGCGCCGGCTATTCGCGGAAGGCGCCTTTTCGCTCGCTTTCGTGCCGGTGTTGACCGAGTATCGCAACAACTTTTCGGTGGCCCGGACCCGCGACCTGATCGACCGCGTCGCCGGCACCCTGGGATTCATCCTGCTGCTGCTGAGCCTGTTCGGCGTGGTCGCGTCGCCGCTTCTGATCGGCGTATTCGCCGCGGGTTTTCTCGATCAACCGGCCAAGTTCGATCTCACCGCCGACATGCTACGCATCACATTTCCATATATTTTGCTGATTTCGATGACCGCGATGGCTGCGGGGATTCTGAACACCTGGAAACATTTCCTGGTACCCGCCTTTACCCCGGTGCTGCTGAACCTGAGCCTGATCGGCTGCGCGCTGTACCTGAGCCCGCGCCTCGACCTGCCGGTAACGGCGCTAGCATGGGGCGTGCTGATCGCGGGCATCGCGCAACTGCTGTTCCAGCTGCCGTTCCTGTACCGGGAAGGCCTGCTGCCGCGACCGAGATGGGGTTGGCGTCACGAGGGCGTGCAGAAAATCGTCAGGCTGATGATCCCGGCCCTGTTCGGATCATCGGTGGCGCAGATCAACCTGTTGTTCGATACCTTTATCGCCTCCTTCCTCGTAACCGGCAGCGTCTCCTGGCTTTACTATTCGGACCGGCTGCTGGAGTTTCCGCTCGGCGTATTCGGTATCGCGCTCGCCACGGTGGTGCTGCCCAACCTGTCCGAGGCGCATTACAAAAAAGGCGCGACTCATTTCAACGACACCCTGCGCTGGGCGATTCAGCTGTCGCTACTGATCGCGGTGCCCGCCACCTTCGGCCTGTTCCTGCTGGCGCAACCGATCCTGTCGACGCTGTTCGAGTACGGCGCATTTCGCGCCAACGATTCGATGATGGCCGCCTACAGCCTGATGGCCTATAGCCTCGGCCTGCCGGCATTCGTCCTGATCAAGATCCTGGCAAACGGCTTTTACGCCCGCCAGGACACCAAAACCCCGGTGCGAATCGGCATCCAGGCAATGGTTCTCAACATGCTCCTGAACGTTGTTCTGGTGGTGTGGATGGTGCAGACCGATTTCCTGGCGCCGCACGTGGGGCTGGCGCTGGCAACCACCGCGTCGGCCTACTTCAACGCGTTTCGCCTGGCGCGGGAACTGCGGCGCGACAAGTTCCTCGGCACGCTCGAGACTTTCAGCCGTCCGCTGCTCAAAATTCTGTTCGCCTGCCTGGTGATGACCGCGTTGATTCACTTCATGCTTCCGGTTACCGATAACTGGGGTGAATGGCGCTGGCATCAGCGGCTGACCGAACTCGCCCGGGTGATCCTGCCAGCCATCTTGTGCTACGGCATACTGCTTTGGATAATGGGCTTTCGTCGCCAACATATCGTCGCCTGATCTCACATGAAATTGATCCGTGGACTCTACAACCTGAGAAGCCCGCTAATCGCGAGCGCGGTGACGATCGGCAATTTCGATGGCGTGCATCGTGGCCATCAACTCGTTATCAGCCAGTTGCAACGTGTTGCCGGCAAGGCATCGCTGCCGACCGTGGTCATCATTTTCGAGCCACAGCCGATAGAATACTTCGCGCCCGAGCGGGCACCCAGGCGGCTTTCTCGCTTTCGCGAAAAAATCGCGTACCTGAAGGGGCAGCGGATCGACTACCTGCTGTGCCTGCACTTCGACGATCGACTGGCCAACCAGAGCGCCGAGGACTTCGTGCAGCAGATCCTGATCGGTCAGCTGAATACGAAGCACCTCGTCATCGGCGACGATTTTCACTTCGGCAAGAATCGCCAGGGTAACTTCGAGTTCCTGCGGCAAAACAGCGCGCGCTTCGGTTTCGTCGTCGACGAAACCGAAACGCTGATGGATGACGGCGAGCGCGTCAGCAGCACGCGCATTCGCCAGTGTATCGAGAACGGCGATTTCGAAAAGGCCGCGCAGCTGCTCGGGCGATCTTATTCGCTGTCGGGCCGGGTTGCACACGGGCGGAAACTGGGACGACAGCTCGGTTACCCGACGATTAATATAAAGATGGGTGATAATACCCTGATCGTTAAAGGAATATTTGCGGTTCGTGTGAAAGGCATAGATAATCGAGCGCTCGAGGGCGTGGCCAGCATCGGCACGCGCCCCACGGTGGCCGGCGTCGACACTATTCTCGAGGTATATATTCTGGATTTCGATCGGGACGTATATGGTTATAGCGTCGAGGTCGAGTTCTTGCACAAGATACGTGACGAACAGAAATTCGATTCGCTGGAAGAGCTGGCGGTCAATATCGGGCGCGATACCGAAAACGCAATAGCTTATTTTAACCGGGACGAATAGCAGTTGGCTGATTACAAATCCACATTAAACCTCCCTGATACCGATTTCCCGATGCGTGGCAACCTCGCCAACCGCGAGCCCGAGCGCTTGCAGAAGTGGCAGGATCAGGACCTTTACCAGAAGATCCGCGACGCGCGCGCGGGGCGCAAGCGCTACGTACTGCATGACGGACCGCCCTACGCCAACGGGGACATCCACATCGGTCACGCGGTCAACAAAATCCTCAAAGACATGATCGTCAAGGCGCGCACGCTCAACGGCGAGGATGCGCCCTACGTCCCGGGCTGGGACTGTCACGGCTTGCCGATCGAGCACCAGGTTGAAAAAACCCTCGGCAAGGTCGGTGTCAAGATCGAGGCCGACGAGTTCCGCCAGGCATGCCGCGATTATGCCCTGAAGCAGATCGACCAGCAGCGCGTCGATTTCATCCGACTCGGCGTGCTCGGCGACTGGTACAACCCCTATCTGACGATGAATTTCACGACCGAGGCGAACATCGTACGCGCGCTCGGCAAGATTATCGAAAACGGACACGTCACGCGCGGCGACAAACCGGTGCACTGGTGCACCGATTGTGGTTCGGCGCTAGCCGAGGCCGAGGTCGACTACAGGGACAAAACCTCGCCCGCGATCGACGTGCGCTTCCCGGTGGTCGACGAACAGGCCTTCGTTGCGGCACTCCGGATCGAGCCCGGCGGCCCGGGCACGGGACCCGTATCGGTGCCGATCTGGACCACGACCCCCTGGACCCTGCCCGCCAACCTCGCGGTGGCGCTGAACCCGTCCGTGGAATACGTGCTGCTGCAGGTTACCGGCGAGCAAGGTGTCGAGCGGCTGCTGCTGGCCGAGGAACTGACCGCGTCGGCGCTACAGCGTTACGGCATCGGCGACTATAGCGTGGTCGCGCGCGGCAAGGGCGAAGCGCTCGATCGACAGCAGCTGAAGCATCCTTTCTATGACCGCGAGTCCCTCGTCGTAATCGGCGATCATGTCACCCTCGACGCCGGCACCGGCGCGGTGCACACCGCGCCGGGCCATGGCCAGGACGATTTCGAAATCGGCAGAAAATACGGGCTCGAGGTTTACAACCCGGTCGGCGACAATGGCTGTTTTCTGCCCGCTACCGAGTACTTCGCCGGCGAGCAGGTATTCGCCGCCAACGATCACGTTATCGAGGTGCTGAAAGCAAAAGGCGCGCTGATCCATGTCGAAAAATATCAGCACAGTTACCCGCACTGCTGGCGGCACAAGACCCCGATCATCTTCCGCGCCACGCCGCAATGGTTCATCAGCATGGAACAGGCCGGCTTGCGGAGCCTCGCGATGGCCGAAATCAGAAAGGTGCGCTGGGTCCCATCCTGGGGCCAGGCGCGTATCGAGAGCATGATCGAAAATCGTCCCGACTGGTGTATTTCGCGCCAGCGCTACTGGGGCGTGCCGATTCCCTTGTTCATGCATCGAGAAACACAGGAGTTACATCCGCGCACCGCCGAACTCATCGAGGCCGTGGCAAAGCGTATCGAAGAAACCGGCATCCAGGCCTGGTTTTCGCTGTCCGCGGACGAATTGCTCGGCGACGAGGCCGACGCCTACCTCAAGCTCAGCGATACCCTCGACGTCTGGTTCGATTCGGGCACCACCCACTATAGCGTGCTGCAGCAGGACGAGCGCTTCGATTTCCCCGCCGACATGTATCTCGAAGGCTCGGATCAGCACCGCGGCTGGTTTCACTCGTCGCTGCTGGCCTCCTGCGCGATGCACGGCCAGGCGCCTTACCGCCAGGTCCTGACGCACGGTTTCACGGTCGACGCCAGGGGCATGAAAATGTCGAAATCTGTTGGCAACGTGATCGCGCCAATCAAGGTCACCAAGACGCTGGGAGCCGATATCCTGAGGCTGTGGGTCGCGGCGACCGACTACTCCGGGGAAATGTCGATCTCGGATGAAATCCTGAAACGCACCGCCGATTCCTACCGGCGTATTCGCAACACGCTGCGCTTCCTGCTGGCCAACACCAACGGTTTCGATCCCGCCGAGCATTCGGTCGCAGCCTCGGAACTGCTCGCGCTCGACCAGTGGATCGTCGCCGAAACGCTAAGCCTGCAGAATCAGCTGCAGCGACATTACGATGACTATCATTTCCACGTCGCGGTGCAGAAGATCCATAATTTCTGCTCGGAAACCCTGGGCGGATTTTACCTCGATGTCATCAAGGACCGTCAGTACACGACCCAGGCCAATTCGCTGGCGCGGCGCTCCTGCCAGACCGCGATGTACCATGTCACCGAGGCGATGACGCGCTGGATTGCGCCCATACTGAGCTTTACCGCCGACGAGGTCTGGGAAAACATGCCGGGCGTGCGCGCGCCGCTCGGCGTGTTTACCTCCGAGTGGTACGACGGCCTGTTCGACTACTCGAACGGCGAAGTCGACGGCGGCGTCTGGGACGCGCTAGAGCAGGTACGCGCCGAGGTGACGCGCAGGCTCGAAATCCTGCGACAGGACGGAAAAATCGGCTCCAGTCTCGATGCCGAGGTTACCATTCATGCCGAGCAGGTGCTTATCGACCAGCTAAGGGTCATCAGCGACGAGCTGCGCTTCGTCATGATCACGTCGTCGGCCCGACTCGCGCCGCTGGATGCAGCGGATGCGGATGCCGCGGTAACGCTGCGCGGCGGCGGCAGGATACTGGTGCGGGCAGAACCCAGCCAGTCTCAGAAATGCGTGCGCTGCTGGCACCATCGTGAAGATGTCGGCAGCCATGCCGCTCACCCCGAACTTTGCGGTCGCTGTATCGAGAATGTCGATGGCGACGGCGAACAGCGCCGTTTTGCCTGAGTGCGCAGCCGCTCCACCATGAACGCCACCCACCCACAGCTGAAATGGTTATGGATCAGTCTGACCGTGATCGTTCTGGATCAGGCTACCAAGCAAATCGCCGAGGCGCGCCTGGTCCCGCACCAGCCGGTAAACCTGTTCCCGTACTTCGACTGGTACCTGACCTATAACACCGGCGCCGCCTTCAGCTTTCTCGCGAGCGCAGGCGGATGGCAGCGCTGGCTGTTTACCGTCATCGCGATCGTGATCAGCGCGGTTATCGTGCAGTGGTTGCGCAAGCTGCCGGCGGAGGAAACCTTAACCGCGATTTCCCTGAGCCTGATCCTGGGCGGCGCGATCGGCAACCTGATCGACCGCGTTTACCTCGGCCACGTCATCGATTACATCCAGGTCTGGCTCGGCAGTTACCCCTGGCCGGCCTTCAATATCGCCGATGCCGCAATCAGCGTCGGCGCGGTCATGCTGATCGTGAGCAGTTTCGCCGGCGTCGGTAAGACCACCGCCGATTGAATAGATGAGCCTGATCGAAAGAAACAGCCGCGTTACCCTGCACTACCGCCTCGGATCGACCGATGACCGGGTGCTCGAAGACAACTTCGACGAGGAACCCATGACGGTTGACCTGGGCCAGGGTGCAATGGCCGAAGGACTCGAACTGGCGCTGATCGGCCTGCGTCCCGGCGACGAGCAAACCATCGATATCGGACCCGATCTCGCTTTCGGCCATGTCGACGAAACCCTGTTCCGCGCGCTACCACGCGCCGAGTTCGATCCCGGTTTCGAACTGGAACCGGGGCTGATCATAGAGTTCGCCACCGAGACCGGCGATACCCTGCCCGGCACGATTATCGACTTCGACGACCAGGTGGTACACATCGACCTGAATCATCCGCTCGCCGGCCAGACGGTCCGTTACAGCGTCAGGATCATCGCGGTCGAAAACGCCGACCAGACTTTACACTGATGGATATCCTGCTCGCCAACCCCCGTGGATTCTGTGCCGGCGTCGATCGCGCGATCGAAATCGTGGAACGCGCGATACGGCTGTTCGGCGCACCGATATACGTTCGCCACGAGGTCGTACACAACCGTTACGTGGTCGACGACCTCAAGCAAAAGGGCGCCATCTTCGTCGACGAGCTGGACCAGGTTCCGGACGACAGCCACGTGATCTTCAGCGCCCATGGCGTATCCAGGGCGGTACGGCGCGAAGCAGAGCGCCGCGGACTCAGGGTTTTCGACGCCACCTGCCCGCTGGTCACGAAAGTTCATATGGAAGTCAGCCGCTACAGCCGCAGGGGTATCGAAACCATCCTCATCGGCCACCGCGGGCATCCCGAGGTCGAGGGTACGATGGGCCAGTACGACCGCTCCGCTGGCGGCGATATCTACCTGGTCGAATCCGCCGACGACGTGCGCGAGCTGACGGTGCGAAACCCGGCCGAGCTGCGTTACGTCACCCAGACCACCCTGTCGAAAGACGATACCGCAATCGTGATCGACTGCCTGCGCCAGACTTTCCCCGAAATCAGGGGTCCGAAAAAAGAAGATATTTGCTACGCGACGCAAAATCGCCAGGATGCGGTCAAGCAGCTCGCCGAGCGTTGCGACCTGATCCTCGTGGTTGGCTCCAAAAACAGCTCGAACTCGAACCGTCTGCGTGAAATCGCCGAAAACAAGCGGATCGAGGGTTACCTGATCGACAGCGAGGACGATATCAGCAGCGAATGGCTGCGGGATAAAACCTGCATCGGCGTCACCGCGGGCGCCTCGGCGCCGGAACTGCTGGTGCAGAACGTCGTTGCTTACCTGCAGCGCCAGGGCGCAGGCAGCGCGTCGTCGCTCGGTTTCACCGAGGACGTTATTTTCCCGCTACCGAAACCGCTACGCGATGCCAGCGGCTGATACGGGTTCAAAAAGACCACTCGGACAACGCCATGTTGACATTTTCATGCCCTGGGAATACTTTCAGTCCGGTTCCAGGGGATGTGATGAGACACGTCAAAAGCACGATACTTGCGCTCTCGGTTCTGTTGCTAACCAGCTGCGGCATCATCGACCTGGCTTACAACAACGCGGCCTCTTTCGTCGCCAGCGAGTTCGACGACGCCTTCGATCTGAACCCCGCGCAAAGCGATCAGCTGGATTCGCGGCTGCAGCAGTTCTTTTCCTGGCACCGCCGGCAGGAGCTGGCGCGCTACCGGCAACTGCTCGATCAGGCGGCGCTGGCAGCGGCCGACGGCATCAGCGCCGGCGAATTTCTCGCGCTCAACCAGGACATCCGGCTCGCCTGGCAGCGCTCGCTCGAAAAGGCTATCGACAGCCTCGGCGATCTCGCCGTAACCCTGAGCCCGGCGCAAATCGAACAATACCAGGTCTATCACCGCGAGACTTCGGAAGATTTCGAGGACTACCTGCAGATGTCGCAGCAGCAGCGTGAAATTTACCGGGTGAAACGCAATTTCGATCGCCTCGAAAACTGGTTCGGCGACTTCGATTACTACCTCGCGCAAAAGGTCCGCGCGCGGCTGGAAAGCCTGCCCGAGCTCTACGAACCCTGGCTCAGGTACCGCGAGGCTCGCCACCAGGCGCTCATCGCCGCACTGCAAAACGCGCCCGGCGGCATCACCCCGCAGCGGCTCAAGGAGATAATGATGGATCCCTCCACCGACTACGCGCGCGCTTTCGAACCGGCACGCGAAGCCTTCTGGCAGGCTTACGCGAAAGCCCTCGAAGACATCAGCTCCTGGGTTACCGACGCGCATCGGCAACACGTCGTCGCGCGCCTGCAGAAATACGCGCGCGTCGTCGCGCGCCTGAGCGCGGATAGCTAGCGGCCGCCAATATCTTTACCTGCCGGGCGACAGCGACATGCTCCCGCGTTTGCATGGTCTGCGGCCGCGGCGCAAAATAACCGTATTGCCCGGGTAAACGCCGCGGGGTAAAACCGGAAAACCTATGCGACGCAAGATCTCGGGTCAAAAAGTAGAACAGAGTTCATTCTTCAGGTCCGCAAGAGACAAGGCCCTCGATTACGCCAGGAATCCAAAAAAACTGTTCGCGCTGCTCGACCGTGCGGCCAGAAAAGCCGTGGCCGCGAAAGTCCCGCTGGCCGAAATCCGCGAGTCGCTGCAGGCGAGCATCCGGCTCCTGCGAGCCTATGCAAACGGTCAATACCGCGACCTACCCTGGGAAAGCCTGGTGTCGATCATCGCGTCGATCGTTTACTTCGTCATGCCGCTGGACCTGATCCCGGACTTCATCCTCGCCTTCGGGTTGATCGACGACGCGGCGCTGCTGGGATGGATACTGTCGTCGGTGAAAAAGGATATCGATCGCTTCGTCGAATGGGAAAAATCCGGCACCCTCGACGCCCCGGATCAAACGCGAGAATAACAGCGGTTAAAAGCCGCCGCCCTCGCCAGGATCAACGGTCGAGACCGACACCCCTGAAACGCGAACGCACGATGAAAAAGGCCGCGATATCGAGCAGGGGCCGCGGCGGCAGCCAGGCGCCCGGGGCGCTGGCCAGGCAATCGCTAACCGTTTGCGAATCCTCGCCGCTGGCGTAGTCCGCGATGGCGGTGCCGAAAGCGGTCCCGCGACTGACGCCGGAACCGTTATAACCGCCGGCAAAGAATATATTGTCCTGCTGCCGGCCGAAGAAATTGGTACCGTTGCGCGAGATACCCTCGACGCCCGACCAGGCAAACTCGAAAGGCACGTGGGCCAGCTGCGGGAAGCGTTTTTCGAACGCGGCGCGATGCACCGGCTGTCGACGCGCCAGTTCGTCGTCGCGCAGCAGTTTCGAGCCATGGTATTCCGCCGTATTGCGTATGCTGATGCGGTGATCCAGCGTCAGGCGCAGGGTTGCGCCGCCGCTGTGCAGAGAGATGGCGCCCCAGTCGCCGAGGCTGCCGAGGCTGGTCAGCTCCGCTTCGGTCAGAACCCGTGTGAAGCTGCCTGCCAGCGTGCTGCCGACCAGCCGCGAACGCAGAATCCCGAGCGTGGGGGCTTCGTAATTCATCGCCAGCACGAGCCTGTCGGCTTTCACTTCGGCGTCCGCGAGTCTCAAAGTCAGGGGTTTGGCACCGTCGATTCCCAGCACCGCGCTCTGCTCATGAAGACTTACGTTGCCGGGGAGACTGTCAGCCAGCCCGCACACCAGCGCGGCCGGCTGTACCAGCGCGCCGTCGCCGATGCGGACACCGGCCCGGTAAATACCGGTGCCCAGTAAACTGCGCAGTTCGTCGCCGTCCAGCGTCTGGTATTCGACTTCGAGGGTATCGAGGTAGCGCACAAAGTGATGGTACTCGGCCATCGCGGCTGCATCGGCTGCGGTATGGTAAAAACCCTCGCGGCGCCACTGACAATCGATCCCGTGATCGGCAACCTGTGCGCTCAACAGGTCGAGACCGGTACGATTGATGCGGTTGATTCGCCGATAGTTATCTATTTGCCCGGGCAACACTGCGCCCGCGAACTGGCTGGTAGCGACGACGAAGCCCGAATTACGCCCCGAAGCGGCCTGCCCGACCTGGCGCGCGTCGAGCAGCAGGATTTGCTGACCCGGATGCAGTTCGCCGAGCCGGCGCGCACAGGCCAGCCCCGTCAGGCCCGCGCCCACCACGGCCCAGGGCACGCGATGGGAGCCGCGCAAAGGCGGCGTCGGCCGACGCGCAGGCAGCAACTCGGCCCAGCCGTGGCCGTCGGTGGCAAATTCTGGTGCGCCTGTCGCGGAGCTGTTATGCACTGGAATCCCGGATGCAGACATCGAATTCCCATGATAGCGTCAACGACGCCGAGCGGGCACCGCTAATGCGGTATATTTTCAATTCGACGCCGCCTGTTCGCCGATAAAAACCGTGGGGA
Organism: Gammaproteobacteria bacterium; assembly: GCA_029864185.1. Taxonomy (GTDB): domain Bacteria; phylum Pseudomonadota; class Gammaproteobacteria. The sequence goes on from JAOTTY010000044.1 coordinate 10,895, forward strand.
TTTCGCTTCGAAAAGGATTTTCCTGCATTTCCACATCGATCTGGATGCGAAAAAAATGCTAGTCTGGCGACCTCTAATCTGGAGCCATCATATGACCCGGGATCCGCGCTACGATATCCTTTTCGAACCGGTAACAATCGGGCCGGTGACCGCTAAAAACCGCTTCTACCAGGTGCCCCACTGCACCGGCCTCGGCTGGTTGAGGCCGCGCATGGTCGCCGCGCTGCGCGGCGTCAAGGCCGAGGGTGGCTGGGGCGTCGTCTGTACCGAGTACTGCTCGATACACCCCGCCTCCGATGACCTGCCCCACCCCTACGCGTCGCTATGGGACCAGGGTGACATCAGGGCGCATTCGCTGATGACGGACCTGGTGCACGAACACGGCGCGCTGGCCGGCGCCGAACTCTGGGCCGGCGGTTCGCGCTCGGCAAACCTGTTTACCAACGAAGTGGCGATGGACGTCGCAACGATGCCGAATGCGGTGGGCATTCCTTACCAGACGCGAGCGATGGACAAGGCCGACATTCGCGAACTCAGGCGTTGGCACCGCGACGCCGCGCTGCGCGCCAGGGCCGCCGGCTTCGACATCGTCTATGTATACGCCACCCACGACTACCTGCTGTCGCATTTCCTGTCGGCGCGCACCAATACGCGCCGCGACGAGTACGGCGGTTCGCTGCAAAACCGTGTGCGCCTGGTGCGCGAACTGATCGAGGAAACGCGGGATGCGGTAGGAGATACCTGCGCGGTTGCGGTGCGCTTCAGCGCCGACGAAGGCGGTGGCACCGATGGCGAACCGATAATCGGCGAGCACCGCGAAATGCTCGAAATACTGGCCGAACTGCCCGATCTCTGGGACATCAATATCAACGACTATTCACGCGAAATGGGCGTATCGCGTTTCGTCAGGGAAGGCGCGCTCGAGGCCTACATGTCCTACGTCAAATCGATTACCAGCAAACCCGTGGTGACGGTGGGACGGTTTACCTCTCCCGACACGATGGTTGCACAGGTGAAGCGCGGCATCGTCGATTTCATCGGCGCGGCAAGACCCTCGATCGCGGACCCGTTCCTGCCGAGGAAAATAGAGGAAGGCCGCATCGACGAAATCCGCGAATGCATCGGCTGCAACATCTGCTACACCGGCGACAGCAAGGCGACGCCGATCCGCTGCACCCAGAATCCGACCATCAGCGAGGAGTGGCGACGCGGCTGGCATCCGGAAAAAATTGCGCCCCGGGGCTCGGATGCGACGATACTGGTGGTCGGCGCCGGACCCGCCGGGCTGGAGGCGACGCGCGCGCTGGGGCGCCGCGGATACCGCGTATTGCTGGCCGAGGCCGGGCACTCGCTCGGCGGCCGCGTAACGCGCGAATCCGCGCTGCCGGGACTCGGCGAATGGGTGCGGGTACGCAATTACCGGGTACAGGAAATCCAGTCGCTGCCGAACGTCGAAGTCTATCTCGACAACCGCATGGAAGCCGACGACGTGCTCGCGGTCGAGGCAGAGCATATCGTAATCGCCACGGGCGCCCGCTGGCAGGCGGACGGTCGCGGATTGTTTAACCAGGCGGCGCTTACCGAACTGGGCCCGCCCGAACGCATTTACACGCCTGACGATATCATGGCGGGACGCCTGCCCGATGGCCCGGTGATCGTTTACGACGATGACCATTACTACATGGGCGGCGTGCTCGCGGAACTACTGCGATCAACGGGGATACCGGTTACCCTGGTCACGCCGGAAGTGAGGGTATCCGCCTGGGGCAGCCATACCGGCGAACAGCCGCGCGTTCATCGCAGATTGCTCGAGGTCGGTGTCGAAATTATCACCGCTTTCGGCCTGAGATCTTTCGACGGGCGGGCGGCCCGGATCGAATGTATCTATAGCGGCGCGCAAAAAAGTATTGCGGCCGAGGCCGTCGTGACGGTGACCCTGCGATCTCCCGATGACGGGCTGTACCGCGACCTGCAGCGGCGAATCGCGGCCGGAGACGCACCCGAATCGGTGTCCCTCGAGCGCATCGGCGACTGCGAAGCGCCGTCGATCATCGCCGGCGCCGTTTTTGCCGGCCATCGCTACGCGCGCGAACTCGATACCGACGTGGATCCCGACCGCCGCATCAGGTACGACCGGGTATTCTTCGAGGACGCATGAACCCGGCGTTGCAGATTAAGATTCCCGAATTCGATTGTTAGCCAGGTGTAACCGTGTTTCACAGGCGCCCTTGCTTCGACCTCAGGCCCGGTGAAGACATCACCGCCTTCCACTCGGCCCGCGGCCTGCTCTCCGGCAAGGTGAAAGATATCGACCGGATTGCAGTACCGGGACGACCGGCCGACTCGCTATAATTACCCGAAATGGACATATGTACTTAAAGACCTGGGGAGATGCCCGTATCGATATGCCGCGATCGGATCTATTAGAATCGGGTTTCCGGTTTGTTACCGTCGATTCAGGCCTTGCGGGAAATATTAACCAGAATAGGGATTTATGCGGTTTGGGCATTGTTCTGCCGTTTAACGAAATGTCGATCCGGTCAGGAAAACCGATCCGCGCTATCGAATCCCCTGAGGCAGTTTTCACGGGACCGCCTCGCTCCGAATTTGTCCGGGTCTCCGCCCCTTGCAACCCTTCGATCCATGCCACCCGGTTACACCCTGGCGCGGATTCGGCTACACGGTTGCAGCCCTGACACCGGTCGTGAATTACCGGTGCCGGTTCCGGCCAGGCAAGCGCGAGCCGGTGCCTTCGGCCAGCAAAGCAATGCGCTTCAAGCATCGCGGTAACCTGCTGGCGCCAGGTCTGGCCTGCCTGCTGTTGGCGGTGGCGGACCCGTCTTCGGCCCAGGAATGCAGCCCTGACGATCAATCCCTGGAAGGATTGCCGATTATCAGCATCTCCATCGAGAACGAGAATATTTTCGACCCCGAAGTGCCTGAACAAAACCTGTGGATCCATCGCATGATGAATCTGCTGCATATCCCGACCCGCAAGGAGACGATCGAAGGCATGCTGCTGGTGAATCCCGAGGATGCCTATTCGCAAAAGGTGATAGAGGAAAACGAGCGCCTGCTGCGCGCACAGGATTACCTGCACGATGCCGAGATCAGACCCGAAGTCGTTTGCGGCGAGGGCGTCAGGTTGAGGGTCGTGTCGACCGATAACTGGACCCTGACCGGTGGCCTGTCGGCAAACAGCACCGGTGGCGAAACGCGCACCTCCTTCAGGTTAGAGGAGGCGAACCTGCTGGGCATGGGTATCGGCATCAAGCTCGAAAGGGAAACCGACGAGGATCGTGAACAGAATATCCTATCCTTTCGCGACAGCGACTGGTTCGGCAACCGCAAGCGACTGGAGCTGGTGCTGGGCGACAACAGCGATGGGCACCTGTACAACCTGGACCTGTCGCGACCGTTCCTGCAGCTCGACTCGACCGATGCCTGGGCTGTCACGCTGAACTCGCGCGTGTACGAAACGCCGGTTTACGACGCCGGTGTCATCGTCGACAAGGTTGGCCAGGACAGGGCGCTGTTCCAGTTTTCGTATCAATGGTCGGAAGGGCTGATCGATGACGCGGTCACACGATGGGGCCTGGGCTGGGAAATGTCGGAAACCGATTATTTCGCGACGGCGGACTTCCCGGCCGCGGCCGTATCGGAATCCGAAGTCACCCGCTTTCCTTTCGTGACCTACACCTACCTGAAGGAAAACTACCTGCAATTGACCAATTTCCGCTTCATCGGCGTGACCGAGGATCTCGCGATCGGAGACAACCTGTCGCTGCGGCTGGGCTGGAAAGACGAGGCCTTTGGCACCACCAGGGAGGGAATCGTGTTCGGCCTCAATTATGGCGTCGGCAGTTCGCTGGGGGAGCAGACTTTTGCCTTTTTCGACCTGGAGGTCGGTTACGAAACCAACAGGAACGTGGAAGGCACCGGCAATATCAATCTGGGTGGCAGGATGTACCATTACCGGGATCCCGACCACGCCTACCTGGTAAGCGCCACTTTGGAGGCGGCCAGGGTTTCGGAACCTGTCGATCAGTACCTGCTCGGCGGCGATTCCGGGGTCAAAGGCTACCCGGTCAGTTACCAGAACGGGGATAGAAAAGTGACGCTTTCCTTCGAGAAGCGCGACTACTTCAAATGGTATCCGCTGCAACTGTTCAAACTGGGAACCGCCCTGTTCGCGGAAACCGGTTCGGCATGGGTCTCGGGGAGGGATCCGAATTTTATCGGCGACGTCGGATTCGGGTTGCGGGTGGTATCGACGCGCCAGTCCAACTCCAAGGTGTTACACGCCGATATCGCGTTTCCGCTCAGCGAGCGCGACCAGGTCGACAGTTACCAGATCTATATCAAGGCCAGGGCCCAGTTCTGAATTTTGGCGATGGTTCCGTCGGTTCGCGGTGGCCCCGGTCACCGGATCGCCATCCATTGGACTTCCGTCCTGACGTAGCTTTGTCAACGCAAACTTCGGGTACCGGACTCGCGAAAATGATATAAAAACACCTGACTGACACGTATCTTGTAATTATTGGGGGGGACCGCAATGAGCGGGACAGCCGGGGTAATCAGGCTCGATGCGACACTCGACCTGTCGCCATGGAAACCGATGGCGCTCGTCGGCGAGACCGACGCAGGGGTAGCACCGCAGGAGCGATTTCATCGTGTTCTCGAAACGACGACCTCGACTCGCTGCGACCTGCGCGCCGGGGTCTGGGAAGCCGAGGCATACTGCGAACGCGTCGTCGATTATCCTTACGACGAGATCGTATTCGTGGTTGCGGGTTCCATCTCGATCATCGACGAAAACGGCAACGACGAACTGTTTCGACCGGGCGAATGTTTCTTCCTGCAAAAAGGATTCAGCGGCTACTGGAAGCAGCACGAAACCCTCAGGATTTTCCATATGACCGCGGCGCCGAGGGAATGAATTTGCGCTGGTCTGAACCGGCAACCGCAAACCGTTAACAGCCAACCGGAGGCTTAATATCATGCGATTCGAAAACAGGGTAGCGCTCGTGACAGGGGGCAACTACGGCATCGGCCGCGGCATCGCCTTGCAGATGGTGCGCGAGGGTGCGAGCGTCGCCATCGTGGCGCGTAACGAGGAGAGGGGCGCCCGGGTGGTAGCCGAAATTTCGGCGCTCGGCGGTAGCGGTGAATTTTTCAGGGCCGAGCTATCCTCGGAGGAGGCCGTGATGCAGATGATCGACGCGGTCATCGCGCGCTTCGGCAGGATCGACGTGGTGGTCAACAATGCCGGTTGTGGCAGCCAGAACTGCGGTATCGAGGCCGATGATCCGCCCGGCGCCCGCTGGCAGAATTTCCGCGGCGCCAATCTCGACTCGACCTTCTTCGTGAGCGCGCACGCGCTGCCCCACCTGGCAAGGAACGACGCCAGCGCCATCGTCAACATCTCTTCGACCGCGACCTTTCACGGCAACTGGGGATTGTACGGCGTCGCCAAATCCGGGGTCGAGGCGCTGACGCGATCCTTCGCCGCCGAGGGGGCGCCGCTCGGCATACGTGTCAACTGTGTCAGCCCGGGCTGGATCGGCACGGGCGAAGCGGCGGACCTGGCGGCCACGGGATCGGCAGACGGTCAATGGAGCCTGCCGCCGTCGCTGCTCAACCGCATGGGTTCACCGCGGGAAATAGCAACCGCGGTTGCCTTTCTTGCGTCCAGCGAGGCGTCCTTCGTTACCGGGCAAACGCTGGTTGTCGACGGGGGCCTGATGATTACCGACTATCCTTCGATTCCGACGCTCGACCAGGTGGGTCATCGACTCTATTCGCGCTCGCCCGAACGCTAGCTTCATGGCGCCAGTTACTGACAGATCGCGGCAAGACCGTCACCTGTCAGGTGACCAGGAAACGCTGCGTTGCGCCCTGCGCCCCGATACCGTAACCGGTCTGGTGCCCGCGGTGAACTCCTTCTCAACGACCGGCCCATCGATTTCTTCGACCAGGGTTGCGCGGCTCGATACGAATCCGACGCCGGCAAGTAGCGGGAAAAAAAGAAGCCTTGTGTCGTATCGTCAATGGATCGTCGATCGCAGGCGTAGGAGTAACCGACCGGTGCAGGTACTGTCATCCGCCTGCGACGGTCCGTTATATCTCAAAACAATCCCATCCCGTCGACAGCTGCGGAAACCGATCTATCGGCCAGGGAGCCGCCAACACAACCTAGAACTTCCAGCCGTAGTAAAATTCGACTCCCGATGCATCAAATGATGTAGAGGTGCCTTTCTCTTCGATATCCAGAGACGTATAACTCAGGCCCCAGCCAGCCAGGCTGCCACTCCCGACATTCTCCAGATACAAAACCGCACCATTTGCCGCATCGTATTCGGATGTGGAAAATTCTTCGAGGGTCGCCCCCTCATGGAATACGACCCCGATACCGTAGACAAATGGATCCGCCCTGTATTGATAGGCTAACTGCAGATAGACGTCCTTGAATGTCGTACTCTGGTTACTGTCGTAGACCAAATTGTACTGAAGGCCGAGCGCCACGCGATAGCCGCCAAGCCGTTGATACATTTTCTCGTAACCCAGGCGCACATGAACGCCGGATCCCGCGAAAACATCGTAAGAACCGTCTATATCAAGCAATTTATCCCCACCGAAAGAGTAACCAAGATTTACGAAAACATTGCCTGGCCCACCAGCCGTAGAAGAAGTAGATGGCTCCCTGGCCGTTGACGGTTCTTTCTTTGCCTGCGCTTTCGGCTCAGGCTCCAGCCTTGTCTTCGCGGGAGGTGCAGTCTCGTAAGGCGTCTCGGGCTCAGGCTTGACAACCGCTACAGGAGCAGCAGGCTGTGACGACGGCTCGGGAGCAGCGGGCAGTGACGACGGCTCGGGGGTAGCCGCCTCCGCTACGGGTGCAGGAACCTGTGTCCGTTCGGCTACCGTAGCCGACTCGCTTGCGGACACCACATAGTCGGGTAGTTTAAGAACAACACCGACGGACATATTGTTCGCGCCATTGGCGAAAACAGCGGGATTCAGCTTGACAATATCCTGCCTTAAGCGGGCCTGCCTGCGGCCGTCCCCCGGATAGACCGCGCGACTGATCGCGTACAGTGTATCGCCTCGTTTCACTCTCCATTCGGTGCCGCGGACCGTCGTCTGTTCCTTATTGCCTGAACCCGACCGCTCGGAAGTCGCCACACCTGGTTTACCGGCATCTTTGACCGCTTCCTGCATCCGGGTAGCGCCCGGTGCATCAAGCTGGCCTGCGTTACCGGTTGCGGGCGAGGCACCGGGATCGATTATCTTACAGCCCGACAAATTACACTGCCTGACGCAGGTACGTGCATCGACCATCGTGATGTTACCGTCGCCGTCGGCATCGCGAGGGTCGCCGGGTCCACCAGCCGGGGTATTGCGCGCACTGACGATCAAGCCGAGATCCCGGCGATCCACGTCGCCATCTTTATCGACATCGCAAACGGCAGCCTGTGCCAGGCTGGAGAATCCAATCGATGAAATCGCCAGCAAGATGGCAGGCGCGAAGGGTGTTCGGCATATTTTCATTTTTATCCCGGTATCGGGTAAGCCACTGCTATTGTCAGGATAACTGAAACCAAAAAAATAAGTACAACACGGGACGACCGGACTTCATGGAATTGTACCCGATCCTGGCTGCCATCGCTGTAAATCTTGATGCCATCCGACGGCCGTAGATGAATTATTTCTTTACCCCGCTGCGCGGTGGCGCCCGGCATCCTGCCCACAGGGCAGGCATTTTCAACCGGGCCATTGCCTGCATTCCATCTTCTGCTCTACAAATTATATTGTCGCTTCGAGCGGTTGAATCCATCGCCATATCCGGACTCCCGGCTTTCGCGAAAAAAACTGTCCCGCGTTTGACGCTGCTAGATTTCTACCCGACAGGCAGTCACACGTTGATCCATGTCAATATCCTGAAATTTTAGGGATTTATATTAAACAGACGGTGTTTTGCGATATCGGGTCGTGTCCATATAAAAATATTCTGAAAATATATCAATGCCAAAAAACAGCGGGATGAGTCCTGCTGTAGTCGGAATTTTTTTATGACTAGAAATACAACATTGAGGTGGAAACTTGGTCTGGCAGTATTTTCATTGTCGGCGGCAATCTCGGTGTATTGCTTTACCCGCCTCTACCCCCCTGAATTATTAGCAAGATTTCAAATCATGATTCCGGATCTATCCGCACAAGCCGGAATATTTGGCAGCGCGCCTTCCTTTTTTTACACCCTGGCGCTGGGATTGCTTATTGGCTCCTGTGCCTCGTCGACTGCCGGCGCCCGTTTTCATTGCCTGCTCTGGATTGCGGTTGCGCTGTGCCTGGAGTTGGTGCAACACCGGCTGATTGCGGAGCCACTCGTTGCGTGGCTGCGCGAACGGTTATCCGAACCCATCTGGGAACTTGTCGGGCCTTACTGGACCCGCGGCACATTCGATCGGTTAGATCTGCTGGCTTCGATTATCGGCGGATCTATTGCACTGCTCATTCTTACTTATCGTTCGGGAGAGAAAAATCATGAAAAATAATGCTTCTAGAGGATTGCGCAACCTGGCGTTGACCTGCCTGTATCTGCTGGGTTTTCTGGGTATTCTGGCCTCCGGTGGCGGTGACGACGAGGACGAATTCGACGATTTAATCATCAGTTCGATCTATAGTTTCCGGATCGGTGGTCCGCTCGAGGGAGGTGCCGGAAATTCCGTAATTGATATCGACAGGCCGGGGGAATTCTCGTTAAGCACGGAACCGGACTTGCAGGGTACGGTGATCTGCGATCAGAACACCGAAATCTGCGAGCTACAAACGGTGGATGTCGGCAGCATGTTTATCACCGACCTGACGGTTCCCGCATTTTTGGGTAACGTCAATATCCTGGTTGAAGATATGTGGATCTACAATCCCATCGGGTCCGATCGGCCCAATACGGGTGTTATACGCATCGACCCGCAAGCCGATGGACTGGCCGATATCCTCGTTGGCGTCACGGACTGCGATGCCAATTCACCCGGTGCTGAAGTACAGGTAATAGCAGTGCCCGCACTCCCAAACGACTGTTATTCATGGGATGAATTTGAGAATCTGGCAGATAACCCGGGAAGCTCCCTGGTGGAACTGCAGGCCTCGTTTAGCTGGGCAGCGGTCTCATTCATCGTCGACCAGGGTCTTGACGCCGGGGAAGTGTTTCCATTCATCGTCGATGACCTCTTCGCCGGCGGGACTTCGATTTTTGATTCCTGCGAAATGTTCTCGGGCACCTGGGCAGGTGGGCCAGCAGTGAATCCGGGTGGATTCACTTTTGACTGGCTCGATGACAGCGGCGATAACCGGGTGGGGCCGGGCGACAGTTTTCGTCAAACCTTCGCTGACTGCTGGTTCGGTGATTCGATCGACGGTACGCTGCTGAACGGTGGCATCGATTACGTGGGTTATACCCAGGTAATCCAGAATGAGCTGCTCACGCGCCTTGGTTTCGAAATTGCGGCGCCGGGCAGCGGCAAGATCGGCGGTGTGTCCTTCGATTCTCTTGTGCTCACGGAGACGATCAAGGCCAATGACATTATTACGACCGAACCGCCGCTAACCTTGACCGGCAGGTATTTGATCGTGTTCTTCTAGTAGCGGGCGTCGCCAGACGGGAGCGCCGGTTCGTTCGGGAAATTTCCCGAAGGCCGGCGATCCCGGTGCGCACCGTGCGCTGGTCAGGCAGGCTCATGCACCGGCAGTGCGTGCGGAGCGGCGGCGTTGGTCGAAAGGTCGAAGTAACCACGTAAGGAGAACGAAAGACCATCGGCGCCCGAGGGTTGCGGTGGCTCATAAACCGGCCGTGATACTGCATCGGATGCGGGAAAAGTGGGCGCCTGCCCGGGTTCGAAAACTGTTGCCTGGCGAGGAATTTCGAGGGTCCGCTGTTGGGGCGGCAGGCACTATCACAGGGTATCTCGATCTCGCGACTTTTGGGTCGGATTCGAAAACCTGAGGGGCCTTCGGGATGGGGCATCCACCCTCGAACACGGAACGATACGGTTTTCGAATAGCCGCTGA
>JAOTTY010000045.1 GCA_029864185.1 Gammaproteobacteria bacterium
CTCGGCATAGATAGCCGCCAGGTTTAACTGAGTACGATCGAGTGCCGGGTTACGCGCTGCACTATCCTCGACCAACGGCAGCGCCTCTTCGTATCTACCCATTAGAAACAGAATCCGGCCTTTGATATCGAGATAGATGGCGGTGCCCTGCGGATTAATCTGCATTGCCCGGTTTATCGCCGCCAGCCCGGTTTTGAATTCTCCCGAGTAGCTCGCGATAAATCCAAGCGTGGCATAACCATCTGCATAATTCGGATGGACCTCGATGGTGCGCCTGGCCGCCTCGAGCGCGTCCTGATGCTGACGCTGCGACAGGTAGAGAATACTTCGGGTAAGGTAAATCTGCGGGATACTGTCGTCCAGTTCCCCCGCCTTGCGTGCAAATTCGAGCCCCAGGCGGATCGATTTCTGGCGATCTTCAGACCAGAAAAAATTGACTTCGGTCGCATGCGTCCAGGCGATATTGGCATAGGCCCTGGCGTAGCCGGGGTCGATAACCGCGGCCTGCCTGAATAATTCTCGCGCCTCTACAATCGCTTCGCTGGTAAAGGTGTTGTAGCGCTCGATTCCACGCAGCATAAGGTCATAGGCTTCGGGACTGCCGGTTTCAACCCGGTCGAATGTTCGCTCGTCCGCCGGCGTCAGGCTGACCTCGAGTGCCGCGACAATCTTGCGATTGACGTGATCCTGCAGCGCGAAAACGTCGGCCATGGCGCCATCAAAGCGCGCAGCCCAGATGTGGCCTCCGCTCTCACCGTCGATAAGCTGGGCGTTGATACGAATCTGTTCACCGATGCGGCGTACGCTGCCCTCGAGCACATAACCTACGCCGAGTTCCCGTGCGACGGTGCGCACATCGACCGAGCGGCCCTTGTAGGCAAAACTGGAGTTGCGAGCGACTACGAACAGGCCCGAGATTCGCGACAAATCGGTGGTCAGGTCCTCGGTAATACCGTCAGCGAAATACTCCTGATCAGGATCGCCACTGATGTTGGCAAAGGGCAAAACGGCGATGGAGGGTTTTTCGACCTGCGCCTGCACAATGGTTTCGGACTTTAACGTTTCCTGCTGCGCCTGCCGCAAGAAATATCCATAGGCCGCGGCGCTCGAAATTGCCAGCAGCATAATCACCACAACGTACCTGAAACTGTTTGAGCGCCTGGGGGAAAAACTCTCCTGATTTACAACCGGAGCTGGCACTACGGCACCGGATTGCAATGAAACCCGGTACACACCGACGGGCTCGTCAAAACCTTTTAATTGCCGTTCACCCTGATTATCTAAAACGAAAGGTAATCGCCGCGGTAATGCTTCTCGAATCGCTGGCGTTATGCAAAGCCCACCGGGTTGCGACAACTGTTCGAGGCGCTGCGCCAGCACCACGCCTGCGCCGGTTATCGTGTTATCGGCAATGATAACCTCTCCGAGGGCAACGCCGATCCGCACCTCGGGCCGGATCTCGTCATCGATCCGCTTATTGTATTCCGACTGCTCCGACTGGAACGCCAGCGCAGCCGACACGGCGTCGGAGGCGCGATCAAATTCGGCCAGGAGCGCATCGCCACGCAGTTCGCGCACCTGACCGTGATACCTGGAAATTGTCTGTGCGAAACGCTGAAACGAATCCTGGATCCGCCGGTGCGCCTTTTGCTCATCGCGTTGCACCAGCAGGGTCGACCCTACGACATCCGCGTGCAGGATCACGGCAAGTTTGCCGGTTAGATATTGACCTGCCATCGGGAGTCCTGGAAGGATCTGAGCGCGCTATATTAGCACAGCCCGGTCCAGAATTGCGGCCCGGGGATGCGATACGCCAACCGGGTCAGGCCTGGCAGTTCACCGCGTTCTGTGTGTAATCGCGCAGCCGCAACAGCTCGGTGCTGCCGCTCATGACGCTATCGATATCGGTGCGGCCATGCTGCAGCACCAGGCGGTCGTGAAAGCTCGCGAAATAGCGCTCGAACATTTCGCCACCGATCGTCGCCGTGGCGTAAAAAGCATCCTCGCCCTCGTCGAATTCGAGGTCGATCGCGGCCAGCGGCTGCGGTGCCGGGCCACCCAGCACGCGACCGCCGAACGCGGGATCGTATACGCTTTTTTCCGAGCAACAGTAGATCACACCGGGGCGCTGCTCGATTTCATCATTGCTGTTGCGAAACCGGGTCTCGCCATGGCGGTAGTTGATAAAACTGACAGACGGCGCCGGGTGGCTCATCTTGTGCGCGCAAATGGCCGAAAATGCCACCACCGAACTTCCCGGACCGCAACCGCCCTGCCAGCGGTAACGTTTACCTTCCCGCGTCTGCAGATTGACTTTAGCCTTGACCGATTTGCCGAGATCGATCAGGAAACAGGGCGTCGAAACGAACGGATAATGAAAAATATAGGTTTCGCCGACGTCGAGCGCCGCCGCCTTGACGGGTTCGCGCGTATGCGAATCGATCAGCGCGACCCGTCCATAGCGATGATATTCCTGGCCTGTACTGGCCAGTAACTGCGGGCTTGCGGTTACTCCGGCGACTGCCGTCGCGCACAGTTTGACAAATCCTCTTCGCTTCATGTTGAACCGACCCCCGGGTAGGTGACGCTGCGTAAAAAGTATATGTCATCTTGCCTGGTTACGATAGCCTGAGCCGGCAGTGCGTCCGTAATTCATCCAGTCGAAAACAGGGTTTTCGGAGCTGCGCTCGATCACTGACTTAATCGCTTCGAGCCGAGAGATCGGGTCGACATCGGTTTCCATAATACCGAAGTTAACGCTACTCCCATGCCTGCTGGCCAACGCCAACGAATTGCAAACGACCACCAGCGGCAGGGCAATCCGTGTCGGTGGCAACTATCTGAACGCGGGGACAGAATAGCTTGATTCAACTAATTAAGTATTGTGTCCACGGGGTTATAGCGACAGAATTAGGTGATGTCTGAACTCGATGCAATCTTGGCGGATTTAAGGACCCGCGAAGCACAGAGCGCCACCAGGCGCGACTGGAACCCGCGACAGCGGGGCGATATCGATATCCGCATCGCGGCCGACGGCAGCTGGTACCACCAGGGCCGCAGGTTTCAGCGCGACTCGCTGGTAAAGCTGTTTGCCGGGATTCTGCGCCGCGAGCGGGATGAATATTTCCTGGTCACGCCCGCCGAAAAACTGCGCATCGAGGTCGAGGATGCACCCTTCGTCGCAACCCTGGTCGAACGAATCGACGCCGACGGGGAGCCCGCCCTGGTGTTCACCACCAATATCGGTGACCGCATCCTGGTCGACGGCGATCATCCGATCCGCGTCGAGACGGACCCGTCCAGCGGCGAGCCGAGACCTTACGTGCGCGCGCGCGACGGGCTCGAGGCGCTGATTAGCCGCAGCGCATTCTTCGACCTGGCCAACCTTGCCGACGAGAAGCTTCGCGATGGTTCGCGTTACCTGAGCGTGACCAGCCGCGGCCACGAGTTCGAACTGGGCAGCATCGATGAGCGGTAAGCGATGACCGGCAAGGGTACCCACGAGTACCAGGACGATCCGCGCAACGCGGATATTCTGATCGATATCAACGGCGAGTACTTTGCGCGTGACGCCGCGCGGATCTCGGTGTTCGACAGCGGCTTCGTGCTCGGTGACGGAGTCTGGGAAGGTTTGCGCGTACACAATGGGAAAATCGCCTTTCTCGATCAGCACCTGGATCGGCTCTACGAGGGCGCGAAGGCCCTCGATATGGAGATGGAAATCGACGCGCCCGAACTCACCGCGCGGCTATACCGCCTGCTCGATAAAAACAACATGCGCGATGGCGTGCACATCCGCCTGATGGTCTCGCGCGGAATTAAGGCAACCCCCTACCAGGACCCGAGGGTTACCATTACACCACCCACTATCGTCATAATTCCAGAGTACAAGCAGGCGTTGCCGGAGACCTCGGCCACGGGTATCCGGCTGTTCACCGTGCACGTACGCCGCGGCTATCCCGATGTCCAGGACCCGAAGCTCAACAGCCATTCGAAACTTAACTGTATTACCGCCTGTATCCAGGCCGCCAAGGCCGGTGCCGACGAGGCACTGATGCTTGATCCGCACGGTTTCGTTGCGACCTGCAACTCGACGCATTTTTTTATCGTCCGCAGGGGCGAGGTCTGGACCTCGAGCGGCGACTATTGCCTCGGCGGCATCACCCGCGGCAACGTGATCGCGCTATGCGAACAGCACAGTATTCCGGTGGCGCAGAAAAACTTCAGCCTGACCGACGTTTACGGCGCGGACGAAGCCTTTGTCACCGGTACCTTCGCCGGTCTTGCGCCGGTACGGGAGGTCGACGGGCGCATCATCGGCAGCGGCAAGCGCGGGCCCATGGTCGAGAAACTACAGCAGCTATACCTGCGTATGCTCGAACGGGAATGCAGCTGAAGCCGCTGCGCATCGCGATGTGGTCTGGCCCGCGCAACATCTCCACCGCGATGATGCGCGCCTTCGAGAATCGAGGTGATTGCACGGTCTGGGACGAGCCTCTCTACGGTTATTACCTGGATGCAACCGGAATCGAGCATCCGGGCGCCGCCGAAGTAATCGCCGATCAGGGTACCGATGCGGCGGCCATCATTGCCCGCTGCATCGGCGACATCCCTGGCGACAGGCCTATCTTTTACCAGAAACACATGACTCTGCACTTGTTGCCGCAACTCGAACGCGGCTGGCTGGCTGCGCTGGCCAACTGCTTTCTGATCCGCGAGCCCGAGGCGGTCATCGCGTCTTACGCGGCGGTGCGCGCCGACGTCACGCTGGCCGATATCGGCTTCGCACAACAGGCCCGGCTGTTCGAGCAGGTGCGCGACATGACCGGCGAGATCCCGATGGTTATCGACAGCCGCGAGTTCCTGCTGGATCCCGAGACCATGCTGCGGGCAATCTGTGCGCGTCTCGATATCGAGTTTGTCACGCAAATGCTGCACTGGCCGCGAGGCCCGCGCGCCAGCGACGGCGTGTGGGCGAAATACTGGTATGACTCGGTATGGAATTCGACAGGCTTCGCCCCCTACCGTGAAAAGACCTACGAACTCCGCGCCAGGGAGCGGCAGATTGCGCTGGAGGCGCAACCCTATTACGAGCAACTATACCACCACCGGCTGCAGCCATAGTTGCATTCCCCGAGTTTACAAGTCGAATTTATGCAAATAATCTAACACTTTTCGCCTTCCACCACCCCAAGCAGCGGGTTACACTTGATTGGTAGACATAAACTATCCGGAAAATGGCTGAGCCACAGATACTTACCCCCGCACCCGGCAGCAGAATCGTCAGGGACGAATCCGAGGTCATCCTGTTCGGCCAGCCGCCCGAGGTTTTAAAAGGCCTGTTGCGAGAGGGCATTTCGCGTTTCGATACGCTGGTGCTGACCGACATTCGCGAAAAGAACGGATCGCTGCTCAACAACCTCGAGTTTCCGCTTTATTTTTTCCTGTTCTTCGCCAAGGGCCTCGCCGAGAAACGTAAAATCAACCTGGTTGGCAACACCGACTCGATCAGCCACGCGATGCGCCTGTTGCGCTATACCCTGCTCGGACCCACCAGGGCGGAACTCGACAAGTGGCATACCGACGAGGCCCTGAAAAACGAATGGCTCGCGGTTTCCGAAGCGCTCGCGCTGAAGAACGACGCCGGCGCAATAATCGCGGTGGACGAATTTTTCAACCCGGTTCCGTTCGAAAATAACCTGGCCGTGGTTGGCGATTTCGCGATCGAGCACAAGGGCGTGGACCGCTACCTCGTCAGCAACCGCGGCGGCGACGTCTACGTCGACCTAAATGACGGCGTCGAGCTGACTCCGCCCTATCCCGTGCCGACCGATTACGTGCCGGGTGGGTTGACGAAAATGGGCATCGAGGTTCTGGGTGGCGCCTCCGGTTTTTCCAAGACCGAGCCATGCACCGGCCTCGCGCTTTGCTATAACGGCGACTACCTGTTGATCGATTCGATCCCGTTTCTGGACAAGCACCTGTTCGCGCGCGGGATTTCCAAGAACCAGGTCTCGGCGGTGTTCCTGACGCACCTGCATGACGACCACTGCTCGATGTTTCCGTTGATGGAAATGCCGCACTGCGTCGAGGTGATTACGACGCTGGAAATTTTCAATATGGCGATGGAAAAACTGAGCTGCAGCCTCGGTTGGAAACTCGATACGGTTACCGAACACTTCCGGTTGCTCAAGGTGAACCCTGGCGACACGATCAATTACTACGGGCTCAATATCAAGGTGCACAACACGGTACACAGCATACCGACCATCGGTGCGACCTTTTCCACCATCCACAAGGGGCAGTTTCGCGACGTCTGCATCGTCGGCGACAATCAGAACATGGCCGCGGTGCGCAAGATGGGCGAGTCCGGCATCGTCCGCCGCGAGACGATTGAGAATCTCGAACGCCTCTACAAGCAGAATTTTCACCTGCTGATCGCTGACGGCGGCGCCGGCGAGATTCACGGCGACCCTGCCGACGCGCTGGATTCCGAGGCGGAACGGGTCGTCTTCGTGCACGTCGAGGAAGTCCCCGAGGCGCTGCAAACGACCTTCTCGCTGGCAAGTTCCGGCAAGCGCTACACCTTGATCGAGGGCGACAGCATGATTTACACGTCGCAGATCAATCACTATCTGACGCTGTGGCTGGGGCAGCCCTTCCCGAACCGCTGGATGCGCAACCTGCTCGCGGAACAGGAAATCTATCGCTACAACGCCGAGGATGTCATCATCGTGCAGGAAGCTGTGACTCACGGCTCGGTTTACCTCATATTGACGGGCTACTGCGAAGTCGTGCGTGTCGAGGAAGGCAAGCGCGAGACCGTGGCAATGCTGCAGGCCGGAGACGTCATCGGCGAGATGGCGGTACTGACCGGCTCCGGCATCCGCAACGCCAGCGTCGTCGCCAAGACGCCGGTAACGGTCTGCGTTTTCGCCGAGGAAACTTTCCGCAATTTCATCCGCTACAGCGGCCTGCAGGAAAAACTCGAGGACCGCTGGCTGTTGCGCCCGGTCGTCAAGCTGCTGCCCCAGTTCGCCGATCTGGCCTCCACCGTAACCGACAAGATCTCCCGCATTGCCGAGTGGAAGGTCGTCGAGGGCGGCAAAACCATGTGGCTAGACGATGCACACCTGTACATCTTCGTGGAGGGCTTCGGCTCGATCATTCACGACGACGGCAGCGAGGAAAAAATCGTCAACGGCGAAGAACTTGGCTGGCGCGCCTATACCGACAGCCGTGTCGCCGAAATGACCGCGACCACCGATTGCGGCCTGATATCCATCGACGCGACCGCCTACCAGAAATTACTCAAGTCAACCCCGCAACTCAATTACCATACGCGCAAGCGGCTGACCCTCGAAGGCGACGAAAAAGTCGACTGGCTGCTCGGAGAGGTGGCTATTTACTAGTGCTCGCGCTAGCATCGGGTTTCGACCTGGCAGTTTGAAATAAAGTAGATAAGAATCCCTCGTACACAGCTAAAGGCAACGGAGATACCGAAATGCAAAATCGTTCTCTTCTGACAGCCTGCCTGGTATTGGTCGGACTGCTGGTATTTGGCACCGCCCAGGCCAGGGAACTGAAGATTGCCTATGAATCGGGTCCGACGACGCTGGATATCCACGAGCAGCTCTCCGACAGCGTATTGAAACTTTCGCACCTGTCTTTCGATCCATTGATTCGGTGGACCAGTGAACTCGCCTTCGAGCCGAGGCTGGCAACCGCTTACCAACGACTGAACCCGACCACGGTGCGTTTCACGCTGCGCCGGGGCGTCAGGTTTCACAGCGGCAACACCATGACCGCGAGGGACGTCAAGTGGACTTTTGACCGACTCAGGTCGAGCGCCGATTACCAGGCGATATTCGCCGGATTCGTCGAGCTCAGGATCATCGACGATTACACCATCGAACTGGTGACGAGAGACCCCGACCCACTGCTGCTAAACGCCGCAACCTATATTTTTCCGATGGACAGCAAGTTCTATACCGGCACCGACGAGGCAGGCAACGGCAAGAACGTGATCATCAAGAACGGCGACTCCTTCGCGTCGACCCACCTGTCCGGTACCGGCCCGTACCGGGTCACCTCGAGCGAGCAGGGCGCCCGTATCGTCTTCGACCGATTTGCCGACTACTGGGACCAGCGCTCCCCGGGCAACGTATCGCGCATCGTGCTGACGCCAATCGAGGATGACCAGGCGCGTGTCGCCGCGCTATTCGCCGGCACCGTCGACCTCATCGCGCCGGTGCCGCTCGCCGACTTCGGCCAGATTCGCTCCTCGAGCAGCGTCGAACTGATCACCATTCCCGGAACGCGTATTATCGGTCTCCAGATGAATCAGCAGCGACGACCGGAGTTTCGCGATCAACGCGTGCGACTGGCGATGGCGCTCGCGATCAATAACGAGGACATCGTGCGCAAGACCATGCAAGGCTTCGCCACCACGGCTGCGCAGTTCAGCCCCAGCGGTTATCTCGGCCACAACCCGAAACTGAAGCCACGCTACGATCTCGCGCTGGCGCGCAAACTGATGCAGGACTCGGGCCACGAAAATGGCTTCGGCGTGACCATGATGGCGCCCAACGACCGCTATATCAACGACGGCAAGATCGCGCAGGAGGTCGCCTCGATGTTGTCCAGAATCAATATCCGGGTTGACCTGCTAACCCTGCCCGAGACCCAGTACTCGCCGGCTTTCGACGATCGCGCCGCGGACATCATGATGATCGGCTGGCACTCGGATACCGAGGACAGCGCCAACTTTTTCGAATTCCTGGCGATGACCCCGAACCCGAGCACCGGCATGGGCGCTTACAACGCGGGTAACTACTCGAGCGAATACGTCGACCAGATGACCGTTCAGTCGAACGCCGAAACCGATCCGAAAAAGCGCTCCGAAATGTTGCAGAGTATCGAGGCGAGGATCTATCAGGACGCCGCTTTCATCCCGCTGCACTGGGAAAACCTGGCCTGGGCCGCGCGCAAGGGCGTCCGCATTGCTCCAGTCGTCAACGCGTTGAACCTCCCCTACCTGGGCGACCTCGTCATCGACTAGGTAAAGATGACAATCCAGCTCCGGCTGCAAAAAATTCCCGGGGAACTATACCTGATCGGGACAGGATCGGATTTTTTTACCGATGACAGGAAATCAAGTATTGTGTCAGCGGAATTACATTTAACTATTGCGTCCCCCTGATTTCTCCGGACGATTGCCGATGCCGCGAAATATTCTGTTTATCATGTGCGACCAGTTACGCTGGGATTACCTGTCCTGCTACGGCCACCTGAAATTGCATACCCCGAACATCGATGCGCTGGCTGCGCGCGGCGTCCGCTTTGCCAACGCCTATTGCCAGTCGCCGTTATGCGGCCCATCACGCGCGAGTTTCTATACCGGCCGCTACCCATCGAGCCATGGCGTTATGTGCAACGAGGATCCGACCCGGCTCGACGACCTGACGATTGCCGACTATCTCAGGCCGTTGCGCTACCGCAGCGCACTGGTCGGCAAGGCGGACAACCGCAAGGATCCCGAAATGCTTGCGGCATTCGGCGTAGATCTCGGGTCGAGCTATGCCCGCGCGGCTGCCTGCGGTGGATTCGAACCATTCGAATGGCACGAGGGCCTGTATCCCGACGCGCTGCTACCCGAAAACCAGGGTTACACCGCCTTTTTGAATTCCGCCGGCTATGCCGGCAAAAATCCCTGGCAGGACTATGCCAACAGCGCCGAAGACAGGGATGGCAATATCCGCTCCGGCTGGCGGCTGCGAAACTCGGCCTACCCGGCGCGCGTTGCCGAGGAGCATTCCGAGACGCCCTTTCTCACCGGTCGCGCGATTGATTTCCTGGAGCAGCAACAGGGAGATCAGCCCTGGTGCCTGCACCTGTCGTATATCAAGCCGCACTGGCCGCTGATCGCGCCGAGTCCCTATCATAATCTTTTCGGCGCCGATGCGGTGCAGGACGTCGTGCGCTCCGAGGCGGAGGGGCTCGATCCACACCCGGTGTACCGGGCCTTCATGCAACAGGAATACAGCGAAACCTGGGCGCGCGACGACCTGCGCGAACGTCTGGTCCCGGTATACATGGGCCTGGTCAAACAGATCGACGACCAGCTCGGGCGCCTGTTCGATTACATGAAGCAGCGCGATATGTTCGACCGGACGATGATCGTGTTTACCAGCGACCACGGCGAGTATCTCGGCGATCACTGGCTCGGTGAAAAAGACCTGTTCCACGAGCCCTCGGCGAAAATCCCCCTGATTATCGTCAATCCCAACTCTACCGCCGACGAAACCCGCGGTAGCGTCTGCAATGAAATGGTCGAGGCGGTCGATCTGCTGCCGACCTTCGTCGAATATGCCGGCGGTAATATCAATCACGAGCGCGTCGAGGGTTATTCGCTGATGCCGCTGCTGCGCTCGCGGGTGGCGCCGCGCGACTGGCGCCAGCACGTGGTCAGCGAGACAGATTATTCCGCCCGCGGCGTACGCCAACTGCTCGGCCTGGCGCCTTACGATTGCCGCGCCACGATGATACGGCACAGGCGCTGGAAATATATTCACCACCATGCTTTTCGTCCGCAGCTATTCGATCTGCAACAAGATCCCGACGAGCTGTTCGACCTCGGCGGTGATCCGAAGCACAAAAAGATTCGCTCGGAAATGCGGCACCTGCTGTTCGACTGGCGTCGACGCCTGAAACCCAGAATCGGTACCCTTTACGAGGACCTGGCCGGCATGGGTCCCGAACGTAACGAATCGATGGGAGTCATTATCGGCAGATGGTAGCATCCTCTTCGCCAAAAAATAGCAGGACCGGTAATCACAAGATGCAACACTTTCTCTCAACTCTGATTGCGGCACTGTTATTCCTGCAACCCGATGCGGCGGAGGCAATGGATGCCAACGCACTCTGGGACAATCGCTGCGAGCAGTGTCACGGAGAGGCAGCTGAATTTTCGGGCAAGTACCTGTGGGTATTCGGCGACCGGCTGCAGGGTCAACACCACGTCAAAAACCTGCGCCTGTTCCTGCGCAATCACTATATACCCGATCATGGGATCGAAGCGATTTACGACTTGCTGCGCGCACAGGCGAACACGTCGGCCCGGTTTGACAATGATTGCGGCGGCTGCCACGACAGCGCCGAGACCTTCGTGCGCAAGTCGATATTTACCCGCGCGGGCAAACTGACCGGGGCGGCGTCGGGATTGCCGGTCGACGAATTTCTGGCAACTCATCAGAATCTGCCCAAAGAAGATGTCGAGTTTTATTCGAAATTGCTCGAGCGCGTGTCGCTCGAAGTCTATGGACAATAGACAGTATTAAACCCCGGGGATTTTCAACCCGTCTCGTGACCAATACCGCGCTGTCGGTCATGCCCGTCCCGGGAGTCCACTGCTCGAAATTGCCTGGTTCGGGCTGATCGCGACGCCGTGGGTATCCCGTGATCGGCAAGACTCCCGCCGGCTGGATTTCCCGGGCCGATCGGCGAGAGGAATTTCAGTTCTCGAAGTGGTAGTACTTTCGGTTCAGGAACTCGATGACGTCTTCGACCTCGTCGTCGAACCAGGTCAGGCCGAGGCTGTCCTTGCAAAAACGCACCTGGGTGCCGAGTCGCTGGTAGGTGTGGACGTTGCGGTTTTCCCGCGTGTAGACGACGGAATCGTGGCAGCCCGTGCAGTGCTCGAAATGCAGTTCATCGCCGTTTTCGATATCGGCGGCGTAAGCCGGCATGGCGCAGCCGGTCAGGACTATTAATACCACGATTATTTTCACTCTGGTCACCTCTGGTTATATTCAGTCGATTCAGGCCAGCATAAAACGCATCATCCATTCTCCCCAGATATGCGCATCGGGTTGCGCGGCCTCGATGTTGCGCACGGCGCGTTCGCGCTGTTCCGGGGTCACGCTTGCGGTAGCCCTGAGAAAGTTTATCATCGATAGCCGCGACTGTTCCGGGTGTCCCTGGAAACACATGACATTGTCCCCGATCGTGTATCCATGGTCGGCATAGTGATCGGTATGGGCAAACGCCTTTGCGGCCTTCGGTAAACGCGTAACTCGTTCCTGGTTGAAATGGTACATCCCGGTAATCTCGCTCACGGGCTGCATCCAGTCATACCTGCCGGTGATGCGCAGGTCAAAATTGCCGATCAACCAGCCATTTTCATTGTGCCCCACCTCACCGCCGAAAGCCCGCGCCACCAGCTGGTGCCCGAAGCAGGAACCGATAACGCGTTTTCCAAGTCCAGCCGATTCTCGCACCAGGTCGGCTAGCCGCGCGATCCAGTCGTGCTCGTCGTGCACGCTGCAGGGGCTGCCGGTAACCAGGAAGGCGTCATAATCAAGGATGTTACCGGGAAACTGGTTTTTGGACACGTAATACGCATCGAGCCGGGCGTTCGTATTGAACGGTTGCAGCAGATCGATAAATTTCTGCGAGTCGGTTATGCCTCGATCGTCCGCCCAGTAACTCTCGGGTACCGCATCCAGAATCGCTATCCGGATCGACTTGTTCATCGTTGCTTATGCCTGCTCGATAGTGATTGACTCCGCTTCCAACGATACCTGAAAATTCGATTTTGAGAAGCCCGCGAATCCAATACGAGAACTTTCATGACCCCCGAAGAATTCCGCGCCGCCGGCCATCGGCTTATTGACTGGATCGCGGACTACCGCGGCAGTATCGAACAGCGCCCGGTACGCGCTCAGGTCGAACCGGGCGAAATCCGCCGCCGCTTCGCGTCGTCGCCACCGCAGGAGCCGCTCGGCGCCGATCAGATGCTGCATGAACTGGAACAGAAGATCGTACCCGGTATCACCCAGGTACAGCACCCGATGCATTACGGCTGGTTTCCTTCGAACGCCTCGCTTGCGTCGACACTCGGCGATATCGCGAGTTCGGGCCTTGGCACGCTGGGCATTTCCTGGGAGAGCTGCCCCGCGGCGACGGAACTCGAGGAAGTCGTCTGCGACTGGATGCGACAGCTTACCGGGCTGTCGGAAAAATGGCAGGGCTGCATCCAGGATACGGCTTCGACCGCCTGCCTGACGGCGCTGCTGATCGCGCGTGAAAGGGTCAGCGAGTATTCCGCGAACCGCGGCGGTCTGCAGGAAGAGGACAAGCCCCTGATCGTCTATACCACCGAGGAAGCACACTCGTCGGTCATCAAGGCCGCGCTGCTGGCAGGCTTCGGCCGTCAAAATCTGCGCCTGGTGGGCATGAATCCCGTTACGCGCGCGATGTCGCCGACCGCGCTCGCTGCGCAGATCGAACAGGATTTCACCGACGGAAAACTACCCTGCGCGATCGTCGCATCGGCCGGCTCCACCGGGATTACCGCCTTCGACCCGGTCTCCGAGATGGCTGAAATAGCCGCCGAGCACGCGTGCTGGCTGCACGTCGACGCGGCCATGGCAGGCAGCGCGATGCTGCTGCCCGAATGCCGCCATCTCTGGGAAGGAGTCGAACATGCCGACTCGATTTCGTGGAATCCGCACAAGTGGATGGGCACGATCCTCGATTGCTCGTTATTTTACGTGCGTGACGCCGAACACCTGGTGCGCGTCATGTCCACCAATCCGAGCTACCTGCGCTCCAGCGTCGATGACGAGGTGCGCCAGTATCGCGACTGGGGTATTCCACTGGGGCGACGCTTTCGCGCGCTCAAACTCTGGTATCACCTCGGCATCGACGGTATCGACGCGATCTGCACCCGCCTGCGCCGCGACCTCAACAATGCGCGCTGGTTTGCCGAACAGGTCGAGGCAGCCGAGCACTGGCGTGTGCTGGCGCCGGTCAATCTGCAGACCGTCTGCATTCGCCACGAACCGCCGGGGCTCGAGGGCGACGCGCTCGACCGGCATACGCTGTCCTGGTTAAGCGACCTGAACCGCTCCGGGGCGGCATTCATGAGCCCGTCCAAACTAGACGACCGCTGGATGGTGCGGGTCTCCATCGGCGGCGAGGCGACCGAGCGAACCCACCTGGAAAAGCTCTGGCAGCTGCTCCAATCCAGCGCGGCAGAAATTGCCGGGCAATGAAAAAATCGGGTAAATTGCAAAGACAGCAGCCATAAAAAAGGATACATTACGCGGTTTTTACAAACCTTATCAGTGGCAAACGACATGGCGAAAATCACCTGGAAAATGGAGGACGGCAGCGAAATCAGTGCCGACGTCAAAGACGGTCTGAACCTGATGGAGGCCGCCACCGCGAACAACGTGCCGCATATCGAAGGCGAGTGCGGCGGCTGTCTCTCCTGTGCCACCTGCCACGTCTTCGTCGATCCCGAGTGGTATGCCAGAACCGGGGAGGTTGACGAAATCGAGGACACCATGCTGGAAATGACCGATGTCGAGCGCGCGGACAACAGCCGGCTCAGCTGCCAGATCATCGCCTCGCCGGAACTCGACGGCCTGGTACTCTATGTGCCCGAACCGGAATAACTGAATGCCCGCGCCCGTTGTCATCGTTGGTGCGGGCCAGGCAGCCGCCGCCTTTATTTCTCGACACGTCGCACTCGGTAACGCCGCGCCGCTGCTGTTGATCGGCAAAGAGTCCCACCCGCCCTACCAGCGCCCGCCGCTGTCGAAGAAGTACCTGCTCGGCCAGCTCGAACTTGAACGCCTTTTTATTCGGCCGCTGGAATGGTACGCCGAGCAGGGTGTCGAAACCCGCTTCAGCACGTGCATCGTCGAAATCAGGCGTGCAGACAAACAGGTGGTCAGCGCCGACGGCGATGTTATCGACTACGACAGGCTGATTCTCTGTACCGGATCCCGACCGCGTAAGCTGCCCGCCGACGCCGGTGGAAATCTGCCCGGCGTCTATACCCTTCGTGACATCGACGATATCGACATGATGTCAGCCGAATTCAAGGCAGGGCGCAGGCTACTGATCGTCGGCGGCGGCTATATCGGGCTCGAAGCCGCGGCCGCGGGACGCCAACTCGGGCTCGAGGTTACGCTGCTGGAAATGGCGGACCGTATCCTGCAACGGGTTGCCGCGCAGGCCACGTCGAGCTATTTCCGCAAGCTGCACTCGGACCACGGCGTCGACATACGCGAATCGGCGCGCATGCTGAGACTGCTCGATAAAGCCGGCCGGGTTTGCGGTGCCGAAATGGAGAACGGCACAATAATCGACGCAGACCTGGTGCTGGTCGGTATCGGCGCGAGCCCGAACACCGAGCTCGCGGCGGCGGCCGGTCTCGACTGTGACAACGGCATCTGCGTCAACGAAATCTGCCAGACAGCGGATACGAATATATTCGCCGCCGGGGATTGCACCAGCTTTACCCGTGACGGAATGCAGATCCGGCTCGAATCGGTACAGAACGCGGCCGACCAGGGCGACCTGATCGCGCGCGTGCTCGCGGGCGAAGACGTCACCTACACGGCGCTACCGTGGTTCTGGTCGGACCAGTACGATTGCAAGCTGCAAATCGTCGGCCTGAACCTGGGGCACGACCAGACCGTGATACGTCGCGGTGCAAGCGAATCCAGCATGTCGGTCTGGTATTACCGCGGCGATCGATTGCTCGCGATCGACGCGATGAACGATCCCAGGGCCTACGCTTTCGGCAGAAAAATGATCGCAGCAGGCAAGAATCCGACGCAGCAGCAAGTTGCCGACCCGACCACCGACCTGAAGGCCCTCGCGGAATCCTGAAATCTGTGAAATGCGGGGACCCGGATTTGCGGAATTGTCGAGCAGGGCGATTTCTCCGCTGAGGTCGATATAGGCTTCGAAGCGCTGCCTTATATCGCGCACGTAGTTGACTGGCTCCCGGCCGTTTATGTAACCGTAGCGCGCGTGCTTCGCATGCTCTCTGTTCGACAACAGCAACATCGCCTCCTCGGTATGCCCGAACCAGCGATCCGAATCGAACCCGAGCCGTTTCGCGAGACGGCGGGCGTCATGCACGTGACCGGCGCCGGCATTATAGGCCGCGAGCGTAAACCAGATGCGTTCCGAAATTGGCAGGTCCGCCTCAAAACGATCCCGCAACCAGTCCAGGTACTTGATACCGCCGCGAATACTGCTGGCGGGATCGGCGATGTTCTTGACCCCCATCGACTTTGCGGTGCGTGGCATCAACTGCATCAGACCGCGCGCCCCCACCGGCGATTTCGCTTTCGGATCGAACTTGCTCTCCTGGTACATTTGCGCGGTTACCAGGCGCCAGTCGAATCCGTAACGGCTGGCGTATTTACGCACCAGTTCGTCGTATGGAGAAATCTGACCTCTGAGCGCATCGACGATACGCCCACGCGCGAGCCGCTGTACCGAAAGGGGGTTCTTGAAATACTTGTCGTAAGTAACATTATAGAACTCGCTGCGGAAAATACGCTTGATGAACTCGTCGAGGGCCTGCTTCATTTTCGGATTACGCTCGCGCAAGGCAACCGCGTGCGGGATTTCTCCGTCGAGCGCGTAAGCCGAACGCACCGGCAAGCCCTTGGCAAGCTCGATATCGAGTATATGCTCGTCCGCCAGGGTTGCCTTGTACTTGCCGCGCGTGACCATTTGAATCAGTTCTTCGGTTTCGACGCTGTCCTCGGTTGCGCGCAGGCTGAAACGCGCGCCCTGCTCCTGTAGCAGGGATAACCGCTCCCAGTGGCGGCCGTGATGCCGCGCGAAAACCGTTCGGTAATCGAGGTCCCGCAACGAGGTGGCCTGGTCATCCTGGTGCACGACAATGTGCTGTTGCGCGTAGTGATAGGGCCTCGAATATGCCACCCCGAGCCAGCGCTGTTTTTGATCAGGCTCGAGAAAACTCATCGCGATGTCGGCCCTGCCTTCCAGCAGCCACGTCGCCATTTCGCGATGACTGGGCGGCACCACGACCTCGAGGCGCAGCCCATGGTAGTCGGCGAACTCGCGCGCGAGTTCGTATTCGAATCCCATCAATTCGCCGCGATAAATGAAGTACGAGGCCGCGTTGTTACGCAGCAATACACGCAAAACGCGGCGCTTCCTGATTTCATCGAAATCGTCGGTGTAACGCCGGTCGTGGTCTTCGACCTTGTGCTCGAGCTGCAGATAACGGTTAATTTCGCTAACCAGCTGCGGCGCATTCTTGCGCACACCCCAGCCGATATCACGCTGGCTGCTGAAATTGGCCGCGACCCGGAAGTCATCCCGGTACGACTGGTAGATATCGACCAGGTTACTATCCATGATCGTCGCATCGATGTTACCGGCGGCGAGATCGTCGAGCACCCCTTCGATCTGTACCCCGTCCGGCGCATCGATAATTTTTATATTGGGATAGCGCTTTTCCCTGAGCCATCTGAGCGCGTGCCAGAAAGTCGAACCCCGGCTCACCATGACCGATTTGCCGTCGAGGTCCCGTACGCGCTGCACCGATTTGTCGTCTTTCGCAACGATTACCTGTTCCCGGACATGATCGACCGGCACCGAGAATGAAATTGTCCTGAAACGCTGATCATTGATCGTGAGGTTATCGACGATGATATCGCCCAGACCCGCTTCCAGCGCAGGGATCAGCTTGGAAAAATTGTCGACGATGACGAGCTCCGGGATCAGGCCATGGGATAACGCGAATTCCTCGGCGATTCGTTGCTGTTCGGCGAGCGGAGAACGGCTGCGAGGTAAATAGGAAGCGCTGGTGAAATCACGGGTCAACAGTATGCGTAACTTGCCCTGGCGCAGAATGTCTCCAAAATCCCCAGCGAAGGGCTGAGCCTCTTCGAGGGAGCTGTAACTGCGATTGACGAAGGCCTGCGCGGGGCTGGCGCTGGCCACAGCCAGCAGCAATAGCAACAGCCGGGTAAAGAACCGGCCGGAGATCTTATTGCCTTCGAGAATCGACATTATCAGACACCGAAACGTTTGATCGCCTTCCTGTCGAAACTAAACCCGGTGCCGGGGCGATCGGGGATGGTAATCAGACCGCCGCCGATTTCCATCGCCTCGTTGAAAAGGGGCGCGGTCCAGGGCATGTGCTCGATCGAGATACAGCCAATCTCGGCACCGGCGATACAGAGGCTGTGCTCGGTAAAGAGATGGGTCGAGATCGGGATATCAAAGGCGGATGCCAGCGCCGCGACTCGCCGCATTTCGCTGAATCCGCCGATGCGCTGCAGGTCCGGCATCAACACGTCCACCGCTGCAGCGGCGAGGATATCGCGCATGCCGTAGCGTGTATACTCGGTTTCGCCGGCGGCGATCGGCGTATCAAGCGCGGCGCGCACTTCGGCGCAACCGACCAGGTTGTGATAGACCACCGGCTCCTCGAACCAGGTCAGGTCGAACTGTTCGAGCTCCCGGCCGAGCCGGATCGCGTGCTTGACGCCGAGCGACTGGTTGGCGTCGACGAGCAGCTCGATACCGGGCCCAATCGCGTCACGCACCGCGCGCACGCGCTCGATATCTTCCGCGATCGTTGCCTTGCCGAGACGCAGCTTCATCGCCAGAAATCCGGCGTCGATGAATCCAGCGGCTTCCCGGACCAGGCTGTCGATCGGCTGCGACAGCCACAGGCCGCCGCTGGCGTAGGTCTTTACCCTTTCCCTGCAGGCGCCGAATACCTTGTGCAGGGGCAAACCGGCGGCCTTGCCGAGCAGGTCCCAGCAGGCGATATCGATCGCACTTAGTGCGGCAATCGAAAAACCCTTGTGGCCGATCGGATTCATCTCGTTCCAGATGTCCTGCCAGATTTGCGCGACCATGTGCGGGTCGCGGCCCTCGACCTGGTGGGCGAATCCGCGCAACATTTCGTGCAGCGCGCCGAGACGCACGCCGTTGAGCGTTTGCACGTAGCTTTCGCCGACCAGGCCCTGGTCGGTTTCGAGCTCGAGCAACACGCAGCCGGTGCTCTCGATCCGATGTATCGCGGTCGCAATAGGCGCCTCCAGCGGCACGTTTACCAGCGTGGTCCTGAAGCGGGTTATCTTCATTTCAATGCGCCCCGTGTCGTCGTTCAGTAAGCAATGGCGGTAATGGTGTAAACCAGCCTGCCGCCGGGTGCGTCGACTTCGACCTCGTCGCCGAGCTCGCGTTTCATCAACGATCGCGCCAGCGGGGCGTCGACGCTGATGTAATGTGGTTCGCGATCGAATTCATCGGGACCGACGATGCGATAGATCACGCTATCCCCGTGTTCGTCTTCGAGGGTTACCGTGGCGCCGAAATAAACCCGATCAGCGCAGGCCGGCTTCTGCTCGACCACTTTGAGTTCCGGCATGCGTTTCTGCAGGTAGCGGATCCGCCGATCCAGCTCGCGTAATTCTTTCTTGCGGTAAATATACTCGGCATTTTCCGAACGGTCACCTTCGGCCGCCGCGGCCGACAAAGCCGCGACCACCTCGCGCCGTTTCATCCAAATCTGCTTTTGTTCCGCCTCCAGCGCACGCATGCCCGGGAGCGTTATATACGGGGATTTCGCAGGACCGGGGGGGCGGTAACGGCTCATCTGGACATCGACCGAAGACGGCGGTGCAATTGCGCTTCAGATTCGATATTGCGAGATCTGTACTTCGGTGCCGTAATCGGCGTAATCGCCGTCAGAGCGTTTGCCGCGAAAACTGCCCCACTCGATAGCGTCGTAACGCGCCGGGTTCTGCTCGCTGACAACCGACGGTAGCGGGCTGACCCGGCAGGCAGCGGCCGGATTGAAGAAAAACGGGATGCTGTAGCGCTCGTGCGCATCCATGGCCAGCACACGATGGATCGCGGCACGATAAGTATCGTTGGACCATACCTGCATCATGTCGCCGGTATTGATAACCATCGCGCCAGCGACCGTCGGAATGTCATACCAGTACCCGTCGCGATAAACCTGCAGCCCGCTGACCTCGTCCTGCAGCAACACAGTCAGGGCGCCGGCGTCGGTATGATGGTGTATGCCGAGGTCGGCGGTTGGCTGATGCTCGATCGCCAGCTCCGCCATCGGGTCCTTGACCGGGTAGTAATTGAGTCGCACGAAGCCGGTGTGATTGCCCACGAAGTGCCGATGCATGAAGTCGGCCGGCAAATCCAGGCCGAGGCAGAATGCTTCGAGCAGTTTCAGCGACAGGCCGGCACAGGCGTCGAGATAAGCCGTCATCGTGGCGCGGAACTGCGGGTGCCGCAACGGCCAGCGGTTTGCCTGGTGATAGATCGGATCGATTCCGTTGCAGGTGAAATCGAATACCTCTTTCTTGTCGCGCTGATTCTTGGTCAGCTCGTTGTTATAGAATCCCCACGGATTTTCGCGGGTGCGCACGATTCCCATTTTTTCCTCTAGCGGCAAGGCGAACAGCGCGTGCGTCTGTTTCCATACCTCCCGGATCTGCGCGTCGCCCACGCCGTGATTGACGACCTGGAAAAACCCCCAGGTCCTGCAGGCCTCGGCTATCTGATCGATCGCGTCGGCCGCTGCGGCGCTCGAAGAATCCTCGAACACATCGGCAACATCGATTACCGGCACCTGCTCGACGACGGCGGCGCGTTCGGCGACCGGGTGTCGGTCGAGATCCGGTGTTTGTGCGTGCATGGCTAGCTCGGTAATCCCTGGCTGAGCTGCATAATATACCACTGATCGAAGGTGGAGCCAGGATTGCGGTCGTAACTGAACAGCGCGACGATACGCTTGCGGGCGCCCTGCACCTCCGTGACCCGGTGCATCGACAGGTCACCCTTGAACACCGTGAGGTTTCCGGGCGCTATCTCGGGCCTGACCGCAATCGCGCCCGGGTCTTCGAGCAGTTTCGCAACGGCGTCGTAATTTTCATCGGTTTTCGAGCGAATATAAGGTGCGTACTCGAACACCCCACCCGCCTCCGGTGCCTGCAGCAACAGCGAAAACACCACGTCGTTGCTGTCGTAATGCCAGCCGTCG
>JAOTTY010000280.1 GCA_029864185.1 Gammaproteobacteria bacterium
AGCATCGCAAGCACGATGGATCCCTGCCGATCATCGGCGTGAATACCTTCCTCAACCCGAACGGCAACGAGGCTTACGAAATCGAACTGGCACGCTCCACCGAGGAGGAAAAACAGAGCCAGATCAAGCGATTACGCGAATTCAAGGCGGCTCACGCCGATACCGCGACGGCTGCTCTCGAAGGCGTGCGCCAGGCGGCGATCAATAACGAGAATATCTTCAGCGAACTGGTGCAGGCGGTGCGCCACTGCTCGCTCGGCGAAATTACCAACGCGTTGTTCGCGGTCGGTGGCCAGTACCGACGCAACATGTGACGGTGGCCTGCGGCGACCGTCATCCCCGCGAAAGCCGGTATCCATCAAAAATCGAATTGCGGGGACAGTTTACTTATTTCGCTGGGAATTGCGGGGACAGTTTACTTATTTCGCTGCGCGAAATAAGTAAACTGTCCCCTTTTATCCGGGATGACAATCCGTCCCCCTGACCAGGAGAAACGATGAATATAGAAACGGTAGGCGTCGTCGGCGCCGGCACCATGGGCAATGGCATCGCGCAGGTTTGCGCGGCGGCGGGCCTCGAGGTCATCATGCAGGATATCGGTCAAGCCCAGCTCGAGCGCGGCCTGAATACGATTGCCGTCAGCCTCGATCGATTGATCAAGAAGGAAAAGATCGCCGCCCGGGAAAAGGAAAAGACCCTGAACAATATCGCAACGACAACATCGCTCGCGGAACTAGCCGGGGTCGATATCGTCATCGAGGCCGCGACCGAAAACGAATCGTTGAAACTCGATATCTTCAAACAGCTAGACCAGCTGTGCAAATCCGATGCGATTCTCGCGAGCAACACGTCGTCGATTTCGCTGACCCGCATCGCCGGCGCCACGCAGCGTGCCGGGCAGGTCATCGGCATGCATTTCATGAACCCGGTGCCGATGATGGCGCTGGTCGAGGTCATCCGTGCACTGCAGACCTCCGACGCGGTTTACCGCCAGGTGCATGAACTCAGCGAATTCATCGGCAAGGTGCCGGTCGAGGCCAAGGACAGTCCGGGTTTCGTCGCCAACCGCATCCTGATCCCGATGCTCAACGAGGCCGCTTACGTCTACTACGAGGGCCTCGCCAGCGCCGAGGGCATCGACGAAATCATGAAACTGGGTATGGCCCATCCGATGGGCCCGCTGATGCTGGCCGACCTGATCGGGCTCGATACCTGCTACGCGGTGATCAAGGTGCTGCACGAGGGATTCGGCGACTCGAAGTACCGGCCCTGCCCGATCTGGCAGCAAATGGTCGATGCCGGTTACCTCGGCCGAAAAAGCGGCCGCGGCTTCTACACCTACGACGAGTAATTGCAGGCCTTGCGACGTAACGGCGTCGTTTTTCTGCACCCAGGGCACCCCGCAATTTATCGTTATCCCCATGCAGGCGGGAATCTCGAATCGTCGGAAAAGTCATGGGATCCCCGCTTACGCGGGAACGGCTCCAGGATTCGCCATCAAATAAATTTTACAGACCGGCGAATAAACGTTGTAATACAGCCTTTACAACCTGCTGCACAACCAGGTCCAGCAACAAAACAACTGGCTGTCTATGGAACCAAAGGAACCAGAGCCCGTCCTCGACACTTTTCCGAAGCTGTTGCACAGCCACGTGCAGTTGCGCCCCGAACAGGACGCGATACGCGAAAAGGATCTCGGTATCTGGCAATCCTGGACCTGGGCAGAGGCAGCGATCGAAATCCGCGCACTGGCCTGCGGCCTGGCTCACCTGGGGCTCAAGCGCGGCGAAAAGCTCGCGATTATCGGCGACAACCGGCCCCGCCTCTACTGGGGCATGACCGCGGCGCAGGCCCTCGGCGCCGTCCCGGTGCCGCTGTACCAGGATTCGGTGGCCGATGAAATGGCCTTCGTACTCGATAACGCCGACGTCAAAATCGCGCTGGTCGAAGACCAGGAGCAGGTCGATAAAATGCTCGAGGTGCGCGATCGTTGCCCCAGGGTCGAGCACATCATCTTCGACGACACCCGCGGCCTGCGTCACTACGAGCACGCTTTCCTGCACGATTTCGAATCGGTGCAGCAGGCCGGTATCGAGTTCGATCGCGATCATCCCGATTTTTACGACCGGGAAGTCGCGGTGGGCAAGGGCAGCGACGTGTCCATCATGCTTTACACCTCGGGCACCACCGGTAACCCGAAAGGCGTGGTGCTGACCAACGACAACGTCATCATCACCGCGCGTAACGGTATCATCCGCGAAGGACTGACATCGCAGGAGGAAGTACTCGCCTACCTGCCGATGGCCTGGGTCGGGGACAACCTGTTCTCCTACGCGCAGTCTTACGTCGCCGGCTTCTGCGTCAGCTGCCCCGAGGATGCGACCACCGTCGCCAACGATTTACGCGAAATCGGTCCGACCTATTATTTCGCTCCGCCCCGCGTATACGAAAACATGCTGACCCAGGTCATGATCCGCATGGAAGACGCGGCCGCGATCAAGCGCAGGATTTTCAGTTACTTCATGGAGCACGCGCGCCGCGTCGGGGTCAGGATCCTGAACCGCGAAAAGGTTGCGCTCAAGGACTTGCTGCTATACCGGCTCGGCGACATCCTGGTCTACGGTCCGCTCAAGGATGTGCTTGGATTCAACCGCACCCGGCTCGCCTATACCGCGGGTGAGGCCATCGGCCCCGAGATTTTCGACTTTTACCGCTCGCTGGGCATTAATATCAAGCAGCTTTATGGTCAGACCGAATGCATGGTATTCATCTGCGTGCAGCCGGATGGCGAAGTCTACGCCGATACCGTCGGCACGCCGGCCATCGATGTCGAAATCAAGATCGATGACAATGGCGAAATCATGTACCGCAGCCCGGGTGTGTTCCAGTCTTATTACAAGAATCCCGAGTCGACCGCGAGCACCAAGACCGAGGACGGCTGGGTGCACACCGGCGACGCCGGTTTTTTCGATGAACACAATGGCCACCTGAAAATCATCGATCGCGCCAAGGATGTCGGCAAGCTCAATGACGGCACCCTGTTCGCGCCGAAGTACATCGAAAACAAGCTCAAGTTCTTTTCGTTTATCAAGGAGGCGGTGGTGTACGGCGACGGGCGCGACTTCAGCACCGCGTTCATCAATATCGACCTCGACGCGGTCGGCAACTGGGCCGAGCGCCGCAACCTCGCCTACTCGGGATACATCGACCTCGCCAGCCTCAAGGAGGTATACCAGCTGATCAAGGAGTGCATCGACAAGGTCAACCGGGATCTGTCAGAAGACAGCCGGCTCGCCAATTCGCAGATTCACCGTTTCCTGATTCTGCACAAGGAGCTCGATGCCGACGACGGCGAGCTGACCCGGACGCGCAAGGTGCGGCGCAAGTACGTCGGCGAAAGGTACGATATCCTCGTCGAGGCGCTGTACTCGGGTAAGCAGCAATGCCATATCGAAACCCGGGTCACCTTCGAAGACGGGCGCACCGGCACCCTCGCCGCCGACGTGCAGATATGGGACGCCGAGGTGTACCCGGCCGTAACCCTGTCGCAGGATGCCGCGGCGTGAGCGCATCCGGCCCAGCGGAAGTCATCCTCGAAGTCGAGAGCATCAGCCTGTCGTTTGGCGTGATGAAGGTCCTCGACAATATCAGTTTCGATATCAGGCGCGGCGAAATCCGCTCGATCATCGGGCCTAACGGCGCCGGCAAGAGTTCGATGCTGAACGTCATCAACGGCTTTTACCACCCGCAACAGGGCTCGATCACGTTCAAGGGCGAAACCCGCAAGCAGATGGCGCCACAGGTGGCGGCAAGCCAGGGCATCGCGCGCACCTTCCAGAACATCGCGCTGTTCAAGGGCATGTCGACGCTCGACAACATCATGTCCGGGCGCAACCTGAAAATGAAAACCAACCTGTTCTGGCAGGCGCTGCATATCGGGCCGGCGCGTGCCGAGGAACTCGTTAACCGTGAGGCGGCGGAAAAAATCATTGATTTTCTCGGCATTCAGGCCATCCGCAAGAAACCGGTCGGCAAGCTGCCTTACGGCCTGCAAAAGCGCGTCGAGCTGGGTCGTGCCCTCGCGGCCGAGCCCGAACTGCTGCTGCTCGACGAGCCCATGGCGGGCATGAACAGCGAAGAAAAGGAAGATATGTGCCGTTTCGTGCTCGATGTCAATTCGGAGTTCGGCACCACCATCGCGCTGATCGAGCACGACATGGGCGTGGTCATGGACCTGTCGGACCGCGTGCTGGTGCTCGACTATGGCAAGCAGCTGGCCGACGACGTGCCCGACAGGGTGCGCGCCAACCAGAAGGTTATCGACGCTTATCTCGGGGTGCCGCATGAATAACGCGGCCGTAATCGAACCTCCTGCCCGCGCCGGCAACACCGCCTGTCATCCCCGCATTAGATGCCATCCACGCGCAAGCGGGGATGACTTCGTGAGCCTGCGCGGGGACGGCTTCGTTAGCTCGCGCGAGGATGACTTGATTCGAGCGTATAGCCGCGAGGTGAAGACCTGATGCTGTTCTTTATCGAAGTCGCCCTGAGCGGCCTGATGGCCGGCGTCATGTATTCGCTGGTGGCGCTCGGCTTCGTGCTGATCTTCAAAGCTTCGGGCATATTCAACTTCGCGCAGGGCGTCATGGCGTTGTTCGCCGCGCTGACGCTGGTCGGCCTGATGGAGAAGTTCGGCTTCCCGATCTGGCTTGCGATTATCGGTACCATCGCGGTGATGATTCTTCTGGCCTGGCTGATCGAAAGAGTCATGTTGCGCCACCTGGTTAACCAGGAACCGATAATCCTGTTCATGGCCACCATCGGACTTGCCTACGTGCTCGAGGGCATGGGCGATATCCTGTGGGGCTCGGATGTCAAGGTGCTCGATCTCGGCATTCCGCAGGGGGCCTCCGACTGGATGCTGGACAACTTCGACATCTATATCGAAAAACTGGAGATTTTCGCCGCCGTCACGGCCGCGGTCATGGTCGCGTTCCTGGCTGTTTTCTTCCAGAAGACACGCATCGGCAGGGCGCTGCGCGCGGTCGCCGACGATCACCAGGCCGCGCTGTCGGTCGGTATCTCGCTGCATACGATCTGGGTCATCGTCTGGTCTGTCGCCGGCATCGTCGCGCTGGTCGCCGGCATCATGTGGGGCTCCAAGTCGGGGGTCCAGTTTTCGCTGTCGTTAATTGCGCTGAAGGCGCTC
>JAOTTY010000281.1 GCA_029864185.1 Gammaproteobacteria bacterium
CCTGGTCCCGGTAGGGTATATATTCGAAGCCTCGGCCAAGTACCGCGTATATCGTCGCTTCGGCGACACGCAACTCGATGAGCTCGATGTCGGCAAAAAAAGGCTGGTAGCGGTCGGGATCGGGCCTGTCTGCGGTCAACACGAAAATATCGCGTCCGGCCAGGCTCCTGAAATCCGTCAGGATATCGTCCTGCCTTCCGTGCTGCGAGCCGCCGCCAAACACGATGACACGCCGACCACTGTGATACTCGAGCGCTGCCGAGCGTGCGTAACTGGTGGTCGCGAGCTCGGCAGCGGGCACCTGCGCCTGCATTTCGCGGGCGATCTGAGCGGTATTCATGTAGTAAAACATGGACGGGTAATAACTGCTGCCCTGCCACCACGCGGCCGGACCGTGCAGCAACGCGACTATCCCGAGCAGGTGCAGCATCGTGAAAAATGCCGCGAACACGACCCCGCGGCGCAGCGCCTGGAGGTCGAGCGAGTGCCCGAGGACGATGAACAGGAACGGGTAGAATATCAGCACCCAGTGTAGCCCGATCGATTTAAGCGGCGACACCAGCAGGTAAATCGTCAGCGGCAAAGCAAAGCAGATCGCGTATAGCGCCGCCGGCGCGTGACGCGCGGCGGCGGCGACGCGACCGCGCGCTGCCCATATCTCGTACAGCAGCACCGGGCCCACGATGTACAGCTGGGTGCCCAGGTATTCCAGCAGCTTGGTAACTTCCCATTGCTCGCCGCGCGTTCGATTCACCGAGTTGAACAGGATATTGTCCCAGCAGTTAAAGTAGTTCCACGCCAGGTTGAGCAGACCCGCGGGCAAAGCGCAGAGGCCCACCAGCGCAAGCGCCAGCTGCCATCTCGGTGGCCGTGCGAGGACGAGGTAGGCCAGGTAGGCCAGGCCGAGCAGAACGGCGAAGTACTTGGCGAGGAAAGCGCAGCCGAGCAGCGTTCCGGCGACGGCATACCAGGCGATGCGGTCCGATTGCAGGGCATGGCTGAAGGCCCAGGCCGATAGCCACGCGAAGGCGAGCAGCGGGATGTCGGTCGTAATCAAGATGTCGAGTGCGTAAACCGGTGTCAGCAGAAAAACCAGCGCGCTCAGACGCGCGGTGCGCGCATCTCGTTCGCGCACGGCGTAATAGACGAAAGCGCCGCCGCCGAGCATCACCAGGATTGCCGGCGTGCGCAGCACCAGCGGAGACTCGCTGACGCTGCCGAGCGCGGCGAGCCACCAGCCGATCATCGGCGGGTGATCGTAATAGCCGTAGTCGAGGTACTTGCCCCATAGATAAAAGTAAGCCTCGTCGGAATTCACGGGCAGCGTGTAAGCCAGGTATAGCTTGACCAGCAACACGACCGCGATGGCCACCGCAAAAGCGATACGCTGGCGCTCCTCGGCTGCCTTTCCGGTCATCATTCTCCTTTGCAACAATGCAATTTGCGGCGATTCAGCCATCGAGCCGATGACCGAAAGCAGCTGCGATGAGCAGGCAATTACCGCAGCGCGGCGCCAGCCGCCGAGTCGATCCCAGCATCCCGACCATCCAGCCGTCACGGCGACCGGGACCGACGCTACCGCGAAAATGATATCTACTCGCGGTATCCGGGTCTGTCATCGAAAGCTTGCTCCATTCAAGGATATGAACCGATTGCCCGGCCAATTGCGACGGATTCACCCCATCAAGGCAGGTGCGGCAAGGATAAACACCTCGATTTATGCAGGCAAGCCTCATATATTAAAAGCCGATCCATCCGTATCGACCGATAGTTCAGCTAGAATAGCGGCAGATTCCGCTGCTCCGGCAAGAGGACCCGGGGAATCGAGGCCCCGTCCGGCAATCGCGTCGAATGGATATCGGCATCGGTCAGAGCAAGTGAATTTATCTTTAGTCGGAAAGCGGTGATAGGATTCGACCCAGTGATATTGTTATCGAGATCGTGCAGCAAGAAACAGAATTGCAGATGAAACCAGCCGCATTTCCATTAGTCGTCGATCTCGACGGGACGCTGACCCCGTCG
This sequence comes from Gammaproteobacteria bacterium, assembly GCA_029864185.1. GTDB lineage: Bacteria > Pseudomonadota > Gammaproteobacteria. The sequence continues at coordinate 2,023 of JAOTTY010000281.1, forward strand.
GACACCCTGGTGGAATCCGTCGTGCGACTGCTAAAGCAATCCCCTTTCAACCTCATCGCGATGGTTTTCTGGCTAACCCGCGGGCGGGCGGCATTCAAGCGGTTCGTCGCATCGAGATCCGAATTCTCGGCGGAGCAACTGCCCTACCGCAAACCCTTGCTCGACTACCTGAGCAAGGAAAAGGCCGCCGGTCGCCAGATTGTACTCGCGACCGCCTCGCATAAACGCGTAGCCGACGAGGTATCGAGACATCTGGGTCTTTTCGACGATGTAATTGCAACCGAAAATGGCATAAATCTGAAAGGCAGGAACAAGCTGAAGGCGATCTACGATCGGGTCGGCGAACACTTCGTTTACGCCGGCGACAGCGCGGCCGATATTCCTATCTGGAAGTCCGCCACCGCCGCCGTGCTCGTCAACGCTTCTGCCGCGGTCAGCCAGTCCGTGCGCTCGACGACGCCGATCGAAACGGAGTTTCCGCATACGCGCACAAATTACCGCACCTGGCTACGGGCGCTGCGCGTTCATCAATGGCTCAAGAACCTGCTGATATTCGTGCCGCTGCTGACCGCCTTTTCATTTCTCGACGCCGACAAGTTGATAACATCGACGATCGCATTTTTCGCGTTTTCGTTAGTGGCCTCAGCAACCTACATGATCAACGATATCCTCGATATCGAGAGCGACCGAGTGCATCCGCGCAAACGTTTCCGCCCAATTGCAAATGCCGAGATACCCGTGACCTCGGTAATGCTGGTTGCACTCATCCTGCTGGTCGCCGGGCTGGGCCTGGCGTTGTTCAAATCGCCGCAGGTTTTCCTTATGGTACTGCTGTATCTTGTCGTGACGACCGGCTACAGCTGGTTTCTGAAGCGTTTTGCCCTGGTCGACGTTATCGTGCTATCGCTGCTCTACACGCTGAGGATACTGGTGGGCTCGGTTGCCATCGAGGTACCGATGAGCACCTGGTTGCTCGCGTTTTCCCTGTTCCTGTTTCTGAGCCTGGCACTGGTCAAGCGATGCTCGGAACTGGTGACCTATGAAAAGGTCGGCAGCGATAGCGCCAGCGGACGGGGATACCGCGTCGGTGATCTGACCGTACTGTGGCCGCTCGGGGTCGGCGCGTCTGTTTCCGCAGTCGTAGTCTTCGGATTGTTTATCAACGCCCCGGAAACCGCGACCAGGTACCAAAGCCCTAATATGCTGTGGATAGGCGCGCTGGCTCTTTTCTACTGGCTGTCGCGCCTCTGGATAAAGGCCTCGAGAGGAGAAATTCACGACGATCCGTTGGTTTACGCGATCAGGGATCGCGGCAGCTGGGTCGTATTTTTGGCAATGGTCGCATCGATGATCTCGGCCTTATTCCTGTAGCGAGGCTTTCAATTATGAAGACCCTGATCGTTGCTATCCTCAGTATCGTTTTTGCGGTGAGCGCCCAGTTTGCCCTGAAGAAAGGAATGTCCAGCAGCGAAATCAAGGCGGCGCTGACGGAGCCTTTCGGCATTCACTCGGCCATCACGGTATTCTCCGACCGGTTCGTATTCGGTGGTTTCGTACTCTATACCCTCGCCGCCCTGGTCTGGCTCAAAGTGATTTCGACCTGGGACGTGAGCAAGGCCTACCCCCTGATGGGACTGGGATTCGTTTTTACGGTTATCATCGGCTGGATGATTGGAGAGCAGGTCACCGCGGTGCGCGCGTTCGGTGTAATGCTGATCTGCGCTGGCGTAGTGCTGGTGGGCCAGAGTTGAGACGCACCGAATGACGGGGCAGGCGCATAGAAAGAACCCGGCTCGAAACAGAACGCCAGGCGCGGTTATGGCAGTCCGGGAATCCGAAATAGACTGCGCATCGAGTAACCGCGCTTCGCTGGCGCAGACGACCGCGCCAACCCGCAGCCGCGCGCTACCGCGCCCGGACGCTCGGCATTTTTTGAACTGAATACGGTTGACAATCATGATTTATCGAGATATCGACATACCCACCACGGATGGCTTGATGAATACTCTCGTCACCCACCCCGAGGAAAACGGTCCCTACCCGGTCATATTGTTCCTGATGGATGCACCGGGCAGGCGCGAAGAATTGCATGACATGGCCAGTCGGCTTGGGACCGCCGGATACTACGTGATGCTACCCAACCTCTACTACCGGCGCCTGCGCGAGTTCGATATGAGCAGTTCCGGCCGCGACGAGATGTTCGAACACATGCATTCGCTGACCAACAGCATGGTTTGCGATGACATTCGCTCGCTGATGGATTTCGCCGCAGCGGATAACGCGGCCCGCGAAGGGAAGCTGGGCTGCGTCGGTTACTGCATGAGCGGCCCGTTCGCGTTCTCGGCCGCGGCCGCCTTTCCCGATCGCATCGCCGCAGCGGCGTCGATCCACGGGGTACGCCTGTGCGTCGATGCCGACGACTCGCCACACCTTTCCGCCGCCAGCATCAGGGGTGAAATGTACTTTGGCTGCGCCGAGGTCGACGAATACGCGCCGCGGCAAATGATCGAGGACCTGGCTACTCACCTCGCCGCTTCCGGCATCAATTATCGCGTCGAGATATTCCCGGGAACGGAACATGGATTCGTATTTCCGCTGCGGCAGGGCAAGTATCATCGGGATTCGGCCGAACGGCACTGGGAAAGGCTACTGGCAATGTACGATCGTTGCCTTTGAAACACCGTTTCGGAGTCAGTGGTTACCGAACCATGCTACCAGTCGTAGGCAGTCGAAGGAGGCTCCCGGGGCGTCGCTGCTGGCCGCCGACTCGCATCTTAGCGGATCGTCGGGGGGTTTCGTTTGGTTGAATCGAAACCGCTGCAGGTGCTGCTGGACACCTTGCCCCAGGTCGGACGCGTGATGTGGATCGGCATCAGACCATCGCGCTCTGAACCGATGATAGCGCTCGATTCGGTCCAGTTGATCGTTGCCAGGGGGCTCGACGGCGATCGTTTCAGCGGGCGAGCCGGAAATCCCAGGCAAGTGACGCTAATTCAGCGGGAACACCTCGACGTGATCGGCGCCTGCCTCGGGCGAGAATCCATTCCGCCAGCGCTATTGCGCCGCAATATCGTGGTCGCTGGCATCAACCTGCTGGCATTGAAAGACAAGACGTTTCGCATCGGCGACGCGTTGCTGGAATTCAGCGGTCCCTGCCATCCCTGCAGCAAGATGGAGCGC
>JAOTTY010000282.1 GCA_029864185.1 Gammaproteobacteria bacterium
CAGCGAGGAAATACTGCAGGATTATCGTTTTATCGATTCCATGCAATACCTGTCCTATATCAGTCGCGACGAGAAGCAGCTGTTCATCGAGGAAATGCACGAATCCGGTTTCAGCCAGTTTTCGATAAAAAGTCCCGCGCGTAAAAACAGATGGCCAGTAGATCCCGGCTATCACCTGGTCACCAGTTTTCTCGAACCCTTGACGCCGTCGTCGGCGAGCCTGATGGGTATGGACTGGCTTGCAGACGATAATGTGGAGAGGGTTTTTTACAAGGCGGCCAGCGAAAACGCGAGCCAGCTGATCGCCGCGCCGCAGGGACTGGGAAAATCGCGTCACCTGGTATTATTGAAACCAACCTATTTCGGCCGCTCGATACAGGCAAACTCCGCGGATAGATTCGAACAGGTCAGCGGCATGTTTGCCATCGTTCTCGACTGGGATCAATTGACTAATTTTTCGCAAGCCAAGGGTGGAACACGTTTACCTGTGGAATTTAGCCTGTTAACCGATGATGGTGACATGTTTTCACATCATGAACCTGGGGCAACCGACGTCTTGGAGACCAGGATCGAGGTGGGCAACATCGTGCTCAGATTAATAGCCCATTATCATCTGGTTCCGACTCGAAACATGTTTCTGTGGGTTATCGTGTCGGGTCTGCTGTGCGCGATTGTTTATTCGATTACCGTCCTCGAACTGCGCAGCCGCTACCTGCTGAAGCGGGACAAGAACCAGGCACAATCGCAGCTGTACAAGGAGCGCGAGCGAGCAGAGGTGGTGTTACGCTCGATCAACGACGCGGTGATTACCACCGACGTCGATCATAATATCAACTATATGAATCCGGTTGCCGAACATATGCTGGATTGCACCCTGGCCGATGCCCGGGGTCGCCTCCTCGCGGATCTGGTAAAACTAGAGTTCCAGCCGTTCGGCGATGCGATATCCGACCCGGTTGACTTTTATATCGATATGACGCAAAGCAACCTGCGTCAAACCGGCATAGATATCGTGCTTAAAAATGGCACTGGTCAGCTGTCGGTCGATGGCAACGCGGCGCCGTTGATGGATTCGCAGGGACAACTGATCGGCTCCATGCTGGTCTTGCGCGATGTCAGCCTCGAGCAGGAGCTGACCAATCAGCTGGTTTATCAGGCCAGCCACGATTCGCTGACCGGGCTGATCAATCGGGCCGAATTCGAAAACCGGGTCAAGGAAGCGCTCGAACTAAGTCGCCAGAACGACAGACATAACGCGCTGTGTTACATCGATCTCGATCAGTTCAAACTTGTCAACGATACCTGCGGTCACAGTGCCGGCGACGAACTTTTAAAGAGGCTGGCTGGCGTTCTGCAGACTCTGGTACGAGAGGAAGACCTGGTAGCCCGCCTCGGCGGGGATGAATTCGGTTTATTGCTGCATAACTGCAATCTGGATGGGGCGCAGAAAAAGGCCGAGACGGTGCGCGCGGCGCTGCGCGAAATGCATTTCAAGTGGGAAGATAAAATATTCGATGTCAGCGCCAGCATCGGGCTAGTCATGATTAACCGCATGAGCGGCGACCTGTCCGACCTGTTGAGTGCCGCCGACCTGGCGTGCTACGCGGCCAAGGATTCCGGACGCGACATGGTACATGTTTACCGTGTCGACGACGTCGAAATCGCCGAGAAATATCGTCAGATGCAGTGGCTACCGCGCATCAAGGAAGCGATTAAAAACGGCGAGTTCGAGCTGGCTCTACAATCTGTGGTATCCCTGGGTGATAACACAAGCCCGCAGATAATCTACGAATTTTTATTGCGTTGGCCGCAGGACGACGGCAGCCTGATTTCGCCGGGACTGTTTATTCCAACCGCCGAGCGTTACGATCTGATGCGCGATCTCGACGGCTGGGTTATCGAAAATGCGCTTGCCGCGACCGCGCAACTGAAAACCGAACTGCAATACCCCGCGGATCAGATGTATACGATTAACCTGTCGGGGCAATCGGTTTGCGATCCGGCGCTGGCTGATTTCATCATCGGCATGCTGCGACACTACGGGATTAATCCGCAAAGCATATGTTTTGAAGTAACCGAAACGGTGGCGATCGCTAATTTTTCGATCGCGATCGAGTTTATCAAACGCCTGAGAGGGCTGGGTTGCCGCTTTGCGCTCGACGATTTCGGCAGCGGGCTGAGCTCGTTCGGTTACCTCAAAAGATTACCGCTGGACTTTCTCAAAATCGACGGGCTGTTCGTCAGAGATATGCTGAACGACCCGGTCGATCTTGCTATGGTCCGTACCATATACGACGTCGCCAAGGTACTGAAACTGCAAACCATCGCCGAATGGGTCGAAGATAAGGCGACGCTGGATACACTCAAATCGATCGGCATCGATTATGCCCAGGGTTTTCATATCTCCAGGCCGGTGATGGTGTCGGAACTTTTGGCGCCGCAACAGAAAAAGGCGGTTGGTTCACTCCTGAGTAGCGGGTAATGCATCATTCTCAGTGGTGCCTAAAGCTGTAATTCACAGCTCGCGCCAGCGTATCGACAGCCTTACTCAAGATTAAAATTGAATATTGTCGCGCTTGCCCGGATGCTACACGACCCAGGTATCGCGGGATGCATTTCTTACGTTTTTATTATCTTGCCGATTCGAAGATTAGTATTCTTCCGGTCCTGTACGCCAATCCACACCCAAACGAGTCAATAAGAAAAGCGGTAAAGCCAGCGCGGCAATCAGCAGCAGCGCATCGACGAGACCGATACTCTTCAGCGCCCCGTCCAGCGGATATCTTTGCACCATATCGGCAACCAGCAACGCCAACGGAGCGCAGGCCGCAATCACAAAAAATACGTTTAGAAGAATTCTAGGCACACCTTATCGCCAATCTGATACTCTAGATACCTTATCGGCACGGTGGTAAAACGCTTTAATTGTTTTAGCGCAACATCAGGGACGCACCGCTGGCAAGAAGTAGAATACTGATACCCCTGGTAAAGACTTCGGTAGACAGGCTGGTGTGAATTTTCCCACCCAGGTACATGCCCAGTATCATCACCGGCAGCGACATGGCCAATAACACCAGCAGCTGGATGTCGACTACCGCCGTACCAACGTAGCCGGTTACCCGGGCCGCACCATCCAGGATAAAAATACAGGCGAAAGTTGCCCGAAATACGGTTTTGTCGTGCTGCCTCGCTTTAAGATAGGTGACGTAGAATGGGCCACCTGTCCCAAACAGCGTCCCGACAGCCCCGCCACTGACAGCCGCGGGCACTGCCCACCAGCTGGACACCCTGGGCATCTCGGGACCCCACAGGGCATAAAGCGCGTACAAAAAGACGAAGCCCCCGAGAAACCGGGTCAACAACCCGGGATCGACCTTGTGGAATATCAGCAGGCCAGCCGACACACCGATCAGTGCGGGGACGATAAGGCGGCCTATTTCATCCCACTGAATACTCTGCCTCAGGCTGACACCCTGTCCTGCCGAAGCCAGGTAATCCAGCATCACGACCAGGGGCACCGCAACCTTCAACGGAAACATCAAACTGAGGATCGGGATGGCAATCAAGCCTGAGCCAAACCCGCAAACGCCACGAACGAGATAAGCTAGAAAAACAATTGGAGCGGCCATCATCACCAGCTCACTCAGGTGGCTATCGAACAATCCTGGGATTCCTTCTAATGGGGTCAAGCTCGGATCGCCATTGTGCACAATTAAATAACGATTAGGAATAGTTATCTTGTTGCAGATTGTGGCGCCAGTTTGCTAATTCGAGCTCCCGAGTAGGATTTATGCCTGTTCATAAGGCCAAAATAGACATTTCAAAGGCTGCCGGTACGAGGAGTCGAACCCTGGGCTTACTGATTACAGGCTTGATGCTTACGCAAACAATACGGCGAAGTAAATCTCCTCATCCGAACCGAATAAAATATTAACCATGGGTATCTCAGTAAGCATCTATTAAGGGTTGTTGATCGCTGCTGATATAAATATTTTATGCGCCCGCTCTGCTAATAGCGGAAACTTATGAACAACGCAGGCTGCCGCAATCGGCCGGCAATAGCCGCCAGGTTTGGCTGGCTTCTAATCGTTGAAAAGACGAACTGATCAGCTTCCGATTGAATATTGATTTAAATCAAAACCGTATAAATTATAGGGTAATAATATATCCTGATCCCGGGAATAATGCGCCAGATCAAAAGGTGCTTTTAGACACGATGGAATCGGCAAGACAAATATTTACCCGATTGAAATGCTTGTTGTTAGCGCAGGTTTTATTCCTTGCTGGATGCTTTGTCCCGATCAAATATGATGCCAGTGTACCGCTGGAAATCCCGTCCGGTTTCGAAGGGAAGATAAGCGAGCAAACTATTAGTCTCGATCTCCCCGAACTCATTCTTTCTGCACAAATACAGGCGTACGATTGGGATGGCCAATATCTTCGCCGGCCACTTGGTGTATGGATCGAATTAAATCCGAAAAACGGATGGGTCAAGTTCGATCCACAATACGTGACGCTCAAAACTGATGAAGAAGATGAACTTTCCTCGGTGTCGTTTCTCGGGCCGTCGAATTCCTGGCACAGCCCCAGGGCTTTAGCTGCCGGGTGTGGACCGCGACGATTCCACTCCGGTATTGCAATCACGAATATTGGGGTATCGCAAGAATGGGTTGTACAGGCTAATAATGAAGTCGGAATCTACAGACCAACGGTAGGCCCTGTTTTTAGCGAAGGGAAGAAATGCTTCATGTTCTGGTTTGATACAGATCCCATGCCTGTCCATACCTTCGTCCTCTCGGTTGGCGGTATCACCGTGGACGAGAACAAAGTGCCGGTGCCGAAAATACTTTTTCAGAATGGTTCCTTGACGACTTTCAGGGGGATTCCGTAAATTAATTGAGCTGTCTTGCGCAGGCTAATTGAAATGAAAAGTTTAGCTGTTCTGCCGTCCGTTTTCTGGAAGACCATTTGTGACATTTAAATTAGTACCGGTACAAATTGATCCTACCACTTACTCGTCCTCCAGAGTCAGGTCTCCACGCCGATGGCCTAATTTATATGTAGCTGTAATTTTTTTGGTTACTTTGCAGGGATGCTGGGTAAATGAAAGCGTATCCATAAAGGAAATTCGGGAACGCGCAATTAAAGCCCCC
>JAOTTY010000283.1 GCA_029864185.1 Gammaproteobacteria bacterium
GAGGCTACGCTCGCTGCCGGTGGGCAACGCCGACCTGGCCCACGCTGAGTACGTGGTTTGCCTGCAGGAAATGCGCAGCCTGCGCGTCAACGACGCCTTCCTCGAACTGGTCAAGACCAGTATCCCAACAACACCCGATTAACCTTTATACGGGGACAGTTTACTTAATTCGCCGAATGGTGAATTAAGTAAACTGTCCCCGTATATAATTCCTATAGGACAGACCAATAGATGGCATACGTAATATCGATTTAACCTGATGATGGTTAAATGTATATTGTGTCCCCTGAATTCCGAACACTGGACTGGGTATGAACTCGAAAACAACCGCCGTCAGCGTCAACGGGCGCGCATATCAATGGCCCGAAAGGCCGGTCGTCGTGGTCTGCATCGATGGCTCCGAGCCCGATTACATCGAACAGGCGATCGCCGCCGGCGTCATGCCGTGGATGCAAAAAATCGTTTCCGGCCAGGGCAGCGACCTGCGCGCCGACTGCGTGGTACCGAGTTTTACCAACCCGAATAATATTTCGATCGTAACCGGCGTACCGCCGGCGGTGCACGGTATCTGCGGCAACTTTTACTATGACAAGGCCAACGATCGCGAAGTCATGATGAACGAGCCCGAGCTGCTGCGCACGCCGACCATTTTCAAGGCGTTCCAGGATGCCGGCGCGAAGGTCGCGATCATTACCGCGAAGGACAAGCTGCGCCGCTTGCTCGGCAACGAGCTCAGGTTCGGCGCGAACGGCGCGATCTGCTTCTCGTCCGAGAAATCCGACCAGGTCAACCTGGACGAGAACGGCATCGACAACGTGCTCGACATGGTCGGCATGGAAGTGCCGTCGGTCTACAGCGCCGAACTGTCGGAGTTCATTTTCGCCGCCGGCGTCAGGCTGCTGGAAACGGTGCGCCCCGACCTGATGTACCTTTCCACCACCGATTACATCCAGCACAAGTTCGCCCCCGGCAGCGCCGGCGCGAATTCGTTTTATGCGATGATGGACGGCTACTGGGCGCAACTCGACGCGCTCGGCGCGGTCATCGCGCTGACCGCGGACCACGGCATGAACGCAAAACATGATCAAGCCACCGGCGCACCCAATATCATTTACCTACAGGATGAAGTCGATCGGTTACTGTCGCCGGGCGCGGCGCGCGTTATCCTGCCGATAACCGATCCCTACGTCGTGCACCATGGCGCGCTGGGTTCCTATGCGACGCTATACCTGCCCGACGACGCCGATATTGAAAAGCTCAGGATGCAGCTCGCGGATATCGACGGCATCGACGCGGTTTACGCCAACCGCGAGGGTTGCGCGCGCTTCGAACTCGCGCCCGACCGCATGGGCGACCTGATCCTGGTGTCTAGCAAGCATGTCGTCATCGGCACCACCGCCGCGCGCCATGACCTGTCCGGCCTCGACGTACCGCTGCGCTCGCATGGCGGCGTGACCGAACAAAAGGTGCCGCTGATCCTGAGCCGGCGCGTCACCCGGCTGGACCCCTCACAAACCCTGCGTAACTACGATATCTTCAACCTGGCACTCAACCACGTGGCCCTCTGACCATGGATTCTGCTATGACTAATCGAAAAGAAAAAATGCGTATCGCCGGCAAACTGGTCGACGGCGATTGCGGCGAACTCGAGGTATTCAATCCCTACAACGGCGAATTGGTCGGCACGGTGCCGCGCGCCAGCCGTGAACAGATCGCCGGCGCATTCGAAATCGCGGCCAGTTACAGGTCCGCCCTGACGCGTTACGAACGACAGCAAATCCTGATGAGGATCGCGGACATCATCGTCTCGCGCAAGGCGGAAATTTCCGACCTGATCACCGCCGAGTGCGGTCTCAGCAAGAAAGACAGCCTGTATGAAGTCGGCCGCGCCTTCGACGTGTTCAGCCTGTCGGGGCAATTGTGCATCAACGACGATAGCAAGATCTTTTCCTGCGACCTGACGCCGCACGGCAAGAAGCGCAAGATCTTCACGCAGCGCGAGCCGCTGCTGGGTGCGATCTCGGCAATTACGCCGTTCAACCATCCGCTCAACATGATTTCACACAAGATCGCGCCCGCGATCGCGACCAACAACCGGCTCGTCGGCAAGCCCACCGAGCAGACGCCGCTGACCGCGCTGCTGCTCGCCGACATCTGCTACGAGGCAGGGCTGCCGCCGGAAATGCTCTCCGTCGTGACCGGCCTGCCCGCGGATATGGGCGACGAAATGTTGACCAACAGGCACATCGACCTGATCTCGTTTACCGGCAGCGTGCCGGTCGGCAAGTATATCGCCGAGACCGCCGGCTATCGCCGCACGGTGCTGGAGCTGGGCGGTAACTCGGAACTGATCGTCATGGACGACGCCGATCTCGACAAGGCGGCCGAGCTCGCCGTGGCGGGCGGCACCAAGAATTCCGGGCAGCGCTGCACCGCGGTCAAACGCGTGCTGTGCATCGACTCGGTCGGCGACGAATTCGCCGCGCTGGTCGCGGCAAAGGCGGCGAAGCTGAAGTACGGCGATCCGATGGATCCGGATACCGACGTCGGCACGGTCATCAACGAGGATGCCGCGATCCTGTTCCAGAACCGCGTCAACGACGCGATCGAAAAGGGCGCGACCCTGCTCTACGGTAACGACCGCCAGGGTGCCGTGTACTCGCCGACCGTGCTCGACCACGTGCCCTTCGATTGCGAGCTGGTGCGCGAGGAAACCTTCGGCCCGCCGATTCCGATCATCCGTGTGCGCGATATCGACCACGCGATCGAGGTCGCCAACTCGACCGCGTTCGGTCTGTCGTCGGGCGTCTGCACCAATCGCATGGACCAGATCGTGCGCTTCATCAACGAGCTCGAAACCGGCACCGTCAACATCTGGGAAGTCCCGGGATACCGCATCGAAATGTCGCCCTTCGGCGGCATCAAGGATTCCGGCCTGGGCTACAAGGAAGGCGTGATCGAGGCGATGAATTCGTACACCAACCTGAAGACCTTCTCGATTCCCTGGTAGTCGTTCCTGCCGCGGAGGAGATAGTTCGCAATAAAAAGGGGACAGTTTACTTATATAGCGTTTGCCGATTTGAAAGGAATGCCGGGACTTGGCCCGGCATGACAATTTAATTTTGTGCGGTCCCGACCGGGAATGCACGCTGTCGAATTAAGTAAGCCGTTCCCGCATTAGTCTCGTGTTTTCAGTCGGTGAGCCGGGTCGTCATCGGATTCGATGGGTACTGCGTCCACTGGTGCAGCGATGCGTCGTAAATTCTGACCTTCTCCATGCCGAGAATTTCATGCAGCACGAACCAGTTGGTCGACGCCTCGTAGGCGCTGTTGCAGTAAACGATCAGCTCATCATCCGGATCGATACGCATCGCTTCCAGCAATTCGAGATAGTAATCCCGGTCGAAAAAACGCGTACCCCCCTTCGCGGGGACCAGGAACTTGTAGGGCATGCTGCGCGAGCCAGGGATATGACCGCGGGCGAACACGTAATCCTTTTGCTCCAGACCAACATGGTAGCGCAACTCGCGGGTATCGATCAGCGTGATCCCGTCGTCGCCGAGCGCCTTTCTCACCTGCGCCATATCGGCCAGGATGGCCCGGTCCTCGCCGCCGGCGCGGTAATCGCCGGGTGTCACCGGGTCGGCGTTATCGGTGAGTTCCTCGAGCGCGTCGACCCAGGCCCGGTTGCCGCCGTCGAGCAGCGCCACCTGGTCGAATCCATAGTATTTGAATTGCCAGTATAGCCGCGCCGCGCCGGCCAATTGCCCGGGATGCTCGCCCGCGTGGGTTATCACGACCCTGCTGTCGGCAGCGACGCCGTGCGCGCGCATGAAGCGTTCGAAACTGGCCGGGTCCGGCCGCATGCGGGTCATGGTCTTGCCATCGATTTCGCGCTCGATGCGGATCTGGCTGACATCGACAGGAATCGAGCCCGGGATGTGGGCCGCCTCGAATGAGGTAATATCCTTGCGCACATCGAGGACGTGCACCTCGTCCCGGTTTTCCACCAGCCATTCGCCGTCCACCAGCGGCCCGGGCAACGTCGCGCGCGCGCTCAGCGGGGCGATTGCAAAAAGCATTAGCAACAAAATTCGTTTCATTTCGACTCCAAAAAGTTTGAGCGGCCATGATGGATAGCCGCTGCAACGCAAACTTGATCCCGGTCAATTAAACCCATGAGGAATAGATCCGGGATATCACAGAGTGGGTATGCCAAATGCGGGGACAGTTTACTTATTTGGTTTTTGCCGGACGGCGATAGATGCCGGGTCCAGCCCGGCGCGTCGTTTTAATTCTGCGCGGCCCTGGCAGACAATGATTGCTGCCGAATTAAGTAAACTGTCCCCGCTTTTCCGTTTGACGGCAGGTTCGGGTTTACGCGACCTTGACCGGGAACGCGGATTCGGCCGCGCGGGTATAGTTTTCCATCTCGTTGAAGTTGAGGTAACGGTAGACGTCGTCGGCCATGGTGTTGATGTCCTCGGCGTAGTGCAGATACTCGTCCACGGTCGGAATCTTGCCGAGGATCGACGCCACCGCGGCGAGTTCCGCCGACGCGAGATAAACGTTGGCGCCCTTGCCGAGCCGGTTCGGAAAATTGCGTGTCGACGTCGACACGACGGTCGAGTTCTCGGCGACGCGCGCCTGGTTGCCCATGCACAGCGAGCAGCCCGGCATCTCGGTACGCGCTCCGGAGCGGCCGAAAATATTGTAGTAGCCCTCGGCGGTCAGCTGCGCCTCGTCCATCTTGGTCGGCGGCGCGATCCACAGGCGGGTCACGACCGGCGACTCGAGTTTGTCGAGCAGCTTGCCGGCGGCGCGGAAATGACCGATGTTGGTCATGCAGGAACCGATGAATACCTCGTCGACCCGGTCGCCGGCCACCGCGGAAAGCGGCTTGACGTCGTCGGGATCGTTGGGGCAGGCCAGCAGTGGTTCGGAGATTTCGTTCAGATCGATCTCGATAATCTCGGCATACTCGGCGTCGGCATCGGCCTCGAGCAGCACCGGGTCGGCGAGCCATTTTTCCATTTCGTCGATGCGCCGCGTAATCGTGCGCACGTCGCCGTAACCCTCGCTGATCATCCACTTGAACATCGTGATGTTCGAATTCATGTACTCGAT
>JAOTTY010000284.1 GCA_029864185.1 Gammaproteobacteria bacterium
GGTACTGGTCCAAACACGCCGGTGGTATCATGCGCCCGACAACTGGCGACGATTCCCAAACTATGAAAAAACTATCTGATATCGGCCTGATCGGCCTCGCGGTGATGGGTGAAAACCTGATTCTCAACATGGAAAGCAGGGGTTACACCGTGACCGCGTTTAACCGCTCGACCGATAAGGTCGACGAGTTCGTCGAGGGGCGTGCCGCCGGAAAGAATATTCGCGGGGCGCATTCGCTGGAAGCGCTGGTGGAGTCCCTCGAGTCGCCGCGCAAGGTCATGCTGATGGTCAAGGCCGGGCAACCGGTGGACGATCTGATCGAGCAACTCATCCCGCACCTGGACCCAGGCGATATTGTCATCGACGGCGGCAATGCCCATTTCGAAGACAGCATTCGCCGTACCCGCTACCTGGAAGGCAAGGGCCTGCTGTTTATCGGCACCGGCGTCTCCGGCGGCGAAGAGGGCGCGCTGACCGGCCCGTCGATCATGCCCGGCGGATCGTCGGCCGCCTGGCCGGCGGTCAAGCCGATTTTCCAGGGCATCGCGGCGCGGGTCGAGGACGGCACGCCCTGTTGCGAGTGGGTCGGCGCGGATGGCGCGGGGCACTTCGTCAAGATGGTCCACAATGGTATCGAGTACGGCGACATGCAGTTGATCTGCGAGGCTTACCAGATCATGAAGGAGCTGCTGGGCATGTCACCGGCGCAGATGAGCGACGTGTTCGCCGAATGGAACCGGGGAGAACTGGACAGCTACCTGATAGAGATCACGCGCGACATCCTGGCCTTCGAAGAAGACGGCGAGCCGCTGGTCGAAAAAATTCTCGATAGCGCTGGCCAGAAAGGCACCGGCAAGTGGACCGGCATAGCCGCGCTCGAGCTCGGTATCCCGCTGACGCTGATCGGCGAGGCCGTGTTCGCGCGCTTCCTGTCGGCGCAAAAGGACGAGCGCGCACGGGCGTCGCAGATACTCGAGGGTCCCAGGGCCCGTTTCGACGGTGACCGGCAGGCCTTTATCGAGGATATACGTCAAGCCCTGCTCGCTTCCAAGATCGTGTCTTACGCCCAAGGCTATCTGTTGATGCGCGAGGCCGCGCGGCAGCACGACTGGCATCTCGATTACGGCGGCATCGCGCTGATGTGGCGGGGCGGATGCATCATTCGCTCGGTTTTCCTCGGCCGTATCAAGCAAGCCTTCGATGCGGACCCGAACCTGCCGAACCTGCTGCTGTCGCCCTACTTCCGCGAAAAGGTCGAAACCGCCCAGGCCGGCTGGCGGCGCGTGGCCGCGGCGGCTATCGGCAACGGCATCCCGTCGCCTGCGCTCACCTCCGCGCTCAGCTATTTCGACGGCTACCGCTCGGAACGCCTGCCCGCCAACCTGCTGCAGGCGCAACGGGATTATTTTGGTGCACACAGCTACGAACGCACCGACCGGCCGCGCGGCGAATTCTTCCATACCAACTGGACCGGGCGTGGCGGCGACACGGCCTCTTCGACTTACGATGCCTGACATCGTGCCAGGTTTCAGGGCCGGAGCCCGGGTGCGTCTCGATCGATCGGCGCTTTCCGCGAGACCCCGGCATCGGCGCCGGCCCGGCGCCGAAGTATCTTTTTTCGTTCAAGCTAGTACCATTACAGGGATTCGCGGTCGAAAAGCGACGCACTCGGCACGGTATTCGAGCCACGACCCGAAGCGCTGGGGATCGAGCGCTTCGGGCGCCGTGAGGTCTTCGACGAAGACAGGTATAATACGAAACCGTTCCTGAACCCGGGTCCGAGGACCGGGGTTAATTTATGCGCTCGTCCCGGACTGACTGTCGGCCGACCAAAACCAAGTGACCTGAGTATGAATGCCCAGAAAAATATCCGCTTTGTCAGCCGCCTGACGCGCCAGACGCTCGCCCTGGTGCTGGCCGGGGGCCGCGGTTCCCGGCTCTACGAACTGACCGACTGGCGCGCCAAGCCGGCGGTGCCCTTCGGCGGCAAATTCCGCATCATCGATTTCCCGTTGTCGAATTGCATCAACTCGGGAATCCGCCGCATCGGCGTACTGACCCAGTACAAGGCACATTCGCTGATTCGACACCTGGTACGCGGCTGGAGCCGGTTTGACAGCGAACTCGACGAATTCGTCGAAATACTCCCGGCTTCGCAGCGCGCCGGCGGCGAGTGGTACCAGGGCACCGCCGACGCGGTTTATCAAAACCTCGATATCATGCGCACGCACACACCCGAGTACGTGCTGATCCTGTCGGGCGACCATGTTTACAAGATGGACTATGGCGACATCATAGCCGCGCATGTCAAAACCGAGGCCGACATGACGATCGCCTGCCTGGAAGTACCGATCGAGGAGGCGGCCGGCGCGTTCGGCGTCATGACGGTCGACACCTCGGGCCGAATAATCGGGTTCAACGAAAAACCCGCCGACCCGGCGCCGATTCCGGGCCGCCCGGGCTTTTGCCTGGCCTCGATGGGCAATTACCTGTTCAATACCGAGTTTCTGTACGAGCAATTGATCAAGGATGCCGACGACCCCGGATCGGGTCACGATTTCGGCAAGGACATCATCCCGTCCATCATCGATAAATATCGCATATACGCTTACCCGTTTCGCGACATGGATACCGGCGAACTCGCCTACTGGCGCGACGTCGGCACGCTGGACGCGTTCTGGGAAGCCAATATGGAACTCGTCAACGTGACGCCGGAACTGAATCTCTACGATCAGAGCTGGCCGATCCTGACGCACCAGGTGCAGATGCCGCCGGCCAAGTTCGTGTTCGACGAGGACGACCGCCGCGGCGTAGCGATCGATTCCATGGTGTCTGGCGGATGCGTAATTTCGGGTTCGCTGGTCAAGCGTTCCCTGCTATTTTCCAACGTCCGGGTTCATTCCTTTTGCGAAATCCGTGACAGCGTCATTCTCCCCGACGTCGACATCGGTCGCAACGCCCGTATCACCAGGGCCATCATCGATCGCGGCTGCACCATCGAGCCGGGCATGATCATCGGCGAAGACCATGAGCAGGACAGGAAACGCCGCTTTCGCGTCACCGAGAAAGGCGTGGTGCTGGTAACGCCCGACATGCTGCACCAGCAGACTCACGAAAGCAGGTAGCGCGCAGTGTCCGTTCGCAAGACGATCGCCACCCATCCATTTGGCGACCAGAAACCGGGTACGTCGGGGCTGCGCAAAAAGGTGCGCGTGTTCCAGCAGGCGAATTACCTGGAAAATTTCGTGCAATCCATTTTCGACGCCACGCGGCCCGGCAACGGCGGTTTTGCGGGCAAGACGCTGGTGGTCGGCGGCGATGGCCGTTTCTATAACGACGAGGCCCTGCAGACGATTATCAAAATGGCCGCCGCCAACGATTTCGAGCGCGTCATTGCCGGGCGGGACGGGCTGCTGTCGACGCCGGCTGCATCCTGCATCATCCGCAAGTACCGCGCATTCGGCGGCATTATCCTGTCCGCGAGCCACAATCCCGGCGGACCCGACGCCGATTTCGGCATCAAGTTCAACGGCGCCAACGGCGGACCCGCCAGCGAAGAACTGACCGCCGCAATCTTCGCGCAGAGCCGACGGATCGAGCAATATTACATCGCCGATTCTGCGCGCGTCGACCTCGGCCGGGTCGGCGACAGGCAGCTGGGCGGGATGCAGATCGAGGTCATCGATCCGGTGGCCGATTACGCCGCGCTGATGGAGCAGTTATTCGACTTCGAGCGCATCCGCGAGCTATTGACCGGAGGATCATTTCGCCTGCAGTTCGACGCGATGAACGCGATCACCGGTCCTTACGCCCACGACATCCTCGAACAGACACTCGGGGCTCCGCCGGGCAGCGTGCTGCGCGGCCAGCCGCTGCCGGATTTCGGCGGCGAACACCCGGACCCGAATCCGGCGCACACCCCCGAACTGCAGCGACTCACGAGCGGGCGCGATGCCGCCGATTTCGGCGCTGCGTCGGACGGCGACGGGGATCGCAACATGATTCTTGGCGCCAACTTTTACGTGACGCCAAGCGACAGCCTCGCGCTGCTGGCGGCGAACGCGACCCTGGCCCCGGGTTACCGCGACGGCATCGCCGGCGTGGCGCGTTCGATGCCGACCAGCCAGGCGGTGGACCGGGTCGCGAAGTCGCTCGGGATTCCGTGCTTCGAGACGCCGACCGGCTGGAAATTCTTCGGCAACCTGCTCGACGCCGGCAAGATCACGCTCTGCGGCGAAGAGTCTTTCGGCACCGGCTCGGATCACGTGCGCGAGAAGGACGGGCTCTGGGCGGTGCTGTTCTGGCTCAACCTCCTCGCGGTACGCGGCGAACCGGTCGCCGACATCGTGCGACGGCACTGGCAGCAGTACGGGCGCGACTACTATACCCGACACGATTACGAGGCGGTCGCGAGCGATGCGGCGCAGTCGCTGGTCGAGACGCTGCGCGGCCAGCTCGGCGCACTGGCAGGCCAGCGTTTCGGCAACCACGAGATCGAGACCGCCGACGACTTCGGTTACACCGACCCGGTCGACGGCAGCCAGAGCCGGCAGCAGGGCCTGCGCATCCTGCTGCGCGGCGGCGCCCGCATCATATATCGGCTGTCGGGCACCGGCACCGAGGGCGCGACGCTGCGGGTTTATATCGAGGGTCACGAGACCGACCCCGCGCGACATAATCAGGATCCGCAGAACGCGCTCGCAGAATTGATCGACCTCTCCCACAGGCTCGCGCGCATCGAGCATTTCACCGGCCGCGGCAGTCCCGACGTGGTGACCTGATGACCCATATCCTGATGGTAGCGGCGGAAAACGGGGCCCTGCCAGGCGGCAAGGTCGGCGGTATCGGCGACGTCGTGCGCGACGTTCCGACGGCGCTGGCGCGGCGCAGCTGCAGGGTTTCGGTGATCACGCCGGCCTACGGGGTTTTTGCCCGCCTGCCCGGCGCCAGGCAGCTGCAAACGCTCAGGGTAAGGTTTGGCGGCCAGATCGAGGCGCCGGTGCTTTACCGGCTTGACGAGGTCGGCGGCGACAAGGTCAGACATTACGTGATCGATCACCCGCTGTTCAGCAGCTGCGGTGCCGGCC
>JAOTTY010000046.1 GCA_029864185.1 Gammaproteobacteria bacterium
GACCACCGTCCTGACCGGCCTGTCCGTCTGCGATTCGTAGTAATGCAGGTTGACGATGTATTCACCCGAGATAATGCCGCGAATCGTGACCACCTCCTGGTTGATCGGGTGCACGACCTGCTTGCCGTTGATCATGACCGTGTCGTTCAGGTCACCGCGGTCGTCGCGGTCCAGGTTCAGCCACCCCGCTTCCTTCCGCAGGTAGGAAACCGTTTCCCGGTAAGGGTCCTGTACCCACAGGTCGATATCGTCGGGCTGGTCCTCGGGCCAGCTCACCGTAATGATGTACTCGGCCTTGTAGTTGATATTGCCGAGTTTGGCGATCGGGTTCATGAAGATGATCGAAATGAAAAACAGCAGCGTGAAACCGAGTAGCGTATTGAACAGTAAATCCGTGAACGGGTCGGATAGCTGGTGGCTGCGGCGGGTTATTTTCATCGCGCCTTGTTCCGGTATGTCTGTTCGCGCACGTCGTCGAGCAGGTTGTCGACGCTCCAGTCGAGCAGCTGATACTTCATGTTGAGCAACACCCCGCAGCTCATACCTGCAAGTGTCGTGAACAGCGCGACCTTCATCCCCCCGCTCATTTGCGCAAGTAATTTCTGCATTACGGTGATATCGATACTGTTCAGATCCACCAGCGAGCCAAGCATGAATATGAACCCGATAACGGTGCCGAGCAGCCCCAGCTTCAACATCAAGTCGGCGATCACGTAACCGAAGCGGAATTTACCGCGGCAGCGGCCATCGAGCACCTCTATCAGCAGATCACCCGATTCGTCGCCATCGCTCGAGGGCGCGCGCAGCAACGCAAAGTAGCGCTGCACGTTGCTGCGCGAGACCTGGCCTCTAGCCCCCGCCAGCAGATCCCTGCCTTCGACCGACAGGTAATAGGCCACCAGCATGACGTGCAGGCTGGCGAGCAGATAGATAGCGAGAATCGCGCGTGAAATGAAGCTGTAATCTTCGGCGAGCAGGGTCTGCAGCAGACCCCGATCTACCAGCAGGTAGATAACGAACAGCTCGACCCCCAGCAAACCGGCAAAAACGGCCAAAAGCCCAAATGGCTTGTCGACAATTGATTTCATTCAGAATTTTACTCCGCCATGCAGACATATTAAGCCTTGAAACCGCGGCTGCAACAGCAAATGTCGATAAAGTGGGAGGTTTGCAGGGTATATATCCGATAACCCTATAGCCTATCCCGGAATATATATTCGTATATTAGATATTACTAATACAATGAGCCTTCAATCTCAGGGGGATCAAACCATGATCAAGCAACTTTTAGTACCGATACTGTTAACTTTTAGCCTCGGCACCGGTGCCGCATTCGCGGCCGATGCGCCGGCTGCTGGCGCCGCTCCATCTACCGAAAAGCCATCGGCCGAAATGACGAACCCGTTCGCGTGGATGGGAACGATGAATAACCAGGTTCCGAATGCGCAGCAGTTGAACCTGGCCCGTCCGGAAGGTTACAGCGTTTTCATGAATCCGATGAATTACCCGCAATTCATGAATCCGGCAACTTACGGTCAGTTCATGACGCCGCAGTTCTACATGCAGTTCGCTGATCCGAACAACATGATGGCGTGGATGAACCCGGCCGCCTACGGCGCCTACATGAATCCGGCCGCCTACATGAACATGATGAATCCGATGGCATACATGCAGTTCATGAACCCATATACCTATATGCAACCGATGAACCCGGCCAACTACCAGGTTTTCATGGATCCGAATACCTACATGTCCTGGATGAATCCCAACGCATACATGCCCGGGGGCGCAACCGGCGCCAGCTATGCGAACCCGAATGCAGGCTTCAACTGGTTCGATCCAAACGCGTGGACGGGCATGATGGGGCAGCAGGCCCAGGCGCAACCGCAACAACCCCAGCAGCAGCAGTAACGTAGTTATTGAAAAGCGAATGCAAAAATGGGAAGCTGGACGCCTGATACGAGTTACGTTCATTGATGGCAAAAAAGCTTCTCGCATTCGCGTTTCTGCTCTCGGTCTCGCCGGCGCTGCTGCAGGCCTCGACGCCGAGGGACCCCTACCGGTTCTTCTTCGAACAGTCCCTGGGTGACCTGACCGAGGAACTCGAAATCGCACGCGAGGCTGGAAAACAGGGGATATTCCTGTTTTTCGAAATGGATGAATGTCCGTTCTGCCACCGCATGAAACAAACCGTGCTCAACCAGCCCGAGGTTCAGGACTACTTCCGTTCGCACTTTCACTCACTGGCTATCGATATCGAAGGAGATATCGAGCTGGTCGATTTCAGCGGGCTCGATACCACGCAAAAAGAATTTTCCAGCAAGAACCGGGTGCGGGCTACGCCGCTGCTGGCATTTTACGATCTCGAAGGCAAGCAGATTTTCAAATACGTCGGCGCGACCTCCGGGATTCAGGAGTTCATGTGGATGGGCGAATTTATCGTCGACAAGGTATACCTGCAAAAGGATGAATCGGGGCGCAATATCCGCTTCACCCGGTTCAAGAAAATGAAAAAGAACAAAACGCTTTAACAAAGCGTTGGAGAATATAACAACGACCCTGTCCCGCGACGGGGATGTCCTGGCACGGTAGCGAACCGCATAATGATGTTGAACGATTTGACTCGATGCATGACCATTCTGTTGTGCCTGCTGCTTCCGTGCACTGCGACGGGCAACGAGGTCCTGCCCGAGCCACTGACTCTCGCCGCCGCGCTCGCCACCGCGCAAAACCCGGCACATTACGAACTCGTCGAAATCGAACAGCGCCTGCAGGCGCTGCGCGCCGAACTCGGCATCGAAAAAGGCAACTATGGTTTCAGCCTGGATCTGAGAGGTCAGCTCAGTGAAGTGGGCCCGTCCGACTTCGCCCCGGATACCGAGTCCAATGACAGCGCAGCGAGCCTGGTGCTGTCTAAGCCGCTTTACGATTTCGGGCTGCGCAACGCGCGCGAAAAAGTCCTGGCCCTGCAACTCGAATCGCTGGAATATCAGCGACAACTGCTCATCGAACAGCGGCGCCTGTCCATACTGCAAATGTATTTCGCGGTGCTCAACGCCGATAATAATTTTATTTCCGAAAACGAGGCGCTGGCGATCGACTTCAACCGCTGGGACAGGGCTGTCGAAAGGCAGGAGCTGGGCCAGGTCGCAGAAATCGAGGTTCTGCGCTTGCAGTCGATTTTCGAAATGACGCGGCAGAAACGGCAGCTGGCGCAACAGCAGCAGCGCCTGACGCGGGCCAGGCTCGCCGAGGCCATGGGTTATCCGCAGCAGCTGCCCTCGGACCTGGAAATTCCGCAGATCGATACCGAACGCGCTCTACCGTCCGAGTCAAGGCCTATTGTCGATCGGGCCCTCTCCCACAGCCTCGAAGCGCAGCTGACGGCGGCCAAAATCATGGCAACCCAGGCAGCCATCAGTATCGCCGATGCGAATGACAATCCCAGCCTCGATTTCGAAGTCGAGGTATCCAGTTACGCCCGCGACAGCCGGCTGCGCGATGACTGGCGCGTCAGCCTGTTGTTCGAGATACCGTTGATTTCGGGCTCGGCAGCGCCGAGAGTCGAGCTGGCAACGGCACTGCACGGTCAGGCGCTGGCCAATCAGCAGCAGATGCATTCGCAACTGCGCCTGGAAGTGCTGCAATTGTGGGAGGAAATCCAGCAGCTGCGGCTCGAAATCGAAGGCAGAAATATCGAGCGCAGCTACCGTGAGAGCTACCTCGATCGCAGCCGCGCCGAATACGAGCTCGAGTTCAAAACCGACCTCGGCGATTCCATGGTGCTTTACTCGCGCAGCAATGCCGAACGCCTGCAGGCAGTCTACGCTTACGAACTGGCCTACCAGCGGCTGGCCGCGCTGGTCGGCGAAGATTTTTTGAACCAGGCCGCTTCATCTCAATGATCGGAGATTAACATGCGATTCCTGCTGACTGTATCCCTAATCATCGGATCGACCGGTGCACTTGCCATCGACCTCGACGGTCATACCGATTTCGCCAGGCGTCTCGAGCTGAACAGCGCCGTCAGCGCCCGTGTCGAAGCGATCGCCGTGGCTGTCGGTCAGCGGGTGGCTAGGGGCGACCTTTTACTGACCCTGGAGGCAACCCGGTTGCAGGCCGATCTCGACCTGGCACGGGCGCGGGCAGACGCATTGGCGCCGAGGGTAGAAAGAATGCTGACCGAACTCGAAAAGGCACAGGAGTTGTTCGATCGCGATTCGCTCGCCATGGTAGAGCTGCAAATCGCCGCGCAGGATCACGCGATTGCCGAGGCCGATCTCAGGGCCGCACAGGCGGAGCTGGCTCGTGCCGAATATTGGCTTTCCCAGTCCGAGATCAGATCACCGATAGACGGCATCGTACTCGAAATTTCGACCTTTCCCGGTCACTACGTCAACACCCGGGCAGACAACCAGACGCTTGCCATCGTCGCCGACAACAGGACGATGCATGCAAAGGCACTACTGCCGATCGAGTCATGGAGCGATTCCCTGTTGAACCGAGCGGCGAGCGTAATCTTTCAGAAACGGCGTTTCGACGGAAAAGTGGTTGAAATCGGCCATCAGGTTGCCGTCGGAGGCAACAATCATCCCTCGACGGCCCTGATCGTGGAAATCAGGACTGATGGTAAGTTACCTGCCGCGCTGCCGGTCAAAATAACCATTGCCGACGAATAGCAACCACTTGATTTGAATCAAGGGGTGGACCCGGCGCAGGGATCATAGTTATTATTGTTCTTTCAGGAGTGGATTCTTACTCTGCTAACCGACAACCGGGGAACAATTAACATGTATAAAACAATTCTGGTACCCATCGATATGTCCCACGCGGCCGAGGGAAAATCGATTATCGACGTTGCGACCCGGTACGGGGGCGACGGCACGAAATTCATCCTGCTGAACGTCGTCGAAGATATCCCCAACTGGGCCGCGGTTCAGCTTCCCGCCAATATCATCGATAATTCCCTGGACGCCGCGCGCGACGAACTTAAAGCCATCGCGACCGCCAGCGGCCTGAAAATGGAGGTCGAGGTGCGCACCGGCCATTCCTACAACACGATTCTCGATGTCGCCGCCGAAAAAAATGCCGATCTGATTATCATCGCGTCGCACAAACCGGGGCTGCAGGATTATTTCCTCGGCTCGACAGCCGCCAAGGTCGTACGCCACGCCAAGTGCTCGGTACTCGTGGTCCGCTAGCACCAGATCCATCGCCACCGGCTGGCCGCTCGATCTCCATTCCAGCGTCATCCCGTGGCACCGAAGTAATCCTTATGTTGAAGTCATCCCCGCAAAAGCGGGGATCTTCAACTTTGCACCAATCTCATCAACTCGAACATGTCCTGTCAAACCCGGGGGCTTCACCGAGAGATCACCCGAGCTGCCGACCTTGTTCGAGGCTAACCGCTAACCGAAACCCGATCCTGCCTGCCTGTATTCCTCGCGCGGCGGCGCGAAAACGTCGTAGATCACCGCCCCGTCAGGCCCGGCGGTAAAGCCATGCTCGACCCCGCCGGGCGTGCGCCAGAAATCCCCCTCGCTTACCGGTATTTCCTTGCCACCCTGCCTGCGCAGACCCGAACCGCGGAGGCAAAGCCCCCACTGTTCCTGCGGATGAGAATGGATGTTCCCTGATTTATTCGGTTCGATGCGGACGATCGAAATCATCGCGTCATCGCCAGCAAAGACGCGGGTCGTCATACCGTCGGCGAGTTGCCGGGTGATACCCTGATCTAGCGCATCGAGGTTAAAAAAGTTTTCATGTGTTGGCACAGGCGCCCCCGTTTTCGGTAATGAATTGATTCAGTTCGGTTGAATCGACAACCCGGGCCACGATAGCCAGTTTTCTATCTGTTCTCAACCGCAATGAAACAGGACCGTCGACACAGGTTGCCGGATCAATCGGTTACACGCTGGGGCTTTTTCAGTATGCCACGCATGAACATAGGTGCAACGAATCCGAGGACGGCCGTAACCCATAATAATATTGCGATCGACGACGAAAACAGGTACGTGGCGTCGCCATCCGATATGACCATCGCGCGACGCAACGCGTCTTCCATATTACCGCCGAGTAGTATCCCGAGAATGACGGGTACGGTGGGGACATCCAGCTTGCGCAGAACATAACCTAAAACGCCGAAACCGATCATGAGCAGCAGATCGAAATAACTGCCCGACAGAGAATAGATGCCGATAAACGAAATCATCGTCACACCAGGCAACAGTATTGCCGGGGGCACCTGTAGAACACGTACGAATACCTTTACCATCGGAACGTTCATTAATAGCAAAACGAAATTCGCTATCAGCAGCGCGGCGATCAAACCCCAGACCACCTCGGGCCGCTCCGTGAACAGGGTGGGACCAGGGGTAATGTTTAAAGTTACCAGCAGCGCCAAAAGAACCGCAGTCGTACCCGAACCTGGTACTCCGAGGGTCAGCATCGGTACCAGGGCACCCCCCGCGGCAGCGTTATTGCCGGCTTCGGGAGCGGCGATACCTTTGGCGACTCCGGTACCGAAGCCGCCCTTTTTGCCGGCGAGGGACTTCTCTGACATATAGGCCAGGAAGCTGCCCAGCGACGCACCGGCCCCGGGCAGGATACCCGCGATAAAGCCGATACCGGAGCAACGCAGCATCGTCCAGCGGGTATCGAAAATATCCTTCCACGGGATGCTGACTTTTTCAAGTTTCACGCCGATGGACGATTCCTTGCCATGGCTTTCGATGAAGAAGAAGACTTCGGCGACGGCAAACAGACCGACAATCGCAACCAGGAAATCGACCCCGTCATAGAGGTGCAGGTTGCCACCGGTCAGGCGCGGCATGCCGCTGGTGTTGTCTACGCCGATCATCGCGATAGCGAGACCGATACAGGACGCAATCGCTGATTTTGCCTGGTTGTTGCTGGCCATGCCCCCGAGCGTACAAAATGCGAGCAGATAAAGCGCAAAGTACTCCGCTGGGCCGAACAGGTAGGCGACCCGAGCGAGCAACGGCGCCAGCAACATTAATCCAATCGTTGCGAGAAACGCGCCGACGAAAGATGCGATACCGGATATCACGAGCGCATCGCCCGCGCGTCCGGCTTTCGCCATCGGA
Organism: Gammaproteobacteria bacterium; assembly: GCA_029864185.1. Lineage (GTDB taxonomy): Bacteria > Pseudomonadota > Gammaproteobacteria. Next base: position 7,107 of record JAOTTY010000046.1, read on the forward strand.
TAGCCATCCAGAGTCGTCATCAGCGCGGGCTCGTCACCCGGGATGTTAAGCAGAATCGAACTGATTCGACCACCGTACATCGCGCCGTAATAAACCGATGTCATCAGCACCAGCGCCGAGGTGGCGTCGAAGCCGAGGGTGAAACTCAGCGGAATCAATATCGCTACACCATTCGAAGGCCCAAGCCCGGGCAGAGACCCGATGATTGTGCCCAGGAAGCAGCCGACGACCGCGAGCATCAGGGTATAGGGTGATAGCGCGATGGAAAAGCCGAGGCTAAGGTTGGCGAGAAGCTCCATGCCGGGGTTTCCTAACCGAACAGCGCTGCAGGAAAAGGCACGAGCCCGAGACCCAATGCAAATTTAAAAATCACGAACAGCCCACCCGACAGGCAGACGCCCGCGATAGCAGCATATCTCGGGCGTGGCGAAATCTGGTAGCTTAGTAATGCGGCGGCAATCGCCGTGGGCAGCAGAAAACCGAGCGGCTTCAGCGCGTAGGCGTAGAGCACAAGTACCAGCACGGCTATCGCCAGAGCGCCGAAGGTGCGCAGCGCGGGCCACTCGGGATCCGGATCAGGACGGAACACGAGGAACATCGAGCTCAGCGCACCGATAGCCCCGATTATCATCGGAAACGCGCGGGGACCTACCGGATCCGACAGGAAGCTGGTCTGAATCTGCTTGGCGCTCGCGATATACGTGAGCGCCAGAACTGCCACGATCAGACCGAAAATCCGGTCGCCGGCCACTACTGAATGACCCCGAGGTCCTTGCTTAGCTTGTTGACCTCGGCCACTACCTGGTCGACGTAGTTCTGAAAATCGTTACCGACCTTGGTGAAGGGGGCGAGGCCATTTGCCACCATGGCCTGTTTCCACTCTGCCGAAGCCGCAACCTTGCGCAGGCGCTCGGCCCACTGGTCGAAGGTAGCGTCGGAAACACCCCTCGGAATATAGAGCCCGCGCCAGTTTACCGCAACGACATCGACACCCTGCTCCACTGCAGTCGGGATACTCTCGAAGCCGGGTATACGTTCCTCGGTCAGCACTGCCAGCACCCGGATATCACCGGATTTCAGAAAGCCGACCACTTCGGACATATCACCCGTCATCGCCTGGGTAAAGCCGCCTATTGTCTGCGTGATCGCGTCGCCGCCATTATCGAGGCTGATATACTTGACTTTCGTAATGTCGGTGAATCCCACGCGCTGTAACAGCATCAGGGGTTTCAGGTGATCGAATCCACCGGTTGCCGAACCGCCGGCAAAGGCAACCGAACCGGGATTGGCCTTGATCGCATCGAGCATGTCACCCAGCGTCTTGAAGGGACTGTCCTTGCCCACGACGATGACTCCCGGATCTGCGCCGATTGCGCCCACGAAACGAACCTGGCCGGCGGTCATGCCGGCGTAGGCATTCTGTGCCAGGCGCGTCGTGGTCGCCGACGAGGCTGCTACGATCAGATCGGCGTCGTCATTGCGCTCGGCAACGACATGATTGTAGGCGAGCCCGCCGCCCGCGCCCGCCATGTTGGTGACCTGGATGGGTTTGTCCACCAGCCCGAGGTCAAACATGATTTTACCGATTTGTCGACAGGTAAAATCCCAGCCGCCCCCTGGACTGGAAGGCGCGATACATTCGGCTGCCGGGGTTACGGTCGAAACGCCAAGCGCCAGACCGGCAAAGAGCAATGTTAATAAGCGATTTATCATAATTCTCTCCAATTCTGAAAACGAATACTCACCCGCAAGATTGCGACGAGGTCAAAAAGCGAAGCAACAATAATGTCCAGTCTTTTCTGCGTGGGTAAATAATTTACCGCGACGGCCCATACTCCAGTGTTTTATCAGAGGTTCCGAAATTTCGGAACCCTGTTACCAGGCAAATACTATTATTATTCTGAAACATCACGAAGAGTCTCCGGCATTTAGTCAGAATTTGCAACGCCTTTGCAAGCTGCCGCAACCTGAAATTGATGGAAGGATCATGGAATTGAACCAACTCCGGATTAACGTCATCGCCACGGCAATGAGTTGCCGCAGTCGAGCAGTGCCGCATACACTGTTTTTCACACTTCGTTCAGTTTGAAGAAGCCCGATCCCGAAACCGAGGACGAATGGGAATATATGGGAATGCGGAACCAGAAACCTGAACTTACGAAAGATGTGTACGAGCAGTCCCTGCAATCCGTTTAGTACAGTTCCAGGTAACCACGGACGAGTCCAGTCTTAATCCACTTTACTGTGTTACAGATGTGCAGGAACCAGACTGTCAACTATTTCCGCAAAAGAAACAACCGTTCCTTTATGACCCGCCTCGTGATGTTTCAACATAACGAAAAAATGGACGACCTCTCGATATCCGAGAGTGCTCCTGCCCGGTGCGGTCCATTCGTCCATGCTGTCTTCTGCCTGCTGTAATATATGGTCAACCCGCAACGGATCGATTTGCTGGGTACGCAACAGAGCTTCCCGATAAAGCGCCTTACCGGACAGACCAGATTTTTCGACACTGACTGCTGCATAAGATTTCAGCAAGCACCTGATGACACGTTTCGCAAATCGTCTTTCTTTGATGGCTAAAAGCAGATAATGCGAAAACGAAAACAACCCAGTATTGAAAGCACGTTTATCCACAGCTGTCCTTCCTCGCTGCTAAGGAAGAGAAATGTTGGTAAAAAATGAACAATTTAATCCGAAGAAAAAAGCAAGGATTGAGCCAATTTGATCAGCGCTGGACCAGGAAATTTAGAATACCTGGAAATAAATCAATAGGTTCAACAACATAGGCGTTAAGCAAAAGCGAGCCCAGATGGCAATGGGGTTCCAAACAGGACGTTTTAACCAGAATTACTCTCAGTTATAAGAAATAAAGGTCGACCGAATTCTCACTATTAAGATGCCCAATTACAAAGCAACACCGCACGGTTCGAAGATTTACAGGTCTGTGGCAAGGATCGAAATTGATCCAGGCCGCGATATTTTAACTCACCGGTCTTAAGAAGGCGGTACGCGGGAGCGGTCCCTGGCGATTATATAAATAACGTCAATGCGTACCGGTAATGACGCGCAGCGTCATCCCGGAAACCGCGTGGCGGTTATCCGGGATCTTGCAATGATCGGTTCATCATTCGGCCGGTCAATCAGGTATTAAAATGTCCCGAGGGGGCTTTGGTCAACAGCGAGCAGGCCAGCACAGGGATAGACTCGAAACGCGATTACGTCTCGCTTTTCGCCCCCTCGCGGGACCCAAAGGGCCTAAAGGCGCCTGTGGCGGTCCAAATCGCTGGCGCGATTTGTCGAACCAGAGGGTTGAATCTGACCACGTCTCTCCGCCAGATACAAAAAAGGCCCCTTTCGGGACCTTTTTTGTATCTGGCGGAGAGAGAGGGATTCGAACCCTCGATACGCTATTAACGTATACACACTTTCCAGGCGTGCTCCTTCAACCACTCGGACACCTCTCCGGAACAGGGCGCACAGCCTACATGATACGGGTTGCGCTATCAATATCTGCACCACTGGTTTGCCGAGTTGCAATGAATTTCACTAAATGGGCCCGTTATTTTTGCTAACATGTATTTTTTTTGGTCAAAGCCGTATGTTAACCGTAATCTCGCCCGCCAAGACGCTGGACTTCGAATCTCCCACGGTGACCGACACGTACACCCAGCCGGCGCATTTGACCCAGTCGCGCAAGCTGGTACGGCGCCTACGCGAACTCTCCGCCTCCGATTTATCGAGGCTGATGAGCGTTAGCGACAGCCTGGCCGAACTCAATCGGCAGCGATTCAAAAAATGGAAGACGCCGTTCAAGCCGGAAAACGCACGCCAGGCACTGTTCGCGTTCAAAGGTGACGTTTACATCGGGCTCGATGCCGGCAGTATGACCCAGCAGGACATCGACTTCGCCCAGGATCACCTGCGCATCCTGTCGGGCCTGTATGGCCTGCTACGCCCGCTCGACTTGATGCAGCCTTACCGGCTCGAAATGGGCACCCGCCTCGACACCGAACAGGGCAGCAACCTCTACCAGTTCTGGAACGGGAGGATTACGCTATCGCTGAGCCAGGAATTGAGGCAGTCGGACTCCAGAACGCTGATTAACCTCGCCTCGGGAGAATATTTCAAAGCGATCAAGCAAAAAATGCTGCAGGCCGAAATCATTACCCCGGCTTTCCGCGAATATCGCGACGGGCAGTACAAATTCATCCAGTACTTTGCCAAAAAGGCGCGGGGCCTGATGGCGCGTTACATGATCGACAACAGGATCGACGAACCCGAGGGGCTCAAGGGATTCGATTACGAGGGCTACCGCTACAATGCCGGGCTTTCGGGCGACGAGGAATGGGTGTTCACACGTAGACAGTAGTCTACGTGTGACTCCAGGTGACCGATGGTTGAACTTTCCCCATTTGCCCATCGAGTCCAGCTGATCTCAGGCCTGGTCGCAGCGGCCGTGGTGCTGGCCGTCATGATCGTTTCGCCCGGTATCGATAGCAGCGCTCTGAGTACCCTCGACAAGATAAAGCAGCGCGGTTATATCAACGTGTTGACGCTCAACAGTGCAACCACTTATTACCAGGACATCGATGGCCCGAACGGCTTCGAATATCAGCTGGCTAGCTGGTTTGCCGATTCGATCGGCGTAAAAGCGCATTTCGTCACGGTTCCGAATTTCGCCGACCTCTACCCGGAGCTGCTGTTCGGCAGCGGCGATATCGTCGCGGCGGGATTGTCAGACGGTGAATCCGATTTCAGCCGCTCGGTGGTCTACGGGCCTGCATACTACCAGGTGACGAATCAGGTACTGTATCGCAAGTTCAATGCCGACCGTCCACGCGAGGTTAGCGAATTGATCGGAGGTTCGTTCAAGGTCATCGGCGGCACCGCCCATGCCAGGCTGCTGCAAGATTTGCACGATCAGTATCCCAGTCTGGCCTGGACCGAAGTCGACGACATCGCAACCGAGGAACTGATCGAGGAGGTAGATGCCGGCCAGGTCGACTACATCCTTGCGGACTCGCACGAGATTGCCCTGCAGCGACGCTACTTTCCGGAACTGCGCATCGCGTTCGAGCTAGGCGAGCCGCGCAAGTTACGCTGGGCTTACAACCGCGGCGACAGCGATAGTCTGGGCAACGCCATCAGTATGTTCTTCGGCGAAATCGAACAGGACGGACGCCTCGAACAGTTGATTCACCGCCATTACAGTCACGTCGAAAAGTTTAACTATTCGGATATCCGGACCTTTACCCGGCGCATGCGGACGCATTTACCGAAGTACGAAGAATTGTTCAAGAAAGCGGCCGCCGAGGTCGAGCTGGACTGGCGTCTGCTGGCCGCCATCGGTTACCAGGAATCGCTGTGGAACCCGCGTGCCAAATCTCCGACCGGGGTACGCGGTCTGATGATGCTGACGCTGAATACCGCCAAACAAATGAAGGTCAAGAACCGGCTCGATCCGGCGCAGAGTATTCGCGGCGGTTCGAAATACATCGCGCGCGTTTTGAAACGGTTCCCGGAACAAATCCCCGAACCTGATCGCAGCTGGCTCGCGCTGGCCGCATACAACGTCGGCTTCGGCCACGTCGAGGACGCGCGCATCATCACCGAGAGTCGTGGCGGCGATCCGGATCGCTGGATCGATGTCAAGGAAAGCCTGCCACTACTGGCGCGCAAAAAGTGGTACAAAAAGACCAGGTACGGCTACGCACGCGGCTGGGAACCGGTCAAGTACGTCGAAAATATCCGCCAGTACTACGAACACCTGATCGGCTACGAAACCAGGGCCCTGCGTGAAGCCAGCGACATCAAGCCGAAGCAGGACGTCGCGCCGCTGGCCCCCAGTCTGTGATCGACCAGGCGTTACGCGGTGTCGTGCCGCGCTGGACGCGCTGCGGCGAACCGGGACATCCATCGCGCTAACGGAGTCACGAGAAAGTCACCCTTTGTTATGGGAGGCGGCCCCGGAATCTGCCCTGCCGGAATTTCGTTTACGTTTGAAGAACGCGGTCATCGCCGCGGCGCACTCATCCGCCAGCACACCGCCGACGATCTCGGGTTTATGGTTGTACTCGCCCGTTTCGAACAGGCGGTGTGCGCTTTCGACGGCGCCGGTTTTGGGTTCGGTCGCGCCATAAACCACGCGCCCGACGCGAGCATGCACGACGGCGCCCAGGCACATGGTACAGGGCTCGACCGTCACGTATAGCGTCGTCCCGGGCAGGCGGTAATTACCCAGTTTCTTCGCGGCGGCGCGCAACGCGACGATTTCCGCGTGCGCACTCGGATCCTGCGCCCCGATTGGCTGGTTATGACCGGCTGCGATCACGAGGCCCGCGGCGTCGACGAGGATTGCGCCGACCGGCACTTCATCGCGCTCAGCGGCGATTTCGGCCTGGGCAAGCGCCTGGCGCATTCCCTCTTCGTCGCTATCGATCAAGTTCAAATTCGAGCCCGTTTGCAGGATGGATTCTGGCCTGCCGTTAATCCCGGCATCGACTCGATAATAGCAGAATTCGCCAACGCTAGATTTTCAGGACGGCGATGATCAGGGGGATGATCAGCGACGCCACTATTCCGCTCAGGCCCATTGCCACGGCGGCGAATACGCCCGCCGTATCGTTCCTGCTCATCGCGCGCGCGGTGCCGATGCCGTGACTCGCCAGCCCGATCCCGAAGCCGCGGGCGGCCATGCTTTTGATCCGCAACAGGTCGAGGGTAAAAGTACCGAAGGCGGCGCCGATAATGCCGGTGATAATCGTGATAATCGCCGTCAACGACGGTATTCCCCCGGTGAGTTCGGCGATGCCCATGGCGATGGGGGCGGTTACGCTTCTCGGCAGGAGACTCAAGATAATTTCCTGATCCAGCGAAAACATCAGGGCGAGTGCATAGGTAACAAGTACGGCGAACAGGGAGCCCAGTAAAGCCCCGGCCGCAATCGATCTGGCGTTGGCGACAATCAGCTCCCATTTACTGTAGATGGGAATCGCGAGAGCCACCGTGGCCGGGCCCAGCAGGAAATGAATGAACTTGGCGCCGTCGAAGTAACGCTCATACTGAATGTTGAATATCAACAGCACGCCGCTGACAATAATGATGCCGAGGGCGACCGGATTGAATAGCGGAAACAGGCCGGTTCGCCTGTAAATGTAATCGCCGGCCAGGTAGGCGCCCACCGTCAGGGTCAGCCAGAATAAAGGTTCCGCCTGCAGATAAACCCAGATGCTGTAGAGTTTCTGCTCATCCGTCATTTGCGGCATCCCGATCCTGCAGTTTCTCGACCACCAGCGCGGTAAAGCCGACGGTAACGACGGTGCCGATAAATATCGTCGCCAGCACCTTCAGCAGGCTGTTTTCGAGGAACGAGACATGCATAACAACGCCGACACCGATGGGGACGAAAAGTAACGGCAGGTGAGCCAGCAGTTGCCCCGACGCCGTTGCCAGGCTGGTCTCCAGATTGACCTTGAGCGGGGCGGTCATAGAACGCGTCAACAGCAGCGAGACCAGCAACAGCAACAGCCCGATAACTGGCCCGGGTACGGACAGCTCGAAGAATTTCTGGGTCACTTCTCCGGCCAGCTGGAACAGAAATATCAAGAATACGCCCTTCAGCATCGCGGCCTGCAAATGTTCGTATTTATGATCAGGCCACCGCCGTGATATCGCGTTTCACCGGCATCTCATTCCCACTAGATTGTAAAATGGCCAGATAAATGCTGCGTTGGCAATAAGTTAGCATTTACAAGAAATATGAATACCATGAAAAATGCCATTATCTATAATTCCTCAAAAAATATCTTACGGTATTTTGCGATCAGGCCAAACAAGCAAGATTGGAACTCAGCTTAATCGAGTTAGAACGTGAATCAACCACGTGAAGGTTTATCGATCAAGACCTTTGGTACCGACCGGCGCTGTAAGCGTTCGTTTCCTGGATCGTCAAACAGCACCACCAAGGTATGCGCGCCCGCTGGCGGATGCGACACCCGCAGTGCGGCCCATTGCGCCATTGTCCAACCCACGCTCCACCATTCCACGGGTAGAGCGGATGAGATTCGTTGAATGTGGGTAACACCTCTTTGACCTTCTCATCACATGGAAAGGTATTGCACACCGGGATTGATACAACCGCCTTGCTGAATCGGCTAACCCACCACCGTTATATCATCCAAATCGGTAATGACAGTTAGCGCTTCAGATACTCCATTTTCAACAACAGGAGAACAGAAAAACTGGTAAAAGAAGATGGAATCACGCCATAATCCGGTCTGACAGTCGAGGGGATTTAAATCCAAATTAACATGAGACACACTAAACCATCAAGATGAAATCTTACCTATTTGTCGTACTACTGTTTCTGTTCTGGATCTTTTTGTCGGGGCATCTGGAACCGCTGCTGCTGGGTTTAGGGGTGGCATCTGTCGCTCTCACGGTTTTCCTGTCACACCGAATGAATGTTATCGACGATGAGAGCTACCCGCTGCATCTCTCGTTGAAGTTCCCCAGCTTTTTGGTCTATTTATTCAGAGAGGTCGTAAAGGCAAACATCGATGTCGTGACACGGATCCTGAGCTGGAGGCGAGCGCCGATCAGCCCCCGGATGATCGAAATTCCAAAGTCGCAAGAAACCAATCTGGGGGCGGTGATTTACGCCAATTCCATTACCCTGACCCCTGGCACGGTCACTATTAAGCTGTCTAACGACAATCTCACCGTTCATGCGCTCAGCGAGGAGGCTGCCGGCGAGCTTGCTACTGGCGCCATGTCAGAAGAGATCTCCAACCGGGTTTTTAAAAAATAATGCTTATTGCAGCTTCACTGGCGATCCTGGTCACGATGGGATTAGCCCTCGTGCGTGCGCTTGCCGGACCTACGACCTATGATCGAATTGCGGCGATCAACATGTTTGGCACCAAAACCGTGCTACTGATCGCTGTTCTGGCCTTTTTAACGGGCAGAACTGACCTGCTGGATATCGCGTTGGTCTACGCATTGATCAACTTCATAGCTGTGGTCGCGGCGTTAAAGCTGGTTACTCAAGGGAATTTTCATTCCTCCGACAGCGATGAGAGCGAAGCGAGCAAGGGAGAGCCGCAGTGATTATCGATATCCTCAGCTGGATCTGTCTGTTAGCCGGCGGGGCGCTGGGTATCGTTGGCGGTATCGGTATCCACCGCTTCCCGGACTTTTATAGCCGCCTGCACGCAGCCGGAATAACCGATACCCTTTGTGCCATGTTGATCCTGTTGGGCCTCGGGCTGCAGGCCGGCTGGAGTATCGCCGCATTCAAATTGGCCTTGATATTCGTGTTCCTCTTTTTTACCAGCCCAACCGCTTCGCATGCGTTGGCAAACGCGGCGCTACACACTGGCCTGAAACCCTGGCTGAACAGAGATGACCAGGTAGAGCTGAATTCTCATGATTGATGTTGTTATCAATATCACCTTGCTGTCCTTTCTGGCGATCACCTCTGTCGCTATCGTACGCATGACAAACCTGTTTGCCATCGTCATGCTGTTCGGGATTTTCAGCCTGCTGTCAGCCGGTCTGTTTGTGGTGATGGATGCCCCCGATGTGGCCTTTACCGAGGCGGCGGTGGGTGCTGGAATCTCTACGGTATTGATGTTGGCCACCCTGGCATTGGTCAAAAGGCCGCAAAAACCCCACTACAACGAGGCGCCTCAGGCCCACCGTGCATGGTTACCGCTGGTCGTCGTGGCGGTCACCGGCTCGGCACTGGTTTACGGCACCTGGGATATCCCGGGGTTTGGTGCCCCCGATGCGCCCGCACAGACACATGTTGCGCGCTACTACATCGAAAATGCGCTGCTGGAAACCGGCGTGCCGAATATCGTCACCGCCGTGCTGGCAAGTTATCGCGGGTTTGATACCCTGGGCGAGGTCACGGTTATCTTTACCGCGGCTGTGGCTGTACTGCTGTTGATCGGTGGGAGACGCTCAAAACCCGTGGTCAAAACAAAGGATGAGGGGGAGCAAGATGAGGCCTAATCTTATCCTGCATGTTATTGCAAAGTTTGTTATCCCGCTGATCATCCTTTTTGCGTTCTATGTCCAGTTTCATGGTGATTTTGGGCCCGGGGGTGGCTTTCAGGCCGGGGTGATTTTTAGCGCTGCCCTCATTCTTTACGCCCTAGTGTTCGGGCTCGATACCGCAGAAAAGATTATCCCTTCACACTGGCTGCGCATACTGGCTGCGCTGGGGGTAGTAATCTATGCCGGAGTTGGGGTGGTGTCCTTGATGTTAGGGGGCAACTATCTCGATTTTACGCTTTTGAGCAGCGACCAGATTGCCGGGCAACACCTGGGTATTCTGCTGGTCGAGCTGGGCGTAGGTATTACGGTAGCTGCGGCCATGTTGATTCTATTTTTTGCATTTGCGGGCAGGGGTCGCGAGTAATGGATTTCTTTCTTGGCCACTATAACTACTGGGTTGTGATCATTTTAATGATGGTCGGGCTCTATACGGTGATAAGCCGTGGCAACCTGATAAAAAAGATTATCGGCCTGAATATATTCCAGGTTTCGGTGTTTTTTCTCTATATCAGCCTGGGCACCGTGAAGGGCGGGGCCGCGCCTATTATCGCTGAAGGCGTCAAGGTCTATTCAAATCCATTACCCCATGTATTGATCCTCACCGCCATCGTGGTGGGCGTGGCAACTACCGCGCTGGCGCTGGCTTTAGTGGTGCGGATCAGGGAGTCCTACGGCACCATTGAAGAGGATGAGATTCACAATCTGGATCGTTCGCTGTAATGGTCAGTCATTTTAGCCTGCTGCTGGTCGTTGTACCGCTGATTGCCGCGCCCGTGGTCGCCGTATTGCCTCGCGGCCGATTGCCCTGGGTGGCTGCGTTTATTGTTACGACCCTGTGTGCCGTGCTTGCCGGGATGCAGTTGTGGGCGGTTCTTGATGAGGGGGCAATCAGTTACGAACTGGGGGGCTGGGCGCCGCCCTGGGGGATTGAATACCGTATCGACGCGGTCAATGCCTTTGTGGCCTTGATCGTTGCTGCCATCGCCGCAATCACACTGCCCTATGCGCTGCTCAGCTCGGAGCGGGAGATCCCTGAGGAGAAGATACCGCTCTTCTATAGCGCCATGCTGCTTTGTCTGACCGGTCTGCTGGGAATCACCCAGACCGGCGATATCTTTAATGTCTTTGTCTTTCTGGAGATATCATCACTCGCCTCCTATGCACTGATCAGCCTTGGAAAACAGCGGCAGGCATTCACCGCTGCCTATCAATACCTGATCATGGGTACGATCGGCGCCACCTTTTATTTGATCGGCGTGGGCCTGATCTATTCACAAACCGGCAGCCTGAATATGCAGGATCTGGCAACCATTCTGCCCGACGTTCTACATCTTAATACGGTGAAAACCGGCTTTGCCTTTATCATGGTCGGCATTGCGCTGAAGCTGGCACTGTTTCCTCTGCATCTCTGGCTGCCCAATGCCTATACCTACGCACCCTCGGCGGTCACCGTTTTTCTTGCAGCAACAGCCACAAAGGTCGCTGTTTATGTGATGTTGCGCATCCTGTTTACGGTTTTTCCACAGGGCTTCGCCGTGACAACACCTGCCGACGAACTGTTCATCGTGGCGGGTATCGCCGGCATTATCACTGCCTCCGTCAACGCTATCTACCAGCAAAATATTAAAAGGTTGCTGGCCTACTCCAGTGTCGCGCAAGTCGGTTACATGGCACTGGGAATCGGATTTGCATCCGCAACCGGTGTGACAGCTGCGCTGGTTCATCTATTCAATCATGCCCTCATGAAAGGGGCGCTGTTCATGGCTGTCGGTGCCATTATCTACCGTATCGGCGCATGCCGTATGGATCAGATTCATGGCCTGGGTAGAGTGATGCCCTGGACCTTTGGCGCTATCGTTATCGGCGGCCTGAGCCTCGTCGGCGTGCCGGGTACCGCCGGGTTCATCAGCAAATGGTACCTGGTCGTAGCGGCTCTGGAACAGCAGGCGTGGATCTCGGTTGCCGTGATTCTGACTGGTTCTCTGCTGGCCGTGGTGTATGTCGGAAAATTGATAGAGGCGCTCTACTTCAAACCGGTTTCAGATGCGGGAAAAGTGGTGAGTGAGGCGCCGATGTTATTACTGGTGCCGACCTGGAGCCTGGTGTTCGCCAATCTTTATTTTGGTGTGGACACAGACTTGACGTTGGGAGTTGCCGAAAAAGCAGCGGCCATCCTTAGGGGGATGAAGCCATGAGTGCCGAGACACTGCTGCTGACCATCCTTCTTCTACCGCTGGTGGGTGCGGCCGGGATTATCATCGCCCGTCACAACCCTGATGTCAGAGAGGGGGTAACACTGCTTAGCTCGGCGCTGATTGCCATCCTGGTGGTGGTGCTGGCCGCCCGGTTTTTGGATGGAGAGGTGTTTGCCCTTACCCTGATCGAACCAATACCGGGCATCGCCATTGCCTTTGAAATAGAGGCGCTGGGAATGCTGTTTGCGTTGATCGCCGGGCTACTATGGGTGGTTACCTCGATCTACTCGATCGGTTATATGCGTGGTCATAATGAACAAAATCAAACGCGATTCTTCGCTGCCTTTGCGGTTTCCATTACCGCAACCATGGGCATCGCATTTTCGGCCAACCTGTTAACGCTGTTCCTCTTCTATGAACTATTAACCCTTTCTACCTATCCGCTGGTCACCCATGCCGGTACCCCGGAGGCGAAGCAGGGCGGACGGGCCTATCTCGGCATTTTGCTGGGCACATCCATCGGCCTCTTCCTGCTGGGGATTCTGGTAATATGGTCCCTGACCGGTAGTGTCGATTTCCAGGCGGGCGGCATACTGTCCGGCCATATCGATCCCGCCTGGGCCGGTCTACTCTACGCCCTGTTCCTGTTCGGTATCGGCAAGGCCGCCGTGATGCCCTTTCATCGCTGGCTGCCTGCGGCGATGGTGGCGCCCACTCCGGTCAGCGCCCTATTGCATGCGGTAGCCGTGGTCAAGGCCGGGGTTTTCACCCTGCTCAAGACGACGATCTACATCTTTGGTGGTGAATTCATCCTCTCCAATGAC
>JAOTTY010000047.1 GCA_029864185.1 Gammaproteobacteria bacterium
ATGAATTGGGGTATCGGGGGTAGCATACTTGAGCGCGTTCTCGATCAAATTGATGCAGATACCCTCGATCTCGACATTGACCCCGAGCAAGTACAGGTTTTTCGGATAATCGAGCCGGACTCGGCTCCGGTCTGGATATTTTTCCAGCGCCGCCATAACGTTGACCATCATTTCGGTTATCGAAATACGGTCCCCCTGGTCCGGCGCCAGGCGATAACTTTCAACCTGGGATAGCAGCAGCGTCCCCTCGATCAGATTCTTCATGCGCTCGGCCTGACGTTGCGCGGTGTGCAGCGACCGGCGACCCTTATCGCTCAGGCTATCCTCGTCTTCGAGCATTTCCAGATGTCCCGAAATAACCGTGAGGGGAGACTTAAGCTCGTGCGATGCGTTGGCAACAAAGTTTTTCAGACTTTCCTGCAATTGTTTCTGGTCGCTGATGTTCCTCGCGATCAACAGGAACTGGTGTCCCCCGATCGGTACCAACTTGATCTGAATGCTGATGCTTTGATCTGCGGGCGAATCGATCTCGACATATTCCTGATCACCGTGGCCCTTCAGGTAAGTCAGGAACGCCGGGTCGCGAATCAGGTTATTGATTTTATATCCGAGGTCCTGTGGCGACCGCAGATTGAGCAGGTACTTTGCCGGTTCGTTGCACCATACGATCTTAAAATCGTCATTCAGCAGCACCGTGGCGTCGGGAAGTGCCGAAATATTTTTATTCAACAGCCGCAGAATGCGCTTGGTACGACGCTTGCGCTGATTATAAGCCTTCTTTTGCTCGTAGAGCTGGCGAATGATGACGCCGACGAAACCCTGGTCGTCGTAGACCGCGCTGGTACGGGTACCCTTCCTGATCCACTGTTCCAGCTTCAACAGCCTGTAATAAAGCCAGGCGATATAGCCTCCCAGCGTGATCAGGCTTGCCACGAACCAGTTACCGATCAATACCCCGATCAGCGCCAGTATCGATGCGGCAATGATGATCGCCCATGACTCGGTTGACCATATATTCGACATCGACGCCAGGGTACCCTAGTCGGGGTTCTTGTCGGAAAACCGATACCCGGTTCCGCGAACCGTGGCGATCATGCCGCTGACGCCATGAGGTTTCAGCAGCTTGCGCAATCGCAGAATATGAACATCGACGGTACGGTCACCGAGGAAGGCATTGACGCCCCAGACCGCGTCCAGAATCTGTTCCCGGCTGAATACCTTTTCTGGATTTTCCAGGAACAGCTTCAATAGTTTGAACTCCGTTTTAGTTATTTCAACCGGCATCTCGTTTACAAATATTTCGTGGGTGCTGGCGTTCAGGAGCAGCGGTCCGAGCTGCAGGGTATCTTTTTTCTCCAGGTAAACCGCCGGGCGGCGCAATAGCGCCTTGACCCGCGCATTGAGTTCCCGTAATGACATCGGCTTGGTCAGGTAATCGTCCGCGCCCGAATCCAGACCGGTAATCATATCGCTTTCCTGCGCGCGTGCGGTAAGCATCAGCACCGGGATCTGCCGGTACTGGTCCTGGCGGCGCATCCAGCGGATCAATTCGATCCCGGAACCATCGGGCAGCATCCAGTCGACGACCATACAATCGGGCCTGAGCTCGGCAAGAGATCGTTTGGCTTCCTGGACGTCGCGGCAGCCGACGGTTTGAAAATCGTTTTGCGTCAGCGACTGGCAAACCAGTTCGCGGATGTCGCGGTCATCTTCAACTACCAGAATATTCATCTCTATCCTGTTTGCGGGACAGCGGACGTACCCTGTAAACGAATTGTGAAAGTTTCATGACAAAGTTAGCCGGCTGACATGTTAGTTAAATGGCTAGCCTGCATTGGTGCAGTCTGATGCCGTCGAACTGGATTCAGCGTTGATCCCGCCAGCGCCGTAACGTCGGCGTCTAAGCGCCCGAGATGCGGCATTCTACAGCATGCCGATGCCACGACAATAAGCTTGTATTCGACCGGCATTGAAAGTAACGTCGACATTTTACAACGCTTTGAAAAACGTAGATTATTTTTCATGCTCAAAAGAATAATCGGCCCCCTGCTGTTTCTTCTGTTTGCCTGGTTCGTGGTGTCCAATGATGACGCCAAGACGATAATCGCGGGCATTGCCATTTTCCTGATCGGGATGCATTACATGGAAGACGGCTTCAAGCTGTTCAGCGGCGGCGCGCTGGAAACCGTGCTCGAAAGCTTCACCAGCACGACGCCGCGGGCAATCGGCACCGGGTTCATGGCGACCGCGGTAGTGCAGAGCTCTTCGCTGGTTTCCGTGATTATCATATCGTTTCTATCGGCGGAACTGATCGGCCTGACGCAGGCCGTCGGGGTTATTTTCGGCTCGAATATCGGCACCACCGCGACCGCGTGGCTGGTGTCGAGTTTCGGTCTCAAAATCAAAATTGCGCATTACGCCTTACCCATGCTGATATTCGGCGTCATGCTGCGGTTCTCGAAGCAAAATTCCTATAAGGGACTGGGCAATATCATGATCGGGCTGGGATTCATTTTCCTTGGCATCGCATACATGAAGGAGGGCTTCGAAACCCTGAAGGATGGTCTTGATCTGGTTCAATATGCAATACCGGGATATGCCGGGGTATTTGTCTATATTTTCTTCGGAGCCGCGGCAACCGTCATCATCCAGTCAAGCAGTGCCACGATGGCCATCATAATTACCGCGTTGGCAACCGGTCAGATCGATTATATCAACGCGCTGTCGCTTGCGATCGGCGCCAACGTAGGTACCACCGTGACGGCCGTGCTGGGAGCTTTGGCATCGAATAAGAATGGAAAAAGGCTGGCGGTTGCGCATTTTATATTCAATATCGTAACGGGTATTGTCGCCGTTATTTTAATTTATCCGCTAAAAGGCCTGGTTGATCTGCTGGCACCCCTGCTGGCGATATCGGCAAGCGATTTTGCGATGAAACTCGCGCTCTTCCATACTATATTCAATGTTCTCGGGGTGCTGCTGGTTACTCCCTTCATACAGATCCTGGTGCGCTACCTCGAGACTTTATTCCGTGAAAAGGAAATGGGGCGCGGCCGGGCAAAATACCTGACTTACGAGGTGATGGAAATCCCGGCAACGGCGTTAGCCGCGATCAGAAAGGAAACCATCCATCTCTACGACAAGTCGGTCGAAGCGGTAGTCCACGCGTTAAACCTGCACCGCAGTGAAATTTATTCAGGATCGGCAATCGACGAGGTCATACGAAGGTCGAAAACTCCGATAAAAATCGATGTCGATAAAATGTATCACGACGATATCAAGAGCCTCTATGGCGAGATCATCAAGTATGCGTCGATTTCTCAGACGCACATGGACCAGGCAGGCAACAACCAGATATACGAATTGAAACTAACCGCCAGGCGTATCATCGAAATGGTGAAAGACGTCAGGGAGTTGCAGCGCAATCTCAATTTCTACGCAAAAAGTAAAAATACCGTGATAGTCGATCAATATAATCAGTTGCGCGCCCAATTGATAAGTGTTTTACGAAAGATACAGGAGGTGAGGGAATACGAGGGTGACGAGGAAGAGATTCTGACCCAGATAGAGGTGCAGAGGGCGTTATCGAAAGCAAACGAGATCCGGATGAATCAGGCGGTGGATATCCTGATCAGGGAAAACAAAATCGACTCGAATTCCGCTTCCTCTTTGATAAACGACATCGGTTTTACCCATAGTATCAGTAAAAAACTATTAAAGGCGGCGGTCACGCTTTGGGTCAGGAATCACGAGATCCAGGAACTGGGAGATGAATATGGGTATCAATAAGCTGCTCGAAAAGCTGGATGATCTTCGTGACCTGTCGAATCATGAGAAACAAAAGAAACAAAAGAAACTGCAAAAAATTATCAAGAAACTCGAGGAGAAGAAAACGGAACTCGAGCAGAAAGTAATTGCCGAGAGCAAAGTCGACGAAACCAGCGCCCGGTATCAGGAGTTGACCGGGAAACTCAAAGTGGTATCAAGATTGATCAGGAAAGCCAAAAAACACAACGGTGGTAGCCAGGCATGATCCGTCGAGTTTTGTTGAGACGCCATGCGATTCCTGCCATGAGTCAGAGCAGGACAATGCGGTGTTTGTCGATCATTATGCGTCGCTGCTTGTACAACTGCCCGAGCGCTTTCTTGTAGCTCGCCTTGCTGACTCCGAAGGTTCGATAAATATCGTCGGGTGGGCTGTTGTCGGTCAGGTCCGAACTACCCTTGTTTTGTTGCAGGTGCTCGATTATTGCATTGCTGAGCTCGTCGCGTTCGAGATGTGAGGGTAACTGCAGCGTCAAGTCGATCTTGCCGTCGCTGCGGAGCTGTTTTATGTAACCTTTGACGACTTCACCGAAATGCAGGCGGCGGAAGGTTTCGTTATCGTAAAGCTGACCCAGGTGAGTGCCGTTGACGACGGCCTTGAAGCCCAGGTCGCTCTTACCGTAAATTAGCAAGTCCACCGCCTGCCGCGGCTTGAAGCCGCTGCCATCCTGCGAGAGATGGTTTTCGAGTTTGGTTGACGCGGCGATGCGCTGTGTAGCGTCGTCTACAAACAGGTACACGGTATACGAATAGCCCTTTTGCATCGGTTTGTGCTGCTCGGAGAAGGGGACCAGCAGGTCTTTCGGCAGCCCCCAGTCGAGGAACGCGCCAAACTTGCCGGTGCTGACGACCTTGAGATAGGCGCACTCGCCGACCTGGGCTTGGGGTACCAGCGTGGTGGCGACGATGCGGTCTTCGGAATCGTTGTACAGAAACACCTCGACTTCGTCACCGGGTTGCATCGAATCCAGCACGTACTTACGTGGCAGCAGGATTTCGCCGAATCGACCGCCATCGAGAAATATCCCGATATCGGTTCGCCTGAGGACGCGCAAACGGTTGTACCTGCCCAGTTCTGCCATGCGCGGATTGTACTACAGCATCCCCTCGACAGGAGTCTCCTATCTGTTTCCCGCAGTAGCAAGGCGATTGCGGGATCCGGTTTATCGGAATTGTCGTTACAAATCGGATCCCGCGGACGGGCCTCGGGATGACGGTTGACGCGATTGATCGAGTCCACGGGAATTGCCCATATTACCCCTGCCTGCTCCGCGTCTCTGCGCCTTTGCCAGAAACGAGGCGGGAAGTTTCTGCAGTCGCGACTAGATAGCCCCGAGGTGTGCCTCGATTGCCTGAATTTCCGCGCGCGAGCGACTCAGGAAGGCCATAATCTGCTTGATGTCGAGGTCGCCCATGCCGAGCTTGGCGAAGGCGGGCAGCGTCGGTACCGGTGGCAGCGATGTCGTTTCCGAGCTGCCGATCATGGCGTGATATTGCGCGATCAGTACCAGGTCGCAAAGATCCGCTTCATCCGCCGGATTGCGAAACCAGTCCTCGCATTCCTCGCCGACGGTGACGAACTCGGGACCGAAATTCCACTGGTTCAGCAGCATCCCGGTAATCTGCGGGCGCAGTTTTCGAACTGCCTGCATCAACAGCTCCGGGTTGCCGATCAGGTTTTCGTTTTGCTGGGCGTATTGCAGGATTGCGACTTCACCGAGGTCGTGAATCAATCCGGCGAGCTGCGCCTGTTCGAGATCGAAACCTGTTAAATGGTTTGCCATCAGCCGGCACAGGCAGGCGACGTGCTGGCTGTGTTTCCACAGTTTTTGCATCTGCACCTTCACGTCCGGGGTCTTGCTCTGAAACAGCTCCTTGACCGCGTAGGTCATAACCTGTTTGCGCGTCGTCTCCAGGCCGAGTCGCACCACCGCCTGCTGCAGCGATTCGATTTGCGCCTGGCCGCGGTACAGCGCGCTGTTTGAAATCATGATCAGTTTCGCGGTGATCGCGGGGTCTGACTGGATGATCGTGCAAATCGATTCGGCGTTGACCGCGTCGTCGGCAAAGGCCTGCTGAATGCGCTGCGCCACGTTGGGCAAACTCGGCAGGGCCAGGTTTCCCGAGATCAGATCCTGAAATAGCTGGATCGTCAGCGCGTTTTCCTCGTCGCTCTGCTCGATCTCGATCACGTCCATCTCGACCACGTCGAGTCCGGACTTTTTGCCTTCGAGATTCTGCGCAAACTCGGTGAGCTGATCGGCATAGATTCTGATGTACTGAGAGGGCTCGCCTGCGACCACCCGGTACATGCTCGGCCTGAGCTGCGCGATCGGGAACATCTCGCCCTCGCTACTGCTCGCGAAACGTGTCTGGTTACCGTCGTGCGTGGTAGCAATCAGCGCGCCCGAGATCAGGTAGAGGCTGAAGCTCTCGCTGCAGCCGAGTTCGATCAGGCACTCGTTCTTCGCGGTCCGTCGCAGCGGCAGTTTTGCGGCAAGAATCGAGAGCTGTTCGTCGCTGAACTGACTGAGGCTGCGAATTCTTCGTAAATCGCCGATTTCGGGATGGCTGTTGCCTTCCATCGAATTGCCTTTTAATGAAGTTTGCATAACGCAAGTCTAGTCGATTTGAATCATTTTGGAGGGGTAGTCGGTAAATATTCCGGCAACGCCGGAGCGCCTCAGTTCCTGTGCGCGCTCGATGTCGTTTACGGTGAACACCAGGCTTGCAACGCCCCGCGCCCGCAGTTGCTTCACCAGGTCGAAATCGAGATATTCGTTATCGAAATGCCAGGACCAGGGCTGGATACGCGCTAGCTCGGATTCGACCTGCAGCGGAATACCGCTATCGATCGGTGCCAGCGGCCAGGGACATCCGCATTCTCTCAAATTCAGGAGTGCCCGGTGGTTGAACGATGAAATCAGGATCCAGGGCAGGCCTTTGTACTCGGGCAGTGCAGGGTAACCGGCCAGCAGGTCGAGCAACAGGTTCAGGTTGTCGACCCGCTTGATTTCGATATTTATCGGCATCCTGCCCCAGTAAAGGTCCAGCAGCGCGCGTAGAGTCGGCAGCGGTTCGCCGTTGCGCAGGCGTAATGCCGACGGGTCTGCCTGACCCTCGAACGGCCCCGGCGTGCCGGTCAGGCGTTCGAGGTCACGATCATGAAAAATCCATAGCTCAGAATCGTGTTCGCGGATATCGATTTCGATTGCATCGATATCTAGCTTAAGCGCATGTTTGAAGCCCTCGAGGCTGTTTTCCAGCCGCTCTCCGGCTGCGCCGCGGTGGCCAATAATGTAAAAATTTTCACTAAAATCGGGCATAGCCTGCTCTTGGTTATCGTTAGCGGCAGCTAAATCGGATGATTGAACTATACTCGCGCTGTCGTATTTGTAGAAACGATTAAACGGTGAAAATAGAACCTGATCCCGACAGCCAGCTAACGCTTGACGATAAGGTAATCGACCGGCTCAAACAGGATATGGGCGAAGATGCCGCGATGGTCATCGAATCCTACGCCGAGTCGATAGATGAATTTCTGTGCGATATCGAAAACCGTACCGTCAGGACCTCCAGCGATGACCTGCACCGCTGGGCGCACACGATTAAATCATCCGCCGCCAGTATCGGCGCGATGCGGCTCGCACATCTCGCGGCGCAAATGGAAAACTCCTACCGGGACCGCGTGCAACTCGACGTCGGCCAACACCTGCAAAGCATGCAGCAGGAATATCGTCGCGTAAACGAGAGCCTCGAGAAAATCTCCGACACCTGATTTTTCACGCGCTACTGGAAACCAGTTGGGTCTGCGATTAGTCTAAACGGCCATGATTTACGTCATTGCCATCATAACCGTCCTGCTGCTGATTTACGGCCCCCAGATCTGGGTGCAGGCCGTGCTAAACCGCCATAATCGCAAGGCCGAGGATAACTTTCCCGGCACCGGCGGCGAACTCGCGCGCCATTTACTGGATCGTTACGATTTGCATGAAATCAGCGTCGAGATCACCGACCAGGGCGACCACTATGATCCGATGGCGCGTGCGGTGCGCCTGACGAGGGACAAGTTCGAGGGCAGGACGCTGACCGCGATCACGGTAGCCGCGCACGAATGTGGACATGCCTACCAGCATGCCGCCTCCGAGCCGATGTTCATGATGCGAACCCGCCTCGCGCGGGTGTCGATCATGGCGCAATGGGTAGGTTCCCTGTTACTGTTTGCGGCGCCATTCAGCGTTTTGATTACGAAGTTGCCGTCGGCCGCGGTATTCAATATCGCCGGAGCGTTCCTGGTAATGGGATTCGCCGTGATCATGCACCTGCTGACGCTGCCGGTCGAAATCGACGCCAGCTTCAGGAAAGCTCTCCCCTTGCTCAGCAGCGGGTACCTGTCGCCGCGGCAAATGCCGGCGGCGCGCTCGATCCTGCGCGCCGCGGCGATGACCTACGTCGCGGCGTCGCTGGCCTCGTTACTCAATTTCTGGCGCTGGCTCGCGATCCTGCGACGCTAGGAATACGCATGTCGTCTCACGCGGAGACGCGAAGAGTGGCGGAAATTGCAGGGAAACGCATCCACTCTGCAATCGACAATTGAGTATTGTGTCCCCCTTAATTTCGCGAAAATCCTGAATTACTGGTTGCATATTGATATTTATAATGTATACAATTTGTATACATTTAGCGAGCCAGGTATCCAGTGAACAAGCAAGCCATCTACGATGACCTCAAGAAAAGGATCCTGACGCTCGAGCTGGAGCCGGGCGTGGCACTCGACGAGGCGCGCCTGAGCGAACATTACCGCATATCGCGCACGCCGCTGCGCGAAATCCTGCGCGGGCTGTCGGGGGAGGGCTGTGTCGATATTATCAACAATCGCGGGGCCTACGTATCGTCGATGAGCCACAAGGTGCTGCGCGATTTCTTCGTCACCGCGCCGATGATTTACGCCGCGATCGGCCGCCTCGCGGCGCAATATGCTAAACCGTCGCAAATTCTCGAGATGCGCGAAATCCAGGAAAAATTCCGCGCCGCGATCGATGCGGGAGCGACCGCCGAAATGATTTACTGGAATCAGTGTTTTCACGCGCTGATGGGCGAAATGGCCGACAACCCCTACCTGAAGCCCAGCTATGACCGTTTGCTGATCGATCACGCGCGCATCAGTCAGACCTTTTACCGCCCGCGCGATTCGCAAATGGCCGAGCGCATGTATAGCGCGCTGAATCATCACGACCAGATGATCACGGCCATCGAGGCCGGCGACAGCAAGACCATGGTCGAGCTGATCGTCGAGCACTGGGAGCTGTCGCGCGATCTGGTCGAATACTTTGTCAAACCCGATCCGCTGGCCTACGACATGGCCGCGGCAAATTCATGAGGCAGGATTCACACGATGAAATTTGAAGGTATCTACACCCCTGTTATCACGCCTTATTTCGACGATTTCAGTATCGATTACGATCGTCTCGCCGAAATCGTCGATTTCCTGGTCGACGCCGGGGTGCACGGTATTATCTCGGCGGGCACCACCGGCGAATACTACGCGCAAACCATGGAAGAGCGTTTCGAGTTGATGAAGTTCGTCAAGCAGCGCGTCAAGGGACGCGTCGCTTACGTCGTCGGCACCGGCGCGTTGCGCACCGAGGAATCGATCGAATACGCGAAGGGCGCGGTTGCGGTCGGCGCGGATGCGATCCTGGTCGCCACGCCGCCTTACTCGATTCCGACCGAGCGCGAAAATGCGCTGCACGCGCTCGCCATCGACCGTGTCGCCAACCTGCCGATCCTGTTGTATAACTACCCTGGCCGCATGGGGGCGCAAATGGGCGAGGAATATCTCGATCGCGTCGGCCGTTCGCCTAATTTCTGCGCGATCAAGGAAAGCTCGGGCGATCCGAACCGCGTACACCTGCTGGCGCGCGACTATCCGCATATCCAGTTATCCTGCGGCATGGATGACCAGGCGCTCGAGTTCTTCGCCTGGGGGGCGCGCTCGTGGGTTTGCGCCGGCTCCAATTTCGCGCCCGAAATCCATATCGCGCTATACCAGGCCTGCGCGGTCGAAGGCGACTTCGACAGGGGCCGCAGGATCATGTCGGCGATGATGCCGCTGATGCGCGTGCTGGAGCAGGGCGGCAAGTTCATCCAGTGCGTAAAGCACGGAATGACGGCGCGCAACCTGCCCGCCGGGCCTCCACGCCGGCCGCTACAGCCGCTTAACAAGGATGACGAGCGATCGCTCGAACAGGTGATTCGCGTCATGAACATAACTTTTGCAGATATCAAAGAGGGTAAGGGCAAATGAACGATTTACTCACCCATGCCGAATACCAGGCGATCGCTCGGGAGCTGAACCTGCCGGGCAACGCTTTCATCGACGGCCGCTTCCAGGCGGCGAAATCGAAAAAAACGTTTGCGTCGATCAACCCGGCGACCGGCAAGACCATCGCGAAAATTGCCGCCTGCGACGCGAAGGACGTCGATTTCGCCGTAAAAAAGGCGCGCGAGGCCTTCGACGACGGTCGCTGGAGCAGGCTGCATCCAGCCCAGCGCAAGGAAGTGCTGATCCGGCTCGCCAAGCTGATGAAGCGCAATCGCCACGAACTCGCGGTGATGGAAAGCATCGATTCCGGCAAGCCCGTGCTCGATTGCGAAACCGTCGATTTGCCGGAAACGATCCACTGCCTGACCTGGCACGCCGAGGCGGTCGACAAGATCTACGATCAGACGGCGCCGGTCGGCGATGCCGCGATGGCGCTGGTGGTGCGCGAACCGATCGGCGTGGTCGGCCTTGTGCTGCCGTGGAATTTTCCGATGCTGATGATGGCCTGGAAAATCGCACCGGCGCTGGCCGCGGGCAACTCGGTGGTACTCAAACCGGCCGAGCAAACCAGCCTGACGGCGTTGCGCATCGCCGAACTCGCATTCGAGGCGGGCCTGCCGCGCGGCGTGTTGAACGTGGTGCCGGGAATGGGGCCCGATGTCGGCGAGCCGATGGGGCGACATCCTGGCATCGACATGATTTCATTTACCGGCTCGACCGAAACCGGACGCCGCTTTCTGAATTATTCGGCCGAATCAAACCTGAAGAAAATCGTGCTCGAGTGCGGCGGCAAGAACCCGGCGATCGTGCTCGAAGACGCCGAGGATCTCGACCTTGTCGCCGAGCACGTCGTCAACGGCGCCTTCTGGAACATGGGTGAAAACTGCTCGGCGAGCTCTCGACTGATCGTTCACGAAGCGGTCAAGGACAAGCTCATGAAGCACATTGTCGCGCGCACGCGCGGCTGGAAGACCGGCGATCCTCTGGATCCGCGCCATCACCTCGGCGCGCTGGTCGACAAGGAACATTTCAGGAAGGTTGCGAGTTACCTGAAAAAGGGCCGGGCGATCGTCGGCGGCAAGACCGAGCAGGGTTGTTACGTGTTGCCGACCATCATCGACGCGGTCAAGCCTACCGACAGACTGGCGCGCGAGGAAATCTTCGGCCCGGTACTCGCCGTGATCACCGTGCGTTCCACCGAGGAGGCGATCGCGATCGCCAACGACACCGAGTATGGCCTGGCAGCCAGCCTGTTCAGCGCCAACGGCAAGCAGGCGCTGCGCGCCGCACGCGAGATCAGGGCCGGAACCGTCACCATCAACTGCTTCGGCGAAGGCGATATCACGACCCCGTTCGGCGGTTACAAGCAATCGGGCTTCGGCGGGCGCGATAATTCGCTGCACGCACACGATCAATACACCGAGCTGAAAACCATCTGGATAGACCTGGCCGATCGCAACGCAAAAGACCCGGTAGACTAGTCGCGGTGATCAAGGTTGATCTGAAACCTGCCAATCTCGGTCTCAGCGGCTGGACCGCGATCCTGCCGCCGCGCAAGGCGCAGCCCGCGTTAGAGAACGACATCGACTGTGACTATCTCGTTATCGGTGCCGGTTTCGCCGGTCTGTCGGCCGCGCGCCGCCTGCTTCAGCTCGAAGCGTCGGCGAGCGTCGTCATTCTCGAAGCCGAGGAAGTTGCAGCGGGCCCCGCCGGGCGTAATTCCGGCTTCATGATCGATCTGCCGCACGCGCTGGCGAGCGGCAGCTACGGCGGCGAAAATGCGCAGGATTTACGCAATATCAGGATGAATCGCGCCGCGATCGCGTTTGCCGCCGACGCCGCGCGTGAGTACGGCTTTGCCGACGAGGCATTCGATCTCCGCGGCAAAATAAACGCCGCGGCCAGCGCACAGGGCAACCGCCATAACCAGGCTTACGCCCGCCATCTGGACGCGCTCGGCGAACCCTACGCTCTGCTCGACGCACGCGCGATGCGGGATACCTGCGGCAGCGAATACTATAGCGGTGGTCTGCACACGCCGGGCACCGCTGTCATTCAACCGTCGCTATACGTGCGCTCGCTGGCCGACGCGCTGACGGCCCTTCCGCGATGCCGGCTTTACGAAAACTCGGCGGTGCATGAACTGACGCGCAATGGCGATCGTTGGCAGCTAAGGACGGAGCGAGGATCGGCGAACGCGAACCGCGTTATTCTAGCGGTCAATGGCCTGGTTGAAAGTTTCGGTTTCTACCGGCATCGGCTGATTCATATCAACCTGTACGCTTCGATGACGCGCGAACTCGATGCGACCGAGATAGCGCAACTCGGCGGTGTCAGGAGCTGGGGATTTACGCCGTCGGACCCGATCGGATCGACGGTACGCCGTATTGACGGCACGGGTGGGACGCGACTGGTGATTCGCAACCGCTGCACCTACGAGCCATCTCTCGGCCTGCCGGCCGATCGGCTCCGTCGCATTGCCCGCGATCACCGGCGGACCTTCGCTGCGCGTTTTCCGATGCTGGCCAAATTGCCCATGGAATATTGCTGGTCGGGCCGGTTGTGCCTGAGTCGCAACGACGTCTGGGCCATCGGCGAACTCGAACAGGGTTTGTTCAGCGCCTGCTGCCAGAACGGTCTCGGCACCACGCGCGGCACGATTAGCGGTATCGTTGCCGCCGAAATGGCGAGCGCCAACCGGGAGCAGAGCCTGGTGCCGGATTTCAGGGAACAGGCACAGCCGCGACGCCTGTTTCCAGAACCCTTCATGACGCTTGGCGCGCGTGGAGTTATCAGGCTAAAGGAATGGCGCGCCGGCCGGGAGCTTTAAGAGGCAGCAGTCATTTCCGCGCAAGCGGGGAACCTTTCCGAGGCGGCGCGCCGATCGATACAGGATTCCGGCCTACACGGAAATGAAAACATTACTTGAATATATCGGCGGATCGAAAAGATCAGATCTTGGTTCCCATCGTGAATTTGGTGCCGGGCGGCCGGTTGGCGGTGATTTTTTGTCCGCGCAGGCTCAGGATACGGTGCTGATCGAGCAGCAGCTGGTACAGGAACATCAACTCGTCCTGGGCCTCGATCGGGAAACCGGCGCGGCGTTTGCCGCCCTCGACCAGGATTAGCTCCTCGAGGTACTTCTTGCCCTCGGAGTAGCGCCATAGCCCGGTAATCGTCTTGACGACCCTCGGGAAGGATTCGATAGCGGCGGGCTCACCGGCACGTTTTCGCTTGAGCATTTCGCTCTTGCGAAACAACTGTTGCGCCAGGGCAGGGTTGATGACTCTGTTATCTACCGCCATTAATATTCGATCGTCGCTATGAAATCTTCGTTATTCAGCCGGAATGGTTTACATGAGCCCCTGGGTCAGTTTTTTACGCCGAATGAATGTCAGAAAAAGTATATCTTTATTGACCTGAAATTCAATACGCCTGGGTTACCTCGTTCTAATATTAGCAAAAAACATTAAAAAAGCACGATAAGATGTTGAAATACAGTATTATTTTAATTATTTTTTGTCGAGGTTATTAATTGAATCAAAGTTTTCGAAAAATTGTCCGGCAATAACCAGAACAGCCAGTGAAACCTTCGCAAAAATATCTCGGCCTGATACAGCAGCCCGGATTCGTTGCCGACAGCGCACAGCAGCGTTCGGTGACGATG
The DNA here is from genome assembly GCA_029864185.1 of Gammaproteobacteria bacterium. Lineage (GTDB taxonomy): Bacteria > Pseudomonadota > Gammaproteobacteria. The sequence goes on from JAOTTY010000047.1 coordinate 13,818, forward strand.
CTCGACGACCTGTTTGCGCGCGTCGTCGAGGCCACTCCGCGAGGCTTTTGGCAGGCGCTGTTTTCGAAGCGGGGTAACAGGCGGCCGATCAACGGTATTTACCTGTGGGGCGGTGTCGGTCGCGGCAAGACGATGATGATGGATATCTTTTACCAATCGTTACCGCAGCATATCGCGCACGAACGCACCCATTTTCACAGCTTCATGAACCGTATTCACCGCTCCCTGCGACAGCAGGTCAACACCGTCAATCCGTTGCGCTCGATCGCGCGTGAAATCGCCCGCGACGCGCGGGTCCTGTGCCTCGACGAGTTCGTCATCGTCGACATCGGCGATGCGATGATTATGTCGGGCTTGCTGGAGGCGCTGTTTCGCGAAGGGGTGGTGCTGGTGACCACGTCGAACGCTGCGCCGCGTGATCTCTACCACGACGGGTTGCAGCGCGCACGCTTCGTACCCGCGATCGAACTGATCGAGCGGCATTGCGATGTCGTCAACGTCGACGGCGAGCAGGACTACCGCCTGCGTTTCCTGCAGCAAACCGACCTGTACTCGGTGCCACACGACGCCGCTGCCGAGGCCGCGATCCGCGCCTATCTAGATCGGCGCGTTGCGCCCATGTTGTCCGAGCAACGCGAACTGGTCGTCAACGGCCGGGCTCTGACCTACCGTTACTGCGCCGAGGATACGGTCTGGTTCAGTTTTGCCGAGCTTTGCGAAAGCGCGCGCAGCCAGAACGATTATCTCGAACTGGCGCGTTGCTTCAACACCCTGATAGTGACCGATATCCGCCAGATGAATCAAACGGACGATGATGTCGCAAGGCGCTTCGTGATCCTCGTCGACGTGCTCTACGACCATCATGTCAAATTGATCTGCAGCGCGGCGGCTACCCCCGGCAAGCTTTATATCGGCAAGCGACTCGGATTCGAGTTCGAGCGCACCGCCAGCCGGCTCATCGAAATGCAATCCCGCGAGTACCTGGCGCAGGCGCATACGCTGCAGTGAAGCCGGTTACCATCTAAACCAGGCGAGCAGGCCCGCATGGTCCGAAAAATGGGTATCGATGCGGCTGAATGCGATGACCTCGACGTCGGCGCCGAAGCCTTGGTTGACCAGCATGTAGTCGAGCTGCTGTTTTTGCCGACGGAAGATGTACGAATAGCGCTTTTCCGGCGGAATCAACCTGGTCAGGTCAACCAGGTCGGGATCGACCAGGTCGCGGCCTCGCAGCCGCGCGCGGCTGTTGTCGGGGTTACCGCGGATAATGCCGACGACATCGACATGCTCGTCGCCCGGCGTCAACGCGTTCAGATCCCCCAGTAACAGCAGCGAGATCCCCGGTTGCGAGCGCTGCAGACGATTGCTCCACCCGGCGATGGTTTCGGCCTGCAGCAGGCGCTTGCGCCTGACCCGGTCGCCGTCGGCGAGGCTATCGATACCGCGCATCGAGCGCAGGTGCAGGTTTACCAGGATCAGGCAGTTTTCGATATAGCAGGCCTCGAGGTATAGCGGCGGGCGCGCGAACAGCGGGATGCCACCCGGTTCGATGGTGTCATCGCGAAACAGCTGGTCGACTTTCCTGATCTCGACCCCGTAGCGCACCAGGAACCCCAGGTTGATGCCCGAGATATCCTGGCCCGGGAGCAGCACCAGCCGGTAGCGCGCGGCGTATCGTCGTTGAATCTCCGTGGCGATCTGCTGCAGCACGTTCAGGTTTTCGATCTCCTGCAGTGCGATGATATGCGGCAGCCCGAAGTGTTCGCCGAATTTTCTGGCCGCGCCCTTTACCCGGTTCTTGAATCGCCCGGTAGACAGGATTCTTTCGTGGTTGCCGTCGTCGATATCATCGAACAGGCGATTCATGTTCTGGGTCAGCACGCGCAGCGGTTCGGACGCAGCGGCCTGCGGCGCCAGCGCTAGCAGCAGGATCAGGATTCGGCAAAACAGGATGCCGGGCGTCAAAGGGCCGAGCGTACCCGGGAAGCCCATAGTTCGAACAGTTCGGGATTGCTCGCGGCGATCACCGAGCGCGGCTTGAGCGTTTGTCTGAAGATGGGCTCGGCGTCGAAGGTTTCGCACTTGCCGCCCGCTTCCTGCGTCAACAGCACGCCTGCGGCATAATCCCAGATACGTTCACGCCCGTGCAGTAACAGGTTGACGCGACCCGCCGCGAGCCAGGCCCACTCTAGCGCGCAGGTGCCGATGTTACGCTGGGATTTGTACGGGGTGTCCTGCACCAGGCTGGTACTGAGCGCTGGACCGAGACGCTTGAAATCGATGAAAGCAATCGCTTTGCCGAGCGAATCAGGCTGGTCGGGCCGCGCGACCTTGCGCCCGTTAATCCAGAATCCCTCGCCCTTGACCGCGCCGAAACACTCGTCGCGATTGGGGTCGTAGACCACGCCAAGGACGATCTCCCCGTGGCAGATCAATCCCAGGGATACCGAGAACAGGGGTACCGTCGCGTGAAAATTGGTGGTGCCGTCGACCGGGTCCAGGCACCAGTAATCGTGGTCGCTGTCGATGACCCGCTGTTGCTCGGTCTTGCCGACTTCCTCTCCCAGCATTTCTACCCGCGGGTAGCGCCCGACGAGCTCGGACGTCAGTTCGCGTTGCATCGCCAGGTCGGCCTCGGTGACGATCGAGCCATCTGCCTTGTAATCGGCGGTGGAACACTCGTAGTAAACGGACAGGCTATGCGCGGAGACGTCGCGAATAATTTGCTGGATTGCGATCAGATCTTCATAGCTGTATCGATGCTGGGGCAATGATAGCTCCGAAACTGGAATTTAAATTTGAAACGTGGGTTGTAAGGCAGTATAAACGACGGCAGTCAAAATACCTCAACTAATACTATAGTTTACTCGGTGAGCAATCCTTTTTTCCTGACCCGGCAGACGGCGAATCTGATGGAGGACTTTGCGCGCGAACTCGAACAGGGTTCGGCGCTGTTTCTGCTGTATGGCGATGACATGGTCGGCAAGACCCGGTTGCTACAGGAACTCTATCGCACCCGGCTCGGTGAGCGGCCGGTCCACTGGCTCGACCTGGGCGCCACCGACATCGACGCCAGCGACAACGAGACCAGGCCGGAGCGCAGCGACGAAATCGAGGCGTTGTTCAAATCTGCCGCGAGCGGCGATATATTCATTGCCGATCATTTCGAACAGGCGCTCAAGAAAACCCGCCACCAGTTGCTTTTGAGCTGGTCCACCGACGGTATCGACAAACAGCTCAACCTGATCATCGCCAGCAGCATCGAGGGATTCAACGAGTTGCGCCAGCTGTCGCAACAATACCAGGTGCAGGTTCAAAGCTCTCAATTAACGCCCCTGACCGGCGACGAGGTCGACGCTTTTCTCGGATTTTACCTGTATCCGGATAATCCAGCCGGAAAATTATCGATCCCGTCTCCACTGCGTAAACAACTCGCGTCCACGCATGGCGTTATCGGACGCGTAATCGAAATTGCCGACAGCAACCGCGGCCAGATCGATATTGCGGCGTCGGCCGTTTCCGGGTCTGCCCAGCGGGGCGGTCGAATTCTACTGTCCGCCGTGGTGCTGTGCGCCCTCGCAATCGGAGCTGGCTGGTACCTGGCTGGATGGCCGCCTGGCGTCGTGGTCGAGGCGCTTGCGCCGAACGGGCCCCTGACCGATAGCGCGATTTCCGCTCAACCGGAAACCAATTCCGCAATCGATGACAGGGCGACCGAAACCATCGCTGCAGTGCAACAGCAGGCACCGACCGACGCCGCGGTTGAGCCCGAACCCGATGCCCGGACAGAACCGGAGTCCGTTGCGACGTCAGGGGCGGATGACGAGCCGACGACGCTGGCCGCAAGCGATGTCGTTGCGAGCGATGACGCAAGTGCAGGCGTCGAACCCGCAAGCGAGACCGGGGGCCAGCCGGGAGGAGGGGTGAAACCCGCACCTGCGCCCGTCGCGGAAGCGGCAACGCAGGAGCAGTTCAAGGTCGTGTCCGAACCGGGTACCGCGCTCGATACGGACGCGGTAATCGTGATGCAGCCCCGTACCGATCCTCCGGTCGAGATCGAGTCAAATCAACAACGTTTCGATTTGCTGTTGCAGGAATCGCTGGCCTGGATCAAGGACCGCGACGACATCACCGGCACGATCCAGATCCTGCTGCTCGGTTATAATTCTTTCAACGTCGATAATTTCTACGCTTATGTCGCCAATTTGGCCGAGCGTCAGGTCGATGTCGACAAGCTGCGCGTGTTCAAGGCCTATATCGGCAACGCCGAGGTTTACAATGTCGTGTATGGAGAATACGCGAGTCGCAGGGCCGCAATTTCCTCGATCGAGCAACTGCCCGCGGTGCTGCGCGATGCTGCGCCGATACCGCGCAGCGTGGGCGGCCTGTGGCAGGAAATCCGACGACTCGAAGTCAAAAATTAGCTATATTGCCCGCAATCGGGGGGTAAGGATTGAAATCACACTATGACATGATCGTTATCGGCAGCGGACCCGCCGGCAAGCGCGCCGCGATTCAGGCCGCCAAGATCGGCAAGAATGTGCTGCTGGTGGAAAAGAACCAGATCGTCGGCGGTGTCACCGTGCACACCGGCACCATCCCGAGCAAAACCCTGCGCGAAACCGTGCTGTTCCTGTCGGGCTGGCGCCAGCGCGGAATCTACGGGCTCAGTTACAAGGTCAAGGACACTATCACCGCCGACGATTTAAAGCAGCGGCTGATGTCGACGCTTAACCACGAGATCGAAATCATCCAGCACCAGTTAATGCGCAACAACGTCGAAATCCAGTACGGTCACGCGCGTTTTAGCGGTGAGCACTCGATCAGCGTCGAGACTGTCGACGGTAATTTCAATGAATTCAGCGCCGATTTTTTTGTCATTTGCGTCGGTACCCGCACGCGTCGCCCGAAAAACGTCCCCTTCGACGGCGACGCGATCATGGACAGCGATGAAATCCTCGAACTCAATCGCATACCGCGCAAGATGCTGGTGGTCGGCAGCGGGGTCATCGGTATCGAGTACGCCACCATTTTCAAGGCGCTCGATATCGAGGTGACCATGCTCGAATCGGGCGAGTATATTCTCGGCTTCGTCGATCGCGAAATCGTCGACGAACTCATCCACCACCTGCGCGACTGCAACATCCAGGTGCGCCTGAACGACCAGATCAGCACCATCAACAAGTTCGACGACGGCAAGGTCGTGGTCAAGTTCAGAAGCGGCAAGAGCATGGCCGTCGATACCGTGCTGTTTGCGGCGGGACGCCAGGGCGTCACCGACGACCTCGCGCTCGACCAGGTCGGCATCGTCGCCGACAACCGCGGCCGCATCATCGTCAACGAGGACTACCAGACCGCGGTGTCGCATATATACGCCGCCGGCGACGTCATCGGCTTTCCGAGCCTGGCGTCGACATCGATGGAGCAGGGCCGGCACGCGGCCTGCCATGCCTTCGGCGCCGAGGTACACAGCCAGCCCGAGCTGTTTCCCTACGGCATCTACGCGGTCCCCGAGATCAGCATGGTCGGCCTCACCGAGCAGGAGTGTAAGGAGCGCAGTATCGCCTACGAAGTCGGCATTGCTCGCTTCCGCGAGACCGCGCGCGGGCAGATCATCGGTCTGCGCGAGGGCATGCTGAAGATGCTGTTCTCGATCGAAACGCAGAGGCTGCTGGGCGTACACATCATCGGCGAGGGCGCGACCGAACTGGTGCATATCGGGCAGGCGGTTATCTCGCTCGGCGGCACGCTCGATTACTTCGTGCAGACCGTGTTCAACTACCCGACGCTGGCCGAGGCCTACAAGATCGCCGCGCTCGATGCCTACAACCGCATGACCTTCTAGCGCCGGTCCTGCCGCCAGGGTAAAACCATCTTACCTCGGCGGGCTCTGCGTCCGTGCAGGAACCTGCCCGGGAACAAATGCGTCAGCACGGAATCAACACTGCTCCCACGGCAGCCCATCGAAGCGCCAGCCGCCTATCGTGCTGCGATGGTGCTGTTCGTTGAGTTCGCCCTCGAAGCCGTGCCTGATGTTGTAGACATGCTTGAAGCCATGCTCGATCAGCAGGTTGCCGGCTTCCTCGGAGCGGTTACCGCTGCGGCAGATCAGCACCACCGGTACGCTGTCGTG
>JAOTTY010000285.1 GCA_029864185.1 Gammaproteobacteria bacterium
CAAGCTGAAACTGAACAAGCCGTGAATTTGCGGAACCCAGGGTGAAAACCTGACAATCGCTGTAAAAACTTGACAATTTTGTCAATTTTCCGATTTTCTGCCGATTCACTTCGCTACCAGATATTGCCTAACTATCTGTTTTTAATGCGTTTATTGATTCCTGGCAAAGTTGGCACCGAGATTGCTTCCTATTACAACATGAAGCGGCATTGGTCGATTCAACCTTGCAATCAAGTTTTTTGAAAAGAGGAAATTTAAATGAAGAAGCAACAATCTGGTTTTACCCTGATCGAACTGATGATCGTAGTCGCCATCATCGGCATCCTGGCCGCAATCGCTATTCCGCAGTACGCTGACTACACGCAGCGCACCAAATTAACCGGTGCCCTGTCAGGTATTGCCGGCCTTAAAACCCAGGTCGGTTTGTGTGTACAGGAGACTGGAACAATTACAGGTTGTACCAGCGGTGCAGCCGGTACTGGAATCGGTAATCCTATTACAGCAGGCCAAGTAAATTATATCGTCACCGCCAGCGCTACAAATGGCGTTATCACGGTAGTATCTGAAGGAGTCACCGACGCCACACCGCCGGTAAATATGCAACTCGTGATGACCCCAACTAATCCAAGCGGATCAGCCCTGTTGTGGACCTTCGATCCCGCTCAAAACGGCTGTCGTGCCGTTACCCCGGGTCGTGGTATCAACTGTACCCCGTAAGATCGTCACAACTCGCAGTAATAAAACGGGCCCATTCGGGCCCGTTTTCTCTCCAAATTAATATAAAAATAAAATATAGAGCTTAGACAATTCTCGCTCGTTAGAAACGATAACTGGCCGGCCGGCGAATCAAATTCTTGGAATTTGCGCAACGTGAACGAATTGAACACTGACAGAGCATGGAATGGCTGATTGGCTTAAATAGCCCGATACATTGTTCCACAGCGAGGTGAGCAGAAATGAACAATCGTCATTCCGGTTTTACTTTGATTGAATTGATGATCACGGTTGCGATTATCGGCATATTGGCCGCCATCGCGATACCGCAATACACCGACTATACCCAGCGTACCAAGATATCGGGCGCGATGTCCGGCATCGCGAGTTACCGAACTTCCATCGCTGTTTGCCTACAGGATACCGGCTCCCTGACAGGTTGTAACGCCGGTACCAACGGCATCCCGACTGCGGCCATGGCTGGCGACATCAACTATGTCAACGCCGTCGCGATCGCCGATGGCGTGATCACCCTGACCACGACCGCAATACAGTCCGATACGATTCCCATCGTCATCACCATCACACCCAATATAGCCAGTTCCACGGCAATAAACTGGAGCCTGACAGGCAACGGCTGTATCGGCGACGGTGCTGCCGAGCTGGGACGCGCGATCAACTGCTCGGGAACCTGATTGCGGAGTAGGATCAAGGAAAGTCGTCGCCCCGCAAAACTTCGTAACGCGACGATTTTCGCATCGTTTACGGCCTGCGATCTACACCCTGTGCAAATCTCATAAACTAAATGAAACCTTTGACATAAACGATTGATTCAAATTAATTTATCACCGATCTCCAAATCAGCTTGTGATACTGTGATTTCAGTCTAAACTTGGTTCTAGATACATCAACAAACCCGCTAAACTGTAATATACTTGATCGACTGGATTAGTTTCCTCCGACCAGATTAAATCGCTTATGGCTGCTACTAATATGAATTTGACCGGGATCGCGCGCAAGCTGGTACAGGATAAACACCTGGATCAGGCCACGGCGATCGAAGCAGTCGAAGCCGCCAACAAGCAAAGCATCCAGCTGTCCAGCTACCTGGTCGAGAACAAGATCGTCCCCTCCAGCGTCGTTGCGATGATTTCATCGCAGGAATTCGGCCTGCCGGTTTTCGATCTCGACGTGATGGACACCGAGCTGGCCGCATTCTCCGTGGTCGAGGAAAAACTGATCACCAAGCTGAACGCGGTGCCGCTGTTCAAGCGCGGCAACAAGCTGTTCGTCGCCATTTCCAGCCCCACCAATACGCAGGCGCTGGACGAATTCAAGTTTGCCACCGGTTTGTCGACCGAACCGGTACTGGTGCAGGAAAATCAGCTCGCCGAGTTTATCGAAAAAGCGTCCAACGCGATGGATAGCGTCATGGACGATATGCTCGACGACGACCTCGAGAATCTCGACATCGGCAGCAAGGAAGAGGAGCCGGACAGCCCCACCCGGGCCGAAGCAGACGATGCGCCGGTGGTCAAGTACGTCAACAAGATCCTGCTGGATGCGATCAACAAGGGGGCCTCGGATATACACTTCGAGCCCTACGAAAAACGCTATCGGGTTCGCTATCGTATCGACGGCATCCTGTCCGAAGTGGCCTCGCCGCCGATTACCATCGCCGCCAAGCTGACCGCGCGCGTCAAGGTCATGTCGCGCATGGACATCTCCGAGCGCCGCGTGCCCCAGGACGGCCGCATCAAGCTCAAGTTGTCGAAAAAGCGCGCGATCGATTTTCGTGTCAACACCTGCCCCACCCTGTTCGGTGAAAAAGTGGTGCTGCGTATCCTCGACCCATCGAGCGCCAAACTGGGTATCGATGCGCTCGGATATGAACCCGAGCAAAAAGAACTTTACATGAAAGCCCTGGCCAATCCTTACGGCATGATTCTGGTAACAGGTCCCACCGGTAGCGGTAAGACGGTTTCGCTGTATACCGGCCTGAACATCCTGAACAAGCCCGAAACCAACATATCGACTGCCGAGGACCCGGCCGAGATCAATCTCGAGGGTATCAACCAGGTAAATGTCAACGACAAGGTCGGCCTCACCTTTGCCGAGGCCCTGAAAGCGTTTCTACGCCAGGACCCGGACATCATCATGGTCGGCGAGATCCGCGACCTGGAAACGGCCAATATCGCGATCAAGGCGGCGCAGACCGGACACCTGGTCCTTTCCACGCTGCATACCAACGACGCGCCGCAAACCCTGACCCGCTTGATGAATATGGGCGTACCGGCGTTCAACATCGCGACCTCGGTCAGCCTGATCATTGCGCAGCGACTCGGCAGGCGACTGTGCGGGGATTGCAAGACCGAGGACGAGCTGCCGAAAGAAGTCCTGCTCAAGGAGGGTTTTACCCGTGAAGATCTCGTCGATGGCTTCAAGATTTACAAGGCCGTCGGCTGTGACAAGTGCACCGGTGGCTACAAGGGGCGGGTCGGCATTTACCAGGTAATGAAAATCTCCGAGGAAATGGGTCGTCTCATAATGAGCGGCGCCAATTCCATAGATCTCGCCGATCAGGCGCAAAAGGAAGGCATCGACGATTTGCGGCAGTCGGCACTGAAAAAAGTGAAACAGGGTTTGCTGAGCCTCGAAGAAGCAAATCGGGTGACTAAGGACTAAACAATGGCAGCGAAAGCAGCGACAGCAGAAAAAGTTGAATTTCTATACGAAGGCACCAACCGGGGTGGATCCAAGGTAAAAGGAGAAATTTTTGCGCTGAGCGACACGCTCGCCAAAAACGAACTGCGCAAGCAGGGTATCAATCCTCTCAAGGTCAAGAAGAAGCCAAAACCGCTGTTTGGCGGTGCGGCAAAAATCGTACCCGCGGATATCGCAATTTTTGCGCGCCAGATGGCAACCATGATGCAGGCGGGCGTACCGCTGGTGCAGTCCTTCGAAATCATCGGCCAGGGCAGCGACAAGCAGTCCCTGCAGAAAATGATTCTCGGCATCAAGTCCGAAGTCGAGGGCGGCGTATCGCTTGCGGAGGCGCTGTCCAAGCAGCCGCTTTATTTCGATCCGCTGTTCGTCAACCTGGTCAACGCGGGCGAGCAGTCCGGCGCGCTCGAAACCATGCTCGACAAGCTGGCAACCTACAAGGAAAAGGTCGAAGCATTAAAAGCCAAGGTAAAGAAGGCCCTGTTTTACCCGATCGCGGTATTGATCGTCGCATTTATTGTTACCGTCATACTACTGGTTTTCGTGGTTCCCCAGTTCGAGGAGCTGTTTACTTCTTTCGGGGCCGACCTGCCGGCGCTAACGAAGATGGTTATCAACCTGTCGCAGTTCATGCAGTCCTGGTGGTGGGCTATAGCCGGCGGTATCGCCGGCGCCGTCATGCTGCTACTGCGCATAAAGAAGACTTCTCCCAGGATGCAGGAGGCCTTCGATCGAGCGGCTTTGAAAGCCCCGGTGGTTGGCGAAATCGCGACCAAATCGGCGATTGCGCGATATGCACGAACCCTCGAAACCATGTCGGCGGCGGGCGTACCGCTGGTCGAGGCTATGGATTCGGTTGCCGGAGCTTGCGGCAATATCATCTATTATAAGGCCAGCCTGAAAATCAAGGACGAGGTGTCGCAGGGTACCCAGCTGCAGACCGCGATGCGCAATACCGGATTGTTCCCGAACATGGCAATACAGATGGTCTCTATCGGTGAGGAAGCCGGATCGCTGGACGCGATGCTTGCCAGGGTCGCGGACTTCTACGAGACCGAGGTCGACAATGCGGTCGATGCGCTGACCTCGCTGCTAGAACCCATCATTATGGCCGTACTCGGCGTGCTCGTCGGCGGATTGATTGTCGCGATGTACCTGCCTATCTTCAAACTGGGATCGGTTGTCTAAGGGAAGCTGCTTGTTCGCTCCCTTTATTTCACTGTTCGAACAGCAACCGCTTATCTACCTCGCCTCCCTGTTCATTCTCGGGTCGGTTGTCGGCAGCTTTCTGAATGTCGTCATTTACCGACTGCCGGTAATGATGCAGCGCGAATGGCGCCAGGACTGCCTCGAGTTTCTCGACCATGCTGTCGAAGCCGAAGCGGAAAAATTCAATCTGAGCACCCCGCGCTCCCGCTGCGGCAACTGCGGCCATCAGATCAGCGCCCTGGAAAACATCCCGATCATCAGTTACCTGGTACTCGGGGGTAAATGCTCGAGCTGTAAAACCCGGATCTCGGCGCAATACCCGCTGGTGGAG
>JAOTTY010000048.1 GCA_029864185.1 Gammaproteobacteria bacterium
GCCGGGAAATACTCGGCGCCGACGTAGCCCGCGTAGCCGAGCGCGTCCACAAGGCTGAAAATTCGCGCGAAGTCGATGCCGCCGGGTCTCGGTTCGGTGCGTCCGGGTGCGTCCGAAAACTGGATGTGCCCGATCCGTTGGATCACATCGGGCAGCCGGATCGGCAGGTCGGACTCCATCATGTGCATGTGATAGAGATCGTACTGCATCAGCAGTTCGATGTCGGGTAGCGCGTCGGCGAGGTCCAGCGCCTGCTGCGACCCGCACAGGAAAAACCCGGGTGAATCGATGGTGTTGACCGGCTCGGTCAGCAAAATGATGCCGAGATCCCGGGTAAGGGTGTAAGCCTTGCGCAGGTTGGCCATGAACACCGCTTCGCACTGCGCGTGCTCGTGCCGCGGACCGGGCCGCCCGGCGAGCAGGTTCATCGCGCGCGGCCGCAGTATCTCCGCGTATGCACGCGCCTCGTCCAGGGACTGCTGGAATTCAGCCTCGCGCCCCGGAACGGCGGCGAGACCCTGGCCCCCGTCCATCAGATCGCCGGCGGGAAAGTTCATCAACACCAGCGGGAGCTTCGCCGCTGCAAGCTCCGAGTTCAGGGTTTCGGGATCGCGATCGTAGGGGAACTGTATTTCGATCGCGTCGAACCCGGCAGCGGCGGCCTGCGCGATACGTTCCTGCATCGGGAACTCGCGGAACAGCGTCGAGACGTTGGCGGAAAATCTGGGCATCGAACCATGCTTTGAATTTCGCGGCCGTTTGTCAAGCGATTAGGGATAACGGTTATCCGACTCGAGCCGCCAGACTGAATTCCCCAATACGGGGACAGTTTACTTAATTAGAAATCGGATACCGGGTTGCCGGATTACGCGTATGCGTGAATAGCGGCAACGGTAAGGCGGGTAACCGATGTCGGCATCGTGCGGAATTCGTATTGAAGTCCGGGAATTCTGGTATTTTGTCAATTCTAATTCGATGCCGGTAACACAACTACCCGCCAAGATTAAATAGGTAAACTGTCCCCGTAATATTAAGTAAACTGTCCCCTTCTTTAACCACCGAGTGTACTTGGCTGATGTCGGACAACGAATCGCGGGCCAGGAAAAAGCGTCGTCGACGGGTCTCTAACGAGGTTCGAACGCGCGTCGGCCGCCCGCTTTCGAGCGGTATCGCCGGCGGACGTTACCAGCCGCTGAATCCTGGCGATTTGCCGGTAATCGACCAGGCGGTGCGTTCGATCCTGTCCGAAGTCGGCATGGCCGAAGCGCCCGAAATCGTGATCGACCATGTCACCCGCGCCGGTGGTAGCCTCGATGCGGACGGGCGTCTGCATTTTTCCGCCGACCTGATCGAGCAGGCGTTAGCCGGATTCGCGCGGGATTTCAGCCTGTGTGGTCAGAATCCCGGGCATGACCTACGCCTCGGCGGCGGGCGCGTGCATGTCGGCTCCGGCGGCGCGGCGCCGATGCTGCTCGATCTCGACAGCGGTCGATACCGCGAGTCGACCTTGCGCGACCTCTACGACGCCGCGCGTCTCGTCGACAGCCTCGACAACATCCATTTCTTCAGCCGCTCGCTGGTCGCGCGCGACATGCCGGACCTCCGCAGCCTCGATATCAACACCGCCTACGCCTGCCTCGCCGGCACCAGCAAGCACGTGTTCAGCTCGGTATCGCTGGCCGCGCACGTCGCGGAGGTCGCCGAGATGTGCTACCGCATCGCCGGCGCGCGCGATGCCTTTGTCGAGCGGCCCTTTCTGTCGCTCAACATCAACCCCCCGGTGCCGCCGTTACGCTTCGATCCCGGTTCCTGCGAGGTGCTTGCCGAGGCCGTTCGGCTTGGTATTCCGGTGCATTCCAACACCTTCGGCCAGATGGGCGCGTCGAGCCCGGTAACGATGGCCGGCACGATCGCGCAGACCATCGCCGAGACGCTTTCCGGGATGATATTCGCGTGGCTGGTGAATCCGCAGTCAAAAGTGATCTTCGGCACGCGGCCGATGCTGACCGACCTGCGCACCGGCGCGATGAGCGGCGGCAGCGCTGAGGGCGCGGTCGCGATGGCGGCAACCGCGCAGATGGCGAATTATTACCGGCTGCCGAGTTCGACCATCGCCGGTGCCACCGACAGCAAGCTCGCCGACGCGCAGAGCGGTTACGAGAAATGCCTGACGGTCACGCTCGCGGCGCAGGCCGGGTCTAACCTGATTACGCAGGCCGCCGGCATGCAGGCGAGCCTGATGGGTTGCGCGCTGGAAAGTTACGTCATCGATAACGATATGCTCGGTGCGATCATGAAATCGCTGAGCCCGATCGAGGTCAGCAACGAGACCCTGGCGCTCGATGCTATCGACGAAGTCGTGCATGGTGAGGGCCATTTTCTTGGCCGTCCCGAGACGCTGGAGCGCATGCAGAGCGATTTCGTTTATCCCGAGATCGGCGATCGCCGCAGCATCGACGAATGGCAGGCGGAAGGCGGTAAAGACATCCGCGAGGTCGCGCGCGAACGCACCCGGCAGATTCTGCGGCAGCATTATCCCGATCACCTGATATCCGGAACAGATGCCGGTTTGCGCAGCCGTTTCGATATTCTCTTGCCGCGATCGGCGATGGAGGCATCATGAAGATCGCGATATTCGGGACCGGCGCGATGGGCTCGATTTATGCCGGCCTGATGGCCGAGGCCGGGCACGAGGTCTGGGCGGTCGATGTCTGGCAGGAACACGTCGCCGCGATCAAAGCATCTGGCCTGCGCGTCGAGGGCGCCAGCGGGGATCGCGTGGTGCAGGACATAAATGCCACCACCCATGCCGCCGACGTCGGTGCCTGCGATCTTTACGTGCTCGCGACCAAGGCCGCGGGCGTCGGCCCGGCAGCCGAATCTATCGCGCCGCTGATGGCGCCGGATTCCATGGTGATTACGATCCAGAACGGGCTCGGGGCGGGGGAGCGCATTGCGCAATTCATGGCAACCGACCGCGTGCTGCTGGGCGTCGCCGACGGCTTTGGCGCGTCGATACAAGGACCGGGTCACGTGCATCACAACGCGATGAACCTGATCCGCATCGGCGAAATGAGCGGCGGCATGAGCGAGCGACTGCAGCGGATAACCGCCGTCTGGCAGGAAGCCGGATTCAACGCCATGGCTTTCGCGGATATAGACCAGCTGATCTGGGGTAAGTATATCTGTAACGTTACCTTCAGCGGCCCCTGTACCGTGTTCGATTATACGCTGGGACAGCTGATGGCCGACCCGTCGGCCTGGGCTATCGCGCGGGGCTGCGCGCTCGAAGTCCATGCACTGGGACGGGCAAAGAAGATCGCGTTCGCTTTCGACGACCCCATCGAATACGTCACCTCGTTCGGCCACAAGATGCCGGATGCGCGACCGTCGATGCTGCTCGATCACCACGCGAGACGCCCGTCGGAGATCGATGCGATCAACGGCATGGTAGTCGAACTCGGCCGGCAACTCGGAATAGCGACACCTTACAACGAGGTCCTGAGTGCGGTCATTCGTCAGCGGGAGCAGGAATTTGGCAGGGCCTGAAAGATCCGCGGCAATTTTCCAGGTATGGGAAAAAACTCTAACCCGATACCTCTCGATGCGAGATAAAGGATCAGGCGCCGCGCAGATGTATTTTTTCCTTCAATTGAGACACGGAAACGGAACTTCAGGACCCGACGATTTAACCAGTTGACCGCACAATCCATACGCTCCAACCGGGCCGGCCTGGGCATCTCGATCACCGTCATTGGCGGCCTGTGTTTCTCGATCCAGGATGCCGGTATCAAGTGGCTGACGATCGAGGTCGAGGTGCTGCAGGTGCTGTTCCTGCGTAGCCTGTTCGGACTCCTGTTCCTGGTTGGTAGCACGCGCCTGACCGGCGAAAAGATATCATTGCGGGTGGACCGCCCGTGGTTGTTGCTGCTACGCACCGCGACCAATATCCTGGGCTGGGTCCTGTTTTTCTACAGCCTGAAATACCTGCCGCTGGCTATCGCGGTGGCGTTGTTTTTTTCGTTCCCGCTGTTTCTGGCGATCATTTCGGTGCCGCTGCTGGGCGAAACCGTGGGACTGCGCCGCGTCATGGCGATCGTCGTCGGTTTTATCGGCGTGCTGCTGATCACCAATCCGACGGCCGGAATTTCTCTGCCGGCTTTGCTGATGCTGGGCGCCGCATTATGCTGGGCGTTCGTCGCCAGTCTAACCCGAATTCTCGGAGAGCGGGAAAACGCCAGCACGATGCTGTTCTACACGCTGCTGGCTTTCGCTCTGGTGCTGGCGATGCCGCAGTACTGGTTGTGGGGTGCACTCGATACGAACCAGTACCTGCTGGTTGCTGTGGTTGCATTCTTTGGCGTGATCGCCCAGTTTTCGGTGACCAAGGCCTATGCAATTGCGGCGCCGTCGCTGATCGCAGCTTTCGAATATACGGCGCTGATCTGGTCGGCGATCATCGGTTACCTGGTCTGGGGAGATATTCCCGATGCCTTCGCCGTCACGGGCGCGGTGCTGATTATCGCCAGCGGCATTTATGTCATTCACCGCGAAGCCCTCAACAACGGCGCCTGAGCAGGTGTAGCAGACCTTGTTGCGCGGGCGCTGATTGATCCGGGATTCGGCCTCGCGCTCAGTAAAATGGGAAAAGGACGGGGGATTATTTTTTTATCCCAGCGTCCCTTATTTCTTCCACGAATGATGGCTGTTGAACCCTGAGAAACCTATGATTATCAACAGGTTACATCAGCGTTCGACCTCTGCAGCCTGGTTCGGCAGGGCCAATTCGGAATATCGGATGACCTCAAAAAGCAATACTGGTATCGTGCACAGCAGCGCGATAGATCACAAGCCTAAGCAGGGTCATTCAGAATTTGATGGCACTAACGTAGCTTTTCAGAGGAATCGAATAGTTATGGCAGACAAAACGCCTCACCGCGATACGCCACAAAAACCATATTTTATTTCGATCGGCAATTTTTTAGCCGTCAGTTACTGGATTATCGAGGCGTACTTCGATTCCGTACTGATAAAAGACACCTCCTTCACGATGCGCCTGTTCCCCTCGGATCCAAATGAACTCTGGATGCGGGGTCTTGTCTCCATGCTGTTCGTCGGTTTTGGATTGTATGCGCACAGAGTCAATGCTCGTATCAGGGCTGCCGAGAAGTTGAATGTAGATGCAGCGTGGCTTCTGAAGAATGCTCTTTCTAAAACCATAAGAGGTAACTTTCCTATCTGCGTATATTGTAAAAAAATCCGTGATCAGGATAGCCATTGGATTGCTCCTGACAGGTTCATTTCCGCCCAGACCGAAGCCGAGTTCTCGCACGGTATATGCAATGAGTGTCAGGTTCGACACCAATAATGCATCAGGCAAGAAGCAACAGGAAATAAGGTATTAAGGAGTCGCCGCAGGGCACCAAAATTCCCGAATAACGGTCTGTCGGGATCTTAAAATTTCCCGAAAGCGGACGCCGGGAAAAAACTGGCAGGTGGTCAAGACCGATCCTAATAAGACCCTCGTCACAGGTGAAATCTTATACATTCCGTTTATAAGGTTTCGACACTGATAAAAAAATGAGATCGCCTTAAGCTACTGGTTGAGTATCATATGTTTAATATGGAGTACCGATAAAGCGAGTTCAATCTGGCTTATTCAGGTGAATATGCCGATCTCGAAAGTATGAAGGGCTGCCCGGGAAAATTATCACTGAGTATGATGTCTGGTAACTCATAAAACTTCGCGTGTAGATTTCCCACAACGCGAACGCCATCGGACGTCATTAAGAGCACTCGGGCTTAACTGAAATAACCGATTTGGACTTTCTGGCTGATCAGTTATTGGTACATATTAAACCAGCGGAAAATTGGGTGCCTGAATGGACGCTCTAGAGAACCTGGTAACCACGGCTGAGCCCGCATTCGCTTGCGATCGTAAGGGATCGATCGTTGCATGGAATGAAAGCGCCGAACGTTTACTCGGTTATCCAGCCTCCGACGTGATCGGCAGGCACTGTTACGAAGTGCTAGACGGGATGGATGTTTTTGGCAATCGGTTTTGCGACGATCGTTGCGCCATTCGAAATATGATTAATCGCAGCGAACCGGTGCGCCATTTCCAGTTGAGTTATCGCACCGCCTCTTCGCAACGAGCCGATGTATCGGTCTCTGTGTTCGTGGTTTTCGGCATCACACGGCCGGAATATAATGTCGTGCACGTGCTGGAGCCCCTGGGAAGTCAGAAGTATGAAACCATGTCAGGCGTTCCAGGCGGGTCTG
The DNA here is from genome assembly GCA_029864185.1 of Gammaproteobacteria bacterium. Lineage (GTDB taxonomy): Bacteria > Pseudomonadota > Gammaproteobacteria. The sequence goes on from JAOTTY010000048.1 coordinate 6,283, forward strand.
CGCACATCAATTCACCCGGCGCGCCCGCGCAAGCCAACTCGTCACCTGCGGAACTCACCGTACGAGAGACCGAGGTGCTTCGGATGCTCGCTGGAGGCTCGACCACCACGGAAGTAGCAAGCCGCCTGTGTATTAGCGAAGCCACCGTGCGTAACCATATACGAAATATCCTAACTAAACTGGGCGTCCATAGTCGACTGGAAGCAGTCTGTTGCGCCATTGATCGACACCTGATCTAGATCACTTGTCTCCGTCGTTTCCGATATTCGGCGTGTAGATATTGCTGCTTTTATCTCTGACCCCCATTGCTACTAAAGTGACTCATTTGAGTCAGAAAAACAATCCAAACGGATCATTGACGACGGTTTCGGATCGATGGTTCACTATCGATGATTATTATTGTGACAGATTTCCTTCTGACAAAGCGAAATGGAAATTGAAAGTTGCAACAATATTTTGTCCTCTTATTGGATACGACTGCGAGCAGCCGGTGGTCAAATGAATAAGTGAGGAGATAGAAAAATGGACCTTCTGCCAATAACAAAGCACAACAGGAAAGAAAACCGAAAAGGACTTGTAAGTCTAATTCTAGCTGCGCTTTTAGTGCCTTTGTCATCCCTGCATGCCTACGACAGTTATCAACTGAAGGTGCTCTTTACCCCAACTAAAAGCGACCTCGAGGCCGAGGCTCAGGGTCGTGTGATGATTTACGATAGTCTAAAAAATGATACTGTCGAAAAGGCTTTGGACGAACAGTTCTGGCGCATCGATAAAATGATGTTTATTCGTACCCAGTATATCCAGGAAAATGGCGACTATGTCACGGAAGAGGAAGGCTGTGATTAATCTATCTGGTCTCAATTCGCTGCGACCGCTTTGGCGATAATCGAGAACTAGTTCGATTACCCTTCGGCTCGGCCTCGGGATAGTATCGCTCCCAATCTTTTCCGTCGATCTGTTTGCTATTCATATCTTCGACAGGTTCTGGATCGAGACATCTCGCGTTAACACTCACCCCATCCGGATGGGACCGCGGAATGTAAAATGACTTGGTCTCACAAGACTTGCAGAAAAGGTGCTTCGCAACGCCGGAATCAAACTCGTAATCAGTTAGGCTTTTCTCACCGCATTTAAGCGTGAACCGATCCCGTGGAATTATCATTCCCAGATAGCCTGACTTCGAACAGATGCTGCAATTGTATTGAGATACCTTGATGACTAACGGTGCCAGCACTACCAATCGAAACCGTCCACAATGACATCCCCCTTCGACGTTGAATCATTGTTCCTCCTAATGCCCAGCAGCAACATTATCAGGTTTTTGACAGGATAGCGTTTTTACACTTTATTGCTGGACGCCAGCTACTGGCCGACGATTACCTCCTGCCGGGGCTTTGTGAGGACCCGCATACGAGAAGACTGACTCGAAAAATCCCCAAAAAACCAACAAAAATCCCAAAATCGACGGCGAGAGACGGCCCAATACCAATATTCCTCAAGCTTGCGATTCACGCAATCTGGAAACAGGAAGTCCCTCCGAGGCCATATTCCCGTTAGCGGGGTGCTTTTTGAAAAGGCGAAAATCTGACCTGCGTCAACCCAGGCATGCGCGCGGTGTGTTAAAAAATTCGATATGAGGTTGGGGATGAAAGATGAAAACGGTACAACATCTACTGAATGAAAAAGGACATGAAGTTTATTCTGTTCATCCAGATGATTCGGTATTTGATGCCATTAAGAAAATGGCAGATAAAAATATCGGGTCATTAGTTGTAATGGTGGACGATCAAATCGTCGGCATCATTACGGAGCGGCATTATGCACGACAGGTCATTCTGGAAGGTAAATCATCGCCCGAAACACCAGTGCGGGATATCATGACGACTAATGTTGCGTGTGCACGAATCGACCAGACGATACCAGAATGCATGGCCGTTATGACCGAAAAACGAGTACGTCATCTTCCGGTGGTAGACCAGAACAGGCTGGTTGGCCTGGTCTCGATTGGCGATGTGGTCAAGAGCATTATTGCTGATCACGAGTTCACGATTGAACAGCTTATTCAATACATTAAGGGGTAACCGGGAAGCATTTAATTTTTCACCGATGTCCTGGATGCGAGATTTACGGGGTGTCTGCTGTTGGCAGTGGATGTGGGCTATTAATAATTGATATTATGTATCCGCTTTCGGCTTTAAATTTTAATGAGAGATCGATTCCAATTGATAAATTAGAGGCCTATCTGGGAGAGGGCGAAAGCCATGTCAGATAAACACACTTACAAAAAGATCGAAATTATCGGATCTTCCCCGAATAGTATCGAGGATGCGATCAACAATGCTATCGCTGAATGCAGCAAGACCCTGCACCATCTCGAGTGGTTTGAGGTGGTCGATACTCGCGGACATATAGTGAACAACGAGGTTGCGCATTATCAGGTCACGTTAAAAATTGGTATGCGCATACAATCGGACAATTGATATAAAACAACGGTTATTCTAATTGAGATCAGGCGCTCGAAACTGGCCGATTCCCGCAGCCTGGCCTCAGTTTATAAGCATCCGCCATGGGGGAGGCAGGACCATAATTTATCTATATCAGCTGCGATAGACGCTACATAGTGGAAATTCAATATTCGCTTGAAATGAAATAAAAGCATCCCTTTTAATTTTTCCTACAGTATCGGATTTAAGGTCATTGTTTAGACCTTCGTCACTCTTGTTAAATCCTTCTGGTTGCCAGCCTAACTCCTGATGGATAAGGCAGACTGTTCAGTACATTGGATAAAACTCCAGCTATCGATAATCCGGCCGATATAAATACATCGTCAGTCGTCAGATATTCGATAAATTCTGTCCTATGCTTGAAAGCATAAGCCCTATGCAATGGTTTTTTTGGGGCTGTCCAGGACGGCAGCCAGGGGCCATTGTTTGATCGAAGGGCAAGTTACTAACTAATAATAAACCTTGGAAATGCAGCGTGTTTAATCGAATTGGCCATAAACTAATTTTAACTTTTGGCGGGATTTCTACCATCGGCCTGATAATTATGGTGCTGTTCTATACCGATCAGCAGCAGCAGAGCTTGTTCAGGCAAAACGAGCAGATTATGAGTAAGGTAACCCAAAGTGTTATCGAAGGTTTGCAGACGGTAATGCTGGCTGGATATGCCGATATTGCACAGGACTATGCCGCAAACTTGCACAATGTTCAGGACGTTGTCGATTTCCGTATTGCACGTATTGACGGTAATGAGGCATTCCTCGACAACAAGACAATCGAAAATGTCAATAAGCGTAAACAGGAAGAGCTGTTTGAATTACGCGAAGAACAGAATGAGCGCAGGATTATTCCTGTTGATTCCGAGGATTTGAGAAAGGCTATTGCCACCGAGGAGATCGTTAAAATCCGCTCAAATGACGCATCGGGCGAGAATTTTCTGACATTTATTGCGCCGATCAAAAATAAGAAAGAATGCCACGAGTGCCACGGTAGCGCAGACCCAGTGCGAGGAATCGTTAAAATCACGACCTCGTTGCAAGCCGTGGAAAACGCAGTGGATTCCAGTCGATGGCAGGCCTATCAGATGTCGGTGCCATTTCTGCTGCTGATTGTTTTGCTGACCGGCCTTATGGTCAAACGCACGATCGTACAGCCGATAAGTCGGGTGACCACTGCCATGACCAGCGTCTCACGTGGTGATTTGAGCATGACCGTGCCGGTGCTGGGTCGCGATGAAATCAGTATTATGGCCAAGAGTTTTAATCGCATGTCCCTGGAGCTCAAAACCACCTATGAGGGACTTGCTGAAGAGCGTGACAAACTAACCACCCTGATTCTCAGCGCCCATGACGGTATGGTAGTCACGGATCGCAATGGCAAAATAGTGCTGGCAAATCCCTCGGCCGTGGAAATCCTGAGAAAGTCGTCCAGGGACATTTTCGATGAAGGCTTCATCCATCTATTTGACGATCCGGAAATAATGCGGAGGGCCATCGATGAGGAGAGTTATATCGAGATAATTAACAATGAACGAGTGCTGCAGATCCTGGCTTCGACTATTCTGAACCAGGAACAGGAGACCATCGGCTCTGCGGCCCTGATACGCGATGTGACCGCGGAAAAAACCATGCAGGCGGAGTTGCAACACCTGGCGATTTCCGATGGTCTGACCGGACTGTTTAACCGTCGCCACCTCGATGAAACTCTGGCTAGTGAATTGAATCGTTGTCGGCGTTATGGGCATGAGATGTCGATTATCATGTTTGACGTGGATCATTTTAAACGCTTCAACGATGAATACGGTCATGAGCAGGGAGATCGAGTCCTGCAAAATATTTCTTCGACTGTGAAGGGGTTGATCCGAAGCCTTGATATTCCCTGCCGTTACGGTGGTGAGGAATTTCTGATCATTTTGCCCGAAACCAGTAACAAATTTGCCCAGGAGATAGCCGAACGTTTACGAAAAGCGGTTGAGCAGACCGACATGGATGGACTGCGTGTGACCATTAGTATCGGTGTGGCTTCCTATCCCTATTGTATGGTGGGAAATCCTAAGCAATTTATCGAGGCTGCCGATAAGGCCCTTTATGAAGCTAAGAATGCCGGGCGGAACTGTATGCGTGCCGCTTAATCAATCCAGCGAACAACTTCTGCAATCAAACGTGAGGAAAAAGATCAATGCAACGCATTTTTTCTATTGTAATAACAGGGCTGTTGGTCAGTTTCGCTGCAGCTATCTACGCGGCTGAAGATTACATCACGAATGCCGGCGAAATCGTCAAAAGCGCCGACTGGGAAAATATGGAAACTGTAACCGTAAATCTCGATGAGTATTCATACGGTACCGAGAGTTTTGTCTTCAAGGTGGGGCAGGCCTACAAGCTGCAGTTGAAAAACGAGGGCGACAAGAAACACTATTTTACCGCGCCCGAGTTCTACAAGGCGATTGCTACCCGAAAAGTGCAATCCAACAAGGACGGTGAGATAAAGGCGCCTTATTTCACTGCACTGGAGTTGATGGTCAACGGCCAGTTGGATCTATATTTTGTCCCTGTAACCAGGGGGGAGTACCCGGTCTACTGTACCATCGACGATCATCGTGCCGAGGGAATGGAGGGCAGGCTGATCATCCGATAGGATCCGTCTTCGACGGAATTTAGTTAAATGTACACGCCATGCCTGATAGGTTTCTCGTTATTTCTGCTGTGGCCGGCAAGATATTGGCTGTCGAAACTGATAATTCTTGGATCAGCCGCAATCATTACTACGACCTCTTTGCAAGTACATGCCGAGCAGTATCAGCAACTTGATGTTGACCAACTCGGATTTAGCCCGCAAATAGATGGCGAGTTGAGTGAATGGCAGGTGCTGCCGCCTAACCTGATTAAAATTACCCCCGCTGTCGATAATGATCCGAAAAATCGCACCGGCACCATTGAGGTTAAGCTGTGGCTCGGAATGCGCGATGGTATGATTTATGTTGCGGCCCAGTGGCCCGACGACGCACCCGATGACAATTACCGTCCCTGGGAGTGGCGAGGTCAGAAGTACCAACGCAGTAAGATCCGAGACGATATGTTTGCATTGCGGTTTGCGTTGGCGGGTGAATTCAACCGCTCGATGGTTGCGGACGCCAACTATCAGGTCGACGTCTGGGTTTGGTCGGCAGGACGAAGCAACCGGATCGGAAATGCCTCTGACTACAAACATACGATTTCCTTGAAGATGATTGAAGATGTGGCTGAATACGAGACTGAAAGCGGTAAAACGGTCTATATCGATCGTGACAGGGATGAGGGCTATATCGGTTTCAGCACCCTGAAGCCTGGCAAAACCAGGACCACAACCAGCCGTCAAAGTATTGATTTTAGCCGCGAGGCATCGGGCAGTGTTGCCGATGTGACAGCCAGGGGAGCCTGGAATGGCGATTATTGGTCGCTGGAGATGGTGCGTTTGCTTGATACCGGGCACGACGACGATGTCAAATTATCTGCCGGGCAGAAGATTCTCGGCCAAATAGCCGTCTTTAATAAAAGTGGTGGCCAGCACAAGAGCGTTTCCGAACCTTTATTGTTCAGCTTTTCAAATTAACACTCCCTCTGACAAATTCTGCTCGCAAAAATGCGGCATCCGATTTCTCGGATGCCGCACTGCCGTACTACGCGCTCTTGACCGGAACTTTCCGCTGTTTGAGCTGCGCTTCCTTGCTCTTCGGCAGGGTAACGTGCAGCACGCCATTCGCGAACCTGGCGCTCACCTTGGCGTCGTCTACGCCCTTGGGCAACCTGAACACGCGCTGGAAGGAACCGAAGCGTCGTTCGCTGAGCCGATAGTCCTTATCATGCTCTTCGTGCTCTTCCTTCTTCTCACCCTTCAGCGTCAGCATGCCTTCGCTTAACATCAGCTCGAAGTCCTTTTCATCCATGCCGGGCATTTCCGCTGTCATCTCGTAAGCGGTGTCGGATTCGGTAATATCTACCGTGGGGGTCAGCTCGAATCCGCTTTCCCATTGCCAATCCCACAACGGCCCCCTTTCCATCATACGGCGGAACAACGGCGTCATTTTCAATCCTTCACCGAAGAACCGATCAAACACATTATCGACTTCGTCACGAAGCCTCATCATTGGGTTCGTCAAAACCTCTTTTTGCGGTTTTAACGCTTCATGTTTCACTGGAACTGTTTTGGCTGATTTGGTCATTTTCATAACCTCCCTGATTTTCCCATTTAACATTTATAGTTTTCACATTTTCGGGTAGAGCATTTAGACGCAAATCAAGAAAACCTCGATTAATTCCTGCCGTTTAAAGATAATCCCCCTCGGGGTACAGCGAATGAGGTTGCCACTGCGAAGGCGGACGACCGAGTGAAGCTCCCGGTGAGGTGCCGTGGCCGTACGCCGATGGCGACAGCGGAAGAGGGCAAACAAATCTGGAAGAAGTTCGTGACCTGAACTTAACCTGGCAGTTGCTTCGCGCCTGTCGATAACCACGTCAGGATTCCCTGCAGCTCCAGTATCTGCTTGCGGTATTCGATCAGCCCTGCGGGCGCGAAATTACAGAAAAACCTCGAGCCTGCGCCGATGGCCAAAGATTGCCTCGATCCAGAGCCCGCTCGGGGTCCTCTTACGAGAAAACAGGGGCTCAAACTCGATGCATCGGCGACAATAATCCGTAACGGACTCCCGGATTATGGTTTTGATCCAACGAACCCGTAACTATTTTTGCCTTTTTGTTTGATTGCATACATAGCTGCATCCGCCTGCCTGATCAATTCCTCCGAGGTCAGACCATCTTCCGGGTACATCGCTATTCCAATACTGGCTCCTATCCTTAGTCCATCCTGCTCGATAACGATTTCTTCTGAAATATCGGTAATTAAGTTTCGTGCAATTTTTTCTACGATTTCCGGCTCGGTCAAGCCTGGCAGTATTACCAGGAACTCGTCACCGCCGATTCTTGCCGCTGTATCGGTTTCTCGAACCCCAGCCCTGATACGTTCCGCGGTAACCTTGAGCACGGTATCGCCGTAATCGTGACCGTAGCTATCGTTCACTCGTTTAAAACCATCCAGATCAACGAACATGACAAATAACGATAAGCAATTACGTCTGGCTTCCGCGAGCGATCTTTCGAGGCGGTCCATACATAACCTTAAGCTCGGCAAACCTGTTAATGCGTCATGATTGGCGAGAAATTTAAGTTCTATCTCAATTTTTTCTTTTTCGGCAATTTCTTCTTTGAGTTGGGACACCGTTTTCGCCAGCTCCTGTGTCCTTATTGCCACAGTCGTCTCGAGTGAATCCCTGATATGTTCCAGTTTCTTGACAGTTGCTGCCAGTTCGCTGGTGCGTCTTTCCACCCTTGCTTCCAGCGTAGACTGGATCTCCAGCAATTCAGCTTCGGTATTCTTTTGATTGGTAATATCCTGTAGTACCCCCAGCGACTCGATGGTTTTTTCATTCTGTTTAGAGTGAGTTACACAACGCTCGCGAACCCATCGTATTTCGCCATCTGCGCGACGTATTCTATATTCAACCGAGTAGGCCTCGCCGTCTTCGTCATACTGTTCGTATACCTTTTGAACATGGGGGATATCCTCCTGATGAATATCGGCGAGGTCATCTTCGGTCGTCAATATTTTGGCCTTATATTCTTCCGAGGAAGACCCAAAAATGCGGGCAAAGCCGGGGCTTATATATCTATATGTCCCGAGATTCTCGTTATAGATAAAGTGGCCTATAGCGGTTATCGATTCGGCTTGCTGGGCTAATGCTTCGCGGTACTCGAGCGCTTGTCGGTGTTCCCTTAGCCCCGTAACATCTTGCAGAATACCGAAGATTTTTTTTCGCCCGGTTTTAGAATCAACTTCAACCACGCAGGTTTCTCGAACGTGGCGAATTTCACCGTCTTTCTGGATGATTCGATATTCGAGCTCCATCGAATTAGTTTTTAACAGGTTTTCGGTATTTCGCCGGTACTCTTCCCGGTCATCGGGATAAATCCCCAATAGAGATTTTTCGTAACTGTTCTCTGCTTCCAGCATTTGTTTGGGGGTCATCTTGAAAATATTGGCATACTCCTCGGAACAAGTAAGAAGTCTGTCATTTTCATAACACCACTCGTAATAGCCCACGCGGGCTATGCGATCGATAGCATGCAGTAGCAGTTTCTGATATCGGTAGTGCTCGAGCTCTTCGACCAGCTGATCCTGGGTCATGCGGTTTAGGGTAATATCATCCATTACATAATCTTGAATATTATTCGAAGGGTGAAACCGGGGCCTGCTTGCTGCTGAAGATCGATTAGTCTGATTCGATTGGTATCTCCAAGTATAGATAAATATTTGCAACCTGGCAGAAGCCAGATTCCTTCTAAACCTGAAATACGAAACAGAAAATCGAAGGCTGGTTATTAGTGGAGGCAAGAAGTTGTTATTGGCCGAAACATACCGCCTATATTATTTTCGTCAGCGCCCGATTTCGAAAATAAAGCGTTTTTAATTCGACAAAAAACTCTCTATTTGTTGGCGCCTGGGGTAAATTAGGAAGGTATCAACCCAGCATTTGAATTTTCTATGCCTGAAACCAGCCGTAACGGCAGCGTTTACGAACTGAGCGGGCCCGGCGATGCATCGACAGTCGTTTTCGTCCACGGGCTCGGGTTGAACCGTCACGTCTGGGAAAAGTACGTGCCGCAGTTTGCGCATCGTTTCCAGGTCTTGAACTACGATCTTTTCGGCCATGGCGATAGCGTGGCGCCCCCGTCCCCGACGTCGCTGACGACGTTCAGCGAGCAGCTGCTCGACCTGCTGGATGAGCTCGGAATCGAGCAGTGCTCGATCATCGGTTTTTCGCTGGGGGGCATGATCAACCGCCGCTTCGCGATGGATCACCCGCGGCGTTTGCGTGCGCTGGCGATTCTGAACTCACCGCACGAGCGTGATCCCGAGGCGCAGAAGCTGGTCGAGCAACGCGCGCTGGATTCGGCCGCAGGCGGACCGGGCGCCACGCTCGACGCGACCATCGAGCGCTGGTTTACCCCGTGGTTTATCGAGGCTAATCCGGAATACATCGCTACCGTGCGCGGCTGGGTGCTGGCAAACGATCCGGAAATCTATGCCAGGTGCAGGCGGGTGCTGGCATTCGGCGTGATCGAGCTGATCCGTCCACAGCCGCCGATCACCCATCCGACCCTGGTGATCACCTGTGAAAACGACAGCGGCAGCACCCCGGAAATGAGTCAGGCCATCGCCGGCGAAATAGCGGGAGCCCAGGTAGTCGTCGTGCCGGAGCTGCAGCACATGGGGCTGGTCGAAAATCCATCTTTTTTTATCAATGCGCTGGCGGATTTCCTCGAGGATATATAGGCTTTGAGAAAACGCCTTGGCGAATGGGGGGGCAGGTGAAAAAAATGTCGGGGGGACAGGCGGCGGTCATGTCGCTGCAGGCGGAAAAGGTCGAGCATGTATTCGGATTGATCGGGTCGGCGACGATGGAAATGTTCGATGCGCTCTACGACGCCAGCGACATCCATTTCATTGGGGTGCACGACGAGCGCACCGGCACCCACATGGCCGACGGCTACGCCCGCGCCTCGGGCCGGGCCGGGGTCATACTGGCCGGCCAGAACGGCCCGGGCGCGACCAACCTGGTCACCGGTCTGGCGCAGGCTTATGCGGCATTTTCGCCGGTCGTGTCGATTGCCGGATCGCTTTCGTCGGCGCATGTCTATCGCGACGCTTTCCAGGAAGTCGATCAACAGGCGTTGTTCAAGCCGATCACCAAGAAAACCTGGACCGTGACGCAAACCGCGCGCGTGCCGGAAATGTTCCGCGAGGCCTTTCGCACCGCGATGACGCCGCGGCGCGGACCGGTGCAGCTCAACATACCGCGCGACGTGCTGTCCGAGGTGACGGAATATCCGGAATTCCAGCAGCCCGAGAGCTACCGTTCGCAAAGTCTGCCGCGCGCGGACCCGGAGGCTATCCGCGAGGCGGCCGAGCTGTTGCGGCAGGCGCGACAACCGGTCATCGTCACCGGCGGCGGAATCAAGAACAGCGGCGGCCACGAAGACGCCATCGCGCTTGCCGAGGCGCTCAACGCGCCAATCATCCTGGCCCCGGGGCACGGCGACGCGATTCCGTTCGGCCATCCGCTGAACGCCGGGCAGATGGGTCCGCGTGGCAATGTCGTCGCGTCGCGTCTCGCGCGAGAGGCCGACGTGATCCTCGCGCTCGGCACGCGCCTTGGCTTCAATTCGACCTTTTATTCCTACGACAACATCAACCGGCAGGCGGACATCATCCAGGTCGAACTGGAGCCGACCGCGCTCGGCCGCTATTTTCCCATCAGGCTCGGAATCTGGGCAGACGCGCGCGCGGCAGCGCGCCAGCTTCGCGACGAGCTCGGCAAAATCGAGGCCCGCACCGAGGTCGACGCCTGGACCAGCGCGTATATCGAAGAACGTGAGGCTTATCTGCAAAAACGCGACGCCGAGGCCGACTCCGACACGCATCCGATTCAGCCGTCGGGGCTATACAAGGAATTACGGCGCGTGCTGCCCAGATCCGCGGCGGTCACGATGGACGCCGGCACGCTCTGCCTGCAGGCGACCGATGCGCTGAACTACTGGGAACCGCCCTGCCTGTTCACGCCGCTCGATTTCGGCCTGGTCGGTTTTTCGTTTGCCTGCGGACTCGGGGTCAAGCTGGCGCGTCCGGAGCGCCCGGTGGTCAGCATGATGGGCGACGGCGGGTTCGGCATGACGCTGTCGGAACTGAGCACCGCGGTGGATCACGGCATCAATACCGTCACCATCGTCATGAACAACCAGTGCTGGGGGGCAGAGAAGGCCTACCAGCGCGATTTCTTCGGCGAGCGCTATATCGGCGCCAATATCTCGAGTCCGCCTTTCGATAAGGTCGCCGAACTCTACGGCGCCGCCGGATTTCGTGCCGAACGCATCACCGAGGTTGGCGCGGCCGTGCAGGCCGCCCTCGAATGCGGCAAACCAGCGGTCGTCGATATCGCCGTCGATCCAGCGGCGCTTTACAGTTTTCGCCGCGATTCATTCAAGCATCGGGGAGGCTAGGCGCATGGCCAGCGACGAGAAGCAGTATCCACACACCGACGCGCACCGGGCGAAGGGCGACTGGAACCCTTTATGGGAGCAGTTTCACGAACTCGATCCGGATTTTCTCGAAGCTTATCTCGCGTTTCGTAGCGTTCCGCAAACGAAGGGGCCGCTGGAGCAGAAATACAAGGAGCTGATACTGGTCGCAATCAATGCCGCGACCACGCATCTTTATGCGCCCGGGGTGCGCCGGCACATCCAGAATGCATTGAAGGCGGGCGCAAGCATGGATGAGATACTGGAAACGATCCAGTTGACGACGGTGATGGGCATCCATGCCTGTAACCTCGCGATACCGATCTTGCTCGAGGAGGTATCAAGGTACGAGGAATAGGATTAATATTCGGGGCAGCCTGCGGGCGGCTAGTGATCAACAATAGCAAGCTATAAAAGGTAAGTCGTATGAAATTTCAGTTAGCAATCAACCTCGAGCGTATGAACGACGGCGTGGACATGAGAGACGTCGCCCGGCATACCCTCGAAATGGTGCAGCTGGCCGATCAGGCCGGTTTCAATATCGTCTGGGCCGCGGAGCACCATGCGCTGGAAATGACGATCGCGCCGAATCCGTTTCAGATCCTGACCTGGTGGGCGGGTCACACCGACAACATACGGCTCGGTACCGCGGTCGCCGTCGCCGCCTACTGGCACCCGATCAACCTCGCCGGCGAGGCGGCGATGACCGATTTGCTGAGCGGCGGCCGGCTCGAATTCGGCATCGGTTCCGGTGCCTACCAGCGCGAGTTCGACCGCATGCACCCGGGGCTAAAGCAATCCGATGCTTACAAGTACATGAATGAAATGCTGCCAGCGGTGAAGGCGCTGTGGGCTGGAGATTACGAGCATAACGGGGAATTCTGGTCATTTCCTACCTCGACCTCGGTGCCCAAGCCCGTGCAGAAACCGCATCCACCGATCTGGATCGCGGCGCGCTCGCCGATCACTTTCGATTACGCGGTCAAGAATAATTGCCACGTGATGTCATGGCCATTGACGCGGCCGTTCGCCGAAGCGGAGCTGTACCGGTCGCAGCTCGACGAGGCTATCGCTGCGTATCCAGACGCGTCGCGTCCGACCTTCGCGATGATGCGCCACACCGCGCTTTACCGGGACGACGCGGGGCGGGACGCCGCGATCAGGGCGATCCAGACCGTACTCGGCCAGTTCGAAAACCTGTTCCGCAACCTCGGTGACGTCAACAACGGTTTTCCGAAACAGATTCCGCTGGAGGAATTGGCCGATCGCGAGCAGTACAACGCCGACATGCTCGAGGAGAACCTGATGTTCGGCACGCCCGAGCAGGTGATCGCCAAACTCAAGCGCTACGAGGCGCTTGGCGTGGACGAGTTCATCTACTATGCCAGCATGGGCCTCGGGCAGAAGGAACAGAAAAAGTCGATGGAGCTGTTCTGTAAAGAGGTAATGCCCGCTTTCCGTTGACCCGACGGGGGTTACTGCCCGCCGGCGATGAAGCTCTGGTACTGCGGAATCGCGACCGCGGCGACGATGCCGAGGATAAACAACAGGGGAACGATCCAGCCCACGATCAAGACGCCGATCGAATTGGCCGCCGGCGCCGGTCCGAAATTATTGGGTCCGTCTGTACCCGGGAAAAATACCAGGTAAATCGATACGATCAGGTTTACGACCGGGACCAGAAACAGCAGCAGCCACCAGCCGCTGCGATTCAAATCGTTGAACCGGCGCCTGGCAAAGGCAATCGATAACACGATTACCGCGAGGTAAACCAGGCCAAACAGGATCATGCCGACGATTCCCATCGAGGAATCGCCCATACCCCCGCCCATCGCGCCTACCATGGTGGTCAGGAAGGAAATCAGCGTCATGAGCAGAAAGCTGATACCGAAGCCGTAGGCCAGGTATCGCATACGGCCGATGCGGCCGCTGAAGGAAAAAATCTTCGGCTGATACAACGCGTCGTGGCCGGTA
>JAOTTY010000049.1 GCA_029864185.1 Gammaproteobacteria bacterium
TACATACTGCACCCGCATTTCGAGGTCGAGACGATGATCGAAACCGTGCGACGTGAAAAAGTGACCCACATCATGATGGTGCCTGCACAGATCATCGCGTTATTGCAAAACCCCGGCTTCACGCCACGCAACATGCGCTCGCTGGAAATGGTGCTTACCCTGGGCGCGCCGCTGGCGGAAAGCTACAAGCAGGCTTTCAACGAGGTTGCGCCGGGACGATTCTACGAACTCTACGGCCTCACCGAGGGCTTTGTGACGATTCTCGATCGCAACGACTTCGACCAGCAGTCAGGCTCGGTGGGCTGCCCGCCGCCCTGTTACGAGATTCGCATCGTCGACGAGGACGGCAAGGATCTCGAGGTCGGCGAAATCGGGGAAATCGTTGGCCGCGGGCCGATCCTGTCGTCAGGCTACTACCGGCAACCCGAGCTGACACGCGCAACGTTTCGCGACGGCTGGCTTTACACCGGCGACCTTGGTTATCTTGACGCGAACGGATACCTTTACCTGTCGGGTCGCAAGAAGGAATTGATTATTTCCGGCGGGATCAACGTCTACCCACAGGATATCGAAACCATCGCGAGTGCGCACGAACAGGTACTGGAGGCTGCCGTGTTCGGCGTCGCGTCGGCACGATGGGGAGAAACCCCGGTCGCCGCGGTGCAGTTACGAGACGGCGCCGTCACCGACGCGCACGACCTGAGGACATGGATCAACGAGCGCGTCGAGGCGCGTTTCCAGAAAGTAGCCGACGTCATCATCGTCAACGAGATGCCGCGCAACGTCGCCGGCAAAATCCTTAAGAACGACCTCAAGGAATACTATCTTGCAAATCAAAAATAATACCTTTGTCATCACCGGCGCTGCGCAGGGACTCGGCGAAGCCATCAGCCTGATGCTGGCGCACCATGGCGCCAGGCTAGCGCTGCTCGACGTCAACGTCGAGGGCCTCGACGAGACCCTGGCCAGCTGCAAGCGGACCGGCGCCGAGGGCTACGCTTTCACCTGCGACGTCGCCGACGAAACCAGCGTGCGGCGCTGCTTCGCATCGATCGAGGAACACCTCGGTCCGATCGCGGGGCTGGTCAACAATGCCGGCATCTTGCGCGACGGCATGCTGGTCAAGGTCAAGGACGACGAAATCGTCGACCGCATGTCGCTGGAGCAGTGGCAGCAGGTTATCGATATCAACCTGACCGGGGTTTTCCTGTGTGGGCGCGAGGCCGCGACCAGCATGATTCGCAATGGCAAGGGTGGCGTGATCATCAACATCTCGAGCATCAGCCGCACCGGATATATCGGCCAGTCCAACTATGCCGCCGCCAAGGCCGGCGTCGCCGCGCTGAGCGCGACCTGGGCTCTGGAACTCGCGCGCTACGACATCCGCAGCGCGGCAATCGCGCCCGGTGTTTTCGAGACCGAGATGGTTGCATCGCTGAGGCCGGAGGCGCACGAGCGAATAGCCAACGCGGTTCCCTTGCGGCGCACCGGCGCGGTCGACGAACTCGCGCACGCGGTCGAGTTCATCATCGAAAACGATTACTTCAGTGGGCGCATCCTGGAACTCGACGGCGGTCTCAGGTTCTAATTTCTGTCCGCATAACAGAATATCGTCATATCCCGCGGCTGGTAGCCTAGGTAATGCTGCCAGGCCGATGATTAAAATGGAACTGTTTACGGAAATTCATTATGCTGTTTTCGACCTTCTTAGCCACCTCTTGAGCACTTGAGCACTCTTTCCAAACTAGCCGCCCGCGCCTGCGACGGGATTCTGGTGGCATCCCGCAAGGCCCGATATCGCGGTGTCTGAGCCAACGTCTTCCATATCTGGAAAGCCGGATGGTTAAAACCTGTGGGGTATCGCTGATTCTGCTGGCGATGATTATTTCATCCCCCTTACGCGCCCAGACCACGGTCAGCGTCGACATTAGCGGCATCGACGCGAAGCTGGAGCAAAACGTGCGCCTGTACCTCAGTATCGAGCAGCAGAAGGATAATCCTTTGATGAGCGACGGACGCCTGCGCCGCCTGCATAAAAAGGCGAACGACGAGATATCCCAGGCCCTGCAGCCGTTTGGTTTTTATCGTCCGACGATAAACTCGAGCCTCGAGAAAAACGAATCCGGGGAGTGGCTTGCGAGCTTCGATATCGACCCCGGACCCGCGCTCAAAATCGCGGCGTTGAACTTCAGCGTCAGTTCCCCGATGGCCGGGGATCCCGCCTTTCAAAGCCTGCTCGCGGAGAATCCTTTGCGCCAGGGCGACAATTTCAGTCATCTCGTCTACGAGGATTTCAAGACGGCTCTGGCGAATCTTTCCGCGGAACGAGGCTATTTTCTCGCCCGGTTTGTCGACCACCGGGTCGAAATCGACCTCGATCGATACGAAGTGCGCATTTATCTCGACTACGAGGGCGGCCCCAGGTTCCGCTTCGGTGAAGTCTTGCTGCAGCAGGATGTGCTGACCCCGAGTTTATTGAATCGCTACGTCCCGTTTTCCAGGGGAGACTTCTATTCGCTCGACCAGGTGCTCGACTTCCAGCAAGGGCTCAACGACAGCGGTTATTTCCAGAGCGTCGAGATTTCACCGGGCCAGGCAACGCCTGACAGTGACGAGATTCCGATCGAGGTTGCGCTGACTCCGCGCAGGCGAAATCGTTACCAGTTTGGACTGGGCTACGGAACCGATACCGGTGCGCGCACCAGTCTCGGCTGGCAGAGGCCACGGGTAAACAGGCGCGGACACAAGTTCGACAGCGAACTTCGCATCTCGCAGCGTGGCTACAGCGCGCTGGCCAACTATCGCGTGCCGGTGCTGAATCCGCGAACCGACCAGATCGTATACAGCGTGGGTGAAGTAAACGAGGAGTTCGAGGACAGCGAGAGCACCGTGCGCAAGCTCGGGGTAAGTCTCAAACATGGCCGCGGCGAATGGCGCGAAACACTGTCGCTGGAGTATCAGCAGGAAGATTTTATCGCGGCCGACGATAGCGGCAGTACCTCGCTGCTGATCCCCGGGGTCAGCTGGAGCCGGACCTGGGGCGGTGATTTCATCAACGTGCTCGACGGTCTGCGCTTCGATATCAGCCTGCGCGGCGCCAATACCGCGCTCGCCTCGGATATCGATTTTTACCAGGTCCAGGGCGGCCTCAAGTTCATCACCTCGCTAACCCCACGAAATCGCATCATCTGGCGCGGCGGATTCGGCGGCACCGAAACCCGGGAGTTCGAAGATCTACCGACGTCGCTGCGCTTCTATAGCGGCGGCGCGCTGACCGTACGCGGTTATGCCTACCAGTCGCTGGGCCCGACCGACGCCGATGGCGAGGTCGTCGGCGCGAGGTACATGATGTACGGCGGCGTCGAGTTCGAGCACTACTTTAGCGATCGCTGGGGGCTGGCCCTGTTTTACGATGTCGGCAACGCGATCGACGACCTCGGCGATTCGCTCGAAAGCGGGGTCGGTTTCGGCTGGCGCTGGAAGTCGCCGATCGGCCCGGTGCGTGTCGACCTCGCCAACGCGGTCAGCACCGAGGATCAGGAATGGCGCCTGCACGTCAACATCGGGCCCGACCTGTGAGGCGCGCGATACTCGTCACGTTGGTGCTGCTGGTTCTGATCCCGGCAATTTTCCTGTCCTGGCTGATGAATACCGAAGACGGCCTGCGCTGGGCCTACCGCTCGGTGCTGCCATCGCTGCCGGCCGGGATAAGCGTGGCGGAACTGTCGGGCGTACTTGCGGGCCCGGTTATCCTGGAGAAAGTCAGCTACCGGGACCAGGGCCAGGCGGTCAGCGCCAGGCAGGTCGAACTGGACTGGAACCCCTGGGCGCTGCTCCGCGCCGAGATCGATGTGACGACCCTGCGGGTTCATTCCGTTCAGATCGTAACAGTCGAATTCCCGGCGGCGGTCGACCCGGCGCCGATCAGGGACGGGCTTCCCGCCGTCGCGCTGCCGCTGGCGCTGCGCGTCGACAACGCCTCGATCGACGATATCGAGATCAGGCGTGGCGAAAACTCGTATCGACTGAACGAGATCAAGATCGGGTTGCGAGCGTCTAGCGATAAGCTCGAGATCGGCGTCCTCGATATCGATACCGAATCGATCGACGCCAGCCTCAGCGGCGCAATCAGGCCCGACGGCGACTACCCGCACGACCTCCGTTTCAGCTGGCGAACCAGCCTGCCGTCCGGCGCCGCGCTGTCCGGCTCCGGGCAGCTCAGTGGTGACCTTTCGGCGACACGGCTGACGCAGCAAACTCGGGGAGCGGTAACGCTTACGCAAACGCTGGAAATGCAGGATCTTCTCGGCGCGCCGGACTGGCAATCGAGGGTCGATATCGCCGCATTCGACGCGGCGTCGATCGATCCCGGCTTGCCCGCGCTGGAGGGTAGTCTGCAGGTGACGGCGACCGGCGATTTGAATTCGGCCAGGATTAGCGGCTCCATGCGCGGCGCAACGCCGCGTCTGGGATCATTCGATGCGAGTTTTATACTCGACAGCCTCGCTGGCGAAGACAGGTTCGACGGCATGCGGATCGAAACCCTGCGAGTCAGCGCGCTGCAGGGCGGGTTGACCGCCAGCGGACAACTACTCTGGTCTCCCGCGCTGCGCTGGGAAGCCGCGATATCCATCGCCGGGATAAATCCCGCCAGCCTGTTCCCCGATTGGCCGGGCCAGATCGAAGCACGGTTCAGCACCACCGGTGGTGTCGACAACGCCGGACTTTTCGGGTCGGCGAGCATCGGCGATTTCCACGGCAACCTGAGGGGTTACCCGGTATCCGCGCAGGGCGAGCTGAAATGGCGTGACCAGGGTATCGATATCGGCCGCCTCGATTTTACCTCGGGCAAGACACGCGCCAGCGCCCGTGGAAGAATCGCCGAAACGCTAGACCTGACCTGGTCGCTGGACAGCGGCAACCTGGCCGAAATCTACCCTGACGCGCAGGGTAGCCTCAGCGCAAACGGATTGCTCGGTGGCACGCGCGTGGCGCCGAGAATCACGGCCACGCTCGGTGGAAAATCACTGGGCCTGCCCGGTTACCGGCTGGGCGAGGTCGACGGCAGGGTGGATCTGAATCCATTCGAGCTGCAGCAATTCGATATCCAGCTTTCCGCCAAGGCAGTGGTAATCCAGGATCAGCAGATACAAGCGCTCGATGTCAGCGCGGATGCCGGCCGCATAAAAGCCAGCATGGTCAGCGCGAATGCCAATGCGCAGATCGAACTCGCGGGCAGGGCGCAGGGCGAGTCCTGGCGCGGGGAACTGGTCAGGGCCGCGCTCCAGACCCCCGCGTATTCCGACTGGAATCTCGCCGGGCCCGCCGCGTTGACCCTGTCGCGGGATGCAATCTCGATGGCGCGCATCTGCCTGCGCAATACTTTCAATTCCGAGGTTTGCGGCAGCATCCAGGGACAACAACCGGACTGGAAAGTCGAACTGGAGGTGAACCGGCTGCCGCTGCAGATGCTCGGGCGCTGGAGACCCGCCGAGCTGAACGCCGAGGGCCTCGTAAACGCCAGCGCCGGCCTCGACTACCGCCACCCCGACCGGCTGCTCGGCAACATCGGTATCGAATCGACACAGGGGTCGGTAAGCTACCAGTTGCAACCGGAAAAGCCCCTGCGCCTGGATTACCGCAGCGCCAGTTTCAGCCTGCAGCTCGGCGCGGACGGCGTGCAGGCGAAGGCGCTGGTAACCCTGGTCAACGGTGACCGGCTGGAAGGCATCGCCGACCTGCCGGACGCCAGCCTGCTCGCCTTTGATCCGGACAGGCAGGTCCTGCAGGGGGAAGTCGGCATCAGTCTGCGTGATCTCGGTATCGTCGACGCGATGATCGATGAAATCGATCAACTTTACGGCACCGCCGATATTGCAATCGCACTCGCCGGTACCGTGGGTCAGCCCCGCCTTAGCGGAAACGTCGGCCTGTCCGACGCGGGTTTACGCCTGCCCCGCCTGAAAATCGTAATGCGCCAACTGAATATCGATGCCAGGAGCGACGACTCCGCAAACATGAGTTTCCGCGCGAACGCGCGGGTCGGTGACGGCAGGCTGCAGGTCCGGGGCAACACGGTTCTGGATGCCGCGCGCGGCTGGCCGAGCGAAATCGCCATCGATAGCGAGGGGGTCGAACTATCGGGTTTGCTGGATTCGTGGCTACCGCCGGAAATCAGTCTCGAGGGATTATTCGATACCACGGCCAGGCTGAAATACCGGGCACCAGACCTGTTGCAGGGCGAGGCAAAGCTATCCTCGAACAATGGAAACCTGCGCTACCCGTTGCTGGAGGGAGAAATCGAGCAGCTCGCTTACCGTGATGTCCAACTCGACCTGGTCGTGAACGACCTCGGTATCGAGGCAACCGGGAAAGCCCTGGTGGGCGGCGACAGCCGCTTCGATATCGCGCTGAACCTGCCGACGGCAAGGCTGCTCGCGCTGGATGTCGAAACCCAGACAGTCGCCGGCAACGCGCGGCTTGATTTCCGGGAACTCGCGATCATCGAGGCACTGGTCCCCGAAATCGACCGGGCGCGGGGCGATATCATGCTCAACCTCGAAATCGCCGGTACCCTCGCGCGGCCGAGGATCAGGGCCGGCGCCGAAGTCGTCGACGCCGCCGTGAGCATCCCTCGGCTCGGCCTGAACATCGATGGAATCACGTTGCAGGGCACCACCGACGAGGAGAATCGATTCAATTTCACTCTCAGCGCCCGCTCCGGGAGCGGCCAACTGAATATCGAAGGCAGCAGCCTGCTCGACGCAACCGGCGGATGGCCGACCCGGGTAAACATCAGGGGAGATAATTTCGAGGCGTCGCGCATACCCGAGGCGGTGGTTAATGTCTCTCCCGACCTGGCGGTTCAACTCACCAGCAGAACCATCGATATTCAGGGTAACCTGCTGATTCCCTACGCAAAATTGCAACCCAGAGATTTCACCGCGGCGGCGCGGATTTCAGGCGATACGATAATCGTCGGCGGAGCAAAAACGCCCGATCCGAAATGGTCGATCAGATCACGCGTCAACCTGAAACTCGGCGACCGGGTAAGCTTTTTCGGCTATGGCTTCGACGGGCGGCTGGCCGGTAAACTGCTGATCACCGAGGAACCGGGGCAACTGACCAGTGGAACCGGCGAGATCACTATCCCCGAGGGCCGTTATCGCGCCTACGGGCAGCGCCTCGATATCGAAAACGGCCGCGTACTGTTCACCGGCGGTCCGGTGACCAATCCCGGGCTCGACGTTCGCGCCACGCGCACGAGTAACAATGTCGTCGCGGGCCTGCTGGTACGCGGCAGTCTCAGGAGTCCCAATATCGAGTTATTCTCGATTCCGGCCATGGGACAGACCGACACCCTGTCATACCTGTTGTTCGGCCGCCCGATGGAAACCGCCAGCAGCGAGGACGGCGCGGTCATGGCACAGGCCGCGCTGGCGCTCGGCCTGTCTGGCGGTGACCGCCTCGCGCGCACGATCGGCGACCGCTTCGGCCTCGACGAAATGCGCGTCGAAGCCAGCGATACAGGCGACCAGGCCTCGCTGGTCGTGGGGCGTTACCTTTCCCCGAGGCTGTACGTCAGCTACGGCGTCGGCCTGATCGAGTCGATCAACACGCTGAACCTGCGCTACCAGATAACCGAAAAATGGCAACTCGACGCGGAAAGCGGCGCGCACCAGGGTGCGGATCTTCTCTACACCATCGAGCGCTGAATCCGAGCCGAAAGGATTGCCAGGCTTCCGAACACTACGGCCAGCGGCACGGACCCAGATACCGCGCGCATGATTTGCCTCATCCCTGCCGCGTCAGGCGCCGCAGCGAGGGCCTCGCGCTACTTCGTCCGCCCGCCTGAAGCGCCAGCAAATTATTCGAAGTTTCATTCATGTGACGGGACATGCTGGCGAAATGCTCGGGCGCGCCGACCAGCGCGTCGAGCTTTTTCGCCAGCGGGTCGAGGTATTGCCGATAGACGAACCACATCACCCCGATCACCGCCAGGGCCAGGATCCCGACCAGAATCACGGTATACAGAGAGACCCGGATCAATACCGAGTCGAGCGATGAGTTCACCAGCATCCTTGCATTCTCCGTGGCCTCGGGCAGGGCCTCGGTGATTACAACCAGGCTGTCGCTCGCCGATTTCAGTCCGCTGGCCAATTCGGCAATCGGCTGCCGTGCTTCGCTGACCACCTGCGGTAACCGATCGGTCAGCCGTTGCGCGGTCAGCGGCAGCTGCCGCGCCAGCTCGGACAGCGCAATGCTCGCCTTGTCGACGCTTTTTGCCGCATCGAGTAGCGTTTTTCTTTCCTCGAGGCTAAGCCCTGCGCCGTCAGCAGAGATCCTTTCGATCGAATGCGCCAGTCGGTCGATTGACAGTGCGAGCGTTTCCGAGGCCGACGTCAGCCCGGCGGTATCAACGACGATCCGGTCGACGCTGACCTGCATGTAGCTGGATCGAATACCCGCTGCGTCCGCCTCCGGCGTCACGGCGGCGAGGGTGACTGAAAACCGGAAGAGCAAGCAGAGAATCGTTGCGAACGGCAGGATCTTGTATTTCATACTGGATTCACCTCCGACACACTGACGCCACCCGGAACGCGCCAGGCATGTCGCTAGCGCAGGGCTGTTCCGGGATTCAAATCAATCCTCCATAACTGCCTTATGGTAAAGATCGCGGCATAGAAAAATCCGAGTGGAAACAGGATCGTCTTGAGCAGGTAAATCGCGACCAGGTTGATGAAACTCTCGATGCCGGCGCTGATCTTGCGCTCCAGCTCGGCGAGGCTCAGGCCCTGCCAGAACGAAATCGCCGAGTCGCGAATGCTGTCGGTGTCGAACTCCCGGTCTCGGTCGATACCGATTATATTGCTCTCGAAGTTTTCGACCTCGGCCTCGTTGGCCTGCAGCTGCTGGTCGAGAAACAGGTAGTCGACGCCACTGTTGAGCGCCACGGCGAGACCCAGCGCGAAGCGAATGAACACCACCACCAGGAAGCTTCTGAATGCGAGGCTTTGCAAAGCGGGCGGCCCGTAGAAAAGCAGCAGCAGCGAGCTGATGCCGAGCACGGCGACCAGGTACAGGAACAGCTTGTGCGAGGCAACCAGCAGCAGCACTTTTTGCGCCGCGAGCGACGCCAGCACCCAGGTCATGATGGTCGAGAAGCGCTCGATCATGTCGTTGATCGGATCGAGCACCTCGCCGATCGTCATCGATCCGGAAACGATACCGACGCCGGCCTCGACCTGGCTGCTCTGCAGCATCGACACCAACGCGTTGATCCCGCGCGCGGTCGCGTAGGTCAGCGCCGCGCTGGTTATTGCGCCGGTCGTGTAATCATCGACGTAGTCGTCGAGCACGCGCGTGCTCGACAGGCCCACCATCAAGACGATGAATATCGAAACCAGCGCCTTGCTGCTAATCCCCATAGACCTCGTCCGTGCGCGCCGCCATGATCAGATCATTCTTGTGCAAACCCCCGATCTTGTGGCTCCACCAGGTCACGGTCACCTTGCCCCACTCGGTCAGGATCGCCGGGTGGTGCCCGGCCGCCTCGGCGATATCGCCAACGCGATCTGAAAATGCCATCGCCTGCGCGAAATTTTTAAACGCATATTCACGCGAGAGCCGCATGATGCCGTCGACGACGATTACATTCCAGTCGGGTATTTTCGGCATCAGGGCTTTCAAATCTGCGTCGCTGATTTTGGGCGCATCGGCGCGACAGGCTTCACATTCCTGCTGGCTCAAAGCGGTCATCGGGTCTCCCCCTGTCGTTGCTACACAGGGCCTTATCTTACGGTGTCCTGATGCATTATCAAACTGCAAAGATATATCGCGCCGCCGCGCGGACTGTTCGGCCAAAACCTGCCCATCGGTGCAAATCCCGGTCTCGTAACGGCCTCAGGGCAGCGGGATGAATTCGCTGTCGCCGGGTACCATATCGAAGCGGCCTTCGCGCCAGTCGTCCCGGGCCTGCTCGATGCGTTGTTTCGAACTCGAAACGAAATTCCACCAGATGTGCCGTTTGCCGAGGTTGGCGCCGCCGATCACCATTACATGGCTGTCGCGCGCGGCCTCTAGCCGCAGCGCCTTGCCGGGACATCCAACCGCCATCAATCCTGCAGAGAATATGCCGTCATCGATACGGATATCGCCGGAAACCACGTAGGCAGCCACTTCCTCGTAATGATCGGGCAAAGTCAACGACGCACCCGCGGGAAAGCGGCATTCGAGGTAAAGCGTCGGCGCGTACTGTCGCACCGGAGATTCGCGGCGGTAAGCCTCGCCCATGATGACGCGGATCGACACGCCGTCCTGCTCGAATTCCGGCAGTTCGGTCGACGGGTAATGCTCGAAATCCGGGGCGCATTCTTCCTGCTCGAGCGGCAACGCCATCCACGACTGGATACCGTGCAGGCGCGACGCCGTGTCCAGGTCTGCGCCGGCGCGCTCGGAATGCACGATGCCGCGTCCCGCCGTCATCAGGTTAACCGCGCCGCAACGAATCGGCTGCACGAAGCCGAGGCTGTCGCGGTGCATGATTTCGCCCTCGAACAGGTAGGTCACCGTGGATAGCCCGATGTGCGGATGCGGTCGCACCGCGATCCCCTCTCCCGGCGCAAATACGGCGGGGCCCATATGATCGAAGAAGATGAACGGGCCAACCATGCGCCGCTGCGCGGACGGCAGCACCCGGCTTACGCTGAATCCGCCGAGGTCTCTGGCTTTGGATTCGATGATCAGCTCGACCGCAGCCCTGGAAGGAGTGCAGATCGGTTCATTAGCCGCCTGGTAGGTCATGTTCGTTTCACGCGTCGGTCGCGACTCGAAGAATGTAACGCGTCAGGGTAACAGATCGGCTCAACCAAACCGGATTTCAATCGCCAGCGCCGGCTTTCGGCAGGCTCAGGTACAGCAGCAGATATGCAGCCACGGCTGACAGAAGCGATCCCAGCAAGATACCCAGACGATCGCCATTGAAGTATTCACCACTGCCGTGCTCAAAGGCCAGACCTGCAATGAAGAGGCTCATCGTAAATCCAATACCGCAGGCAAAGGCCACGCCGACTATCTGCATCCAGTTGATGTTGGGAGGCAGTCGAACCAGTCGCAGCAACACCGCAAGCCCAACGAAGGTAACAATGCCGACGGGCTTACCCACGAACAGACCGAGCGTGACCCCGAGCGTTACCGGATGAACAAAATCGCTCGTCGATAGGCCACCCAGCGCCAGACCGGCATTAGCGAAGGCAAAAATTGGTAGAATCGCAAATACCACGGGGCGGTGCAGATCATGTTCGAGTTCGCGCAAGGGCGATTTACCCCGTTCATCCCGCATCGGTATGCAAAACGCGATCAAAACCCCGGCCAGCGTCGCGTGAACACCCGACTTTAGCACCGCAATCCATAGCACCACGCCAAGCAGGATATAACTGGCCGGCCGTGTCACCCCAACCCGATTCATGATGACGCCAGATGCCAGGGCACCTAGTCCAATCAATAGCGCGGTTATGGACAGGTCACCGGAATAAAACAGGGCGATAATGACGATTGCCGCGAGGTCATCGAAAATCGCCAGAGTCAGCAGGAACACCTTGAGCGAGATCGGAACACGCGAGCCGAACACGCTGAGCAAGGCCAGCGCAAACGCGATATCGGTCGCTACTGGAATTGCCCAACCATCCAGGGCCACGGGATCGTGCCAGTTCATCAGGGCGTAGATCGCGGCCGGCACGAGCATGCCGCCGAGCGCGCCCATTGCCGGCAGGATGATCTGCGAAAAAGATGAAAGCTCGCCTTCCATGACCTCGCGCTTGATCTCGAGCCCGACGAGAAAGAAAAACACGGCCATCAAACCGTCGTTGATCCACAGCAATAGCGGCTTATCGATCGCGAAAGCACCTACCTGAACCGCGACGGTCGTGTCCAGCAGGCCGGCATACAGACCCGCCAGCGTAGAATTCGCCGCCAGCATCGCGATGATGGTCGCGACCAGCAACAAAATGCCGCCCGCCGACTCCAATTTCACAAAGTCTCGGACCGCGTTGGCGATCAGCGAAGTTTCGATGTCTTTGATCATGGAACCCTCATTGAATATGTCAGTGCCACGGGCATTGCCCTGGCCGATTACCCCTAGTTGGGGATAGTTATCGGGTTTAAAAGTTACCGCCCGTGCGTGCCCGAGTAACCGCTGCGTCCGGGCGACCCCCAGCCTCGCAAGGCCCCTCGCGCGGGTTCGAAGATTTCGATCCGGAGAGGATAGCACGGCGTGCTATCGTCGGAATGGCTGCTGCCGCAATCGCCGCCCGGACAGGCCGACAGCGCGCCTAACAGGTCGATCTCGGCGAAGAACTCGATGAAATCGCCGGGGCGCACCGGGCTCGCCTTCATGAAGTACTGGTGAGTATCACGCGTAAAGCCGGTACACATGAACACGTTCATGACGTCGTGCACGTGCAGCTCGGCCTTGGACAGCGGCATGTCCCGCGCGGCCGCGAGCGCGCGCGTCAGGTTTGAGTGACAGCAGTGATGGTAGTCGACACCCTTCAGCAGGTAATTGGTGTAGGGATCGCAGCGCGTGCCGATGACGTCGTGCACGCCGCCGCCGTCGTCGTCCCAGCCGTACCAGGACAGCGTGTCGTGGGTGATCGTCGCCAGCGGCCGCAGCCCGGGCAGCGTGCTCCACAAGCGGTCGCCGGTGCTGACGTGGGTCGCGTGCAGCTGCCGCGTCTTGCCGCTGAAGAATCGCTCCGACAGGTCGTGCGCGTTCCACAGGTTCAGGTCGCCCACCTGCGGACCCTCGACGCTGACGATGCGAAAAAACCATCCCGCCCGAACCTCGAAGGTATTGCCGTCACGCGGCGCGACCGTGGTCTCGGCAACCTTTGTCATACCTTCCCTGGCAGCCCGATACAACTCGAGGCCGGAGGGTGGCAGCTGGTCGACCTCGTAGCAGACGATGGGTTGCGCGGAGCGACGTTCGACGGCGTCTGCCGGAGGGCTGGACTGGTGTTTTTCATTCATGGCAGAAGAGCACAGGCTGATTGACAATGCCTGGCATAATACCGTATTCAGGACATGACGGTTAGTCAGCCGAACGTCAATGTTACAATTCGAGACCGATGGTATAATTAGTTTTTCGGACCGAAAATTGAGCATACACTCTCCCAACCATCAGCCTATCGAGGAGTTCCCCCGTTGATGTCACGCAGCAAATCCATCGTCGCGGGCCTGGTGATACTGGGTTTGATCGGCGTGCTGGGCTGGGGCGTTTACCAGAAGCTCGATAAGCAGCAGGTCACGGGCAAAAAAAACCGGCAAAGATTCCCGGCGCCGGTCGAAGTCGCCGCGATCGAATCCGGGTCGATCGACCAGTTGCGCAGCTTTACCGGGACGCTCGAAGCGCGCTCCGAGTTCGTCGTCGCGCCGAAGATCAGCGGTCGCGTGGAACAGCTAAAGGTCGACCTCGCCGACAGCGTTACCCGCGGGCAGGTCGTGGCGGTGCTCGACGATGCCGAATTCGTGCAGGAAGTGGCGCGCGCGCGCGCCGACCTGGAAGTGGAAAAAGCAGGTAACGTCGAGGCGCTCGGCCTGCTCAAGATCGCCGAGCGCGAACTGCAACGACTCGAAAAAATCCAGGCGCGCGGCGATGTCTCCGAGTCCCAGCTCGATATAACCCGCGCGGAGTTGGTCGCCAAACAGGCGCTGACCGAAGTGACCCGCGCGCGCATCGCCCGCGCCGAGGCAGATCTCGAGGCGGCCCGCATCCGCCTCGGTTACACCCAGGTCAAGGCCGACTGGCAGGGCGGCGGCAACCAGCGCGTGGTGGCGCAGCGTTTCGTCGATGCCGGTGGAACCGTTTCGGCCAACACGGCACTGTTGCGCATCGTCGAACTCGATCCTATCACCGCGGTTTTTTTCGTCACCGAGCGCGATTACGCGAAGCTTCGGGTCGGCCAGCAGGCCAGCCTAGATACCGACGCCTTTCCCGGGGACAGGTTTAGCGGCAGCGTCGAACGCATCGCGCCGGTGTTCAGCGAGACCACGCGCCAGGCGCGTGTCGAATTGCTGGCAAACAATCCCGATCTGCGCCTGAAACCCGGCATGTTTATCCGCGCCTCGGTGATGCTGCAGCGCGTCGATAACGCGATCATCATACCCGAGCAGGCGCTGACCCGGCGTAACGATCAACAGGGCGTATTCGTCGTCAATCCCGATGATGAAACGGCCCGCTGGCAGGTCGTCGAAACCGGCATCCGCCAGGGTGACAGGATACAGGTCAGGTCCCCCGAGTTGTCCGGTCAGGTGGTCGTGCTCGGTCAACAATTGCTTGACGACGGTTCCGCGCTGCGCATCGTGGAGGGGGCAAAACAATGAACCTGGCCCAGGCTTCGGTCCGCCGACCGGTATTTGCTTCGATGGTCACGCTGATCGTGGTCGTGCTCGGCGCGATGGCGCTGAGCCGGCTGCAGATAGACCTGTTACCCAGCATCGAGCTGCCGACGCTAACCGTGCGCACCCAGTACGAGGGCGCCGACCCGGTGGTCATGGAACGGCTGGTGACGCAGATCGTCGAGGAAATCATTGCCACCGTGCCCGGCGTCGAGGAGATGACGTCGCAGTCCTACGAGGGCAATAGCCGGGTACGCGTCAGTTTCGGCTGGGGTTCCGATATCGACAGCGTCGCGGTGGACGTTCAGGCGACGCTCGGCGACGAGATCAGCGAATTACCCGAGGATATCGTCGGCCCGCGCGTATCGAAGTTCGACGTCGACAGTTTCCCGGTAGTTCTGCTCGGCATTTCCAGCCCGCTGGACCCTGTGGAACTGACGCAGCTGGTCGAGGACCAGATCCGCTATCGGCTGGCGCGCATTCCCGGCGTCGCGCAGGTCGATCCGTGGGGCGGCTTTACGCGCCAGGTCCGGGTCGAGCTGGACCCGACCAAGATCAACGCGCTGGGCCTGCCGCTCAACGATATGCTGGACGCGATCCGCGACGCCAACCTCGACCTGCCCGCAGGCAAGCTCGAGAGCGGCCGCTTCGAAGTGACGCTGCGCGCGCCGGCCGAGTTCCAGAACCTCGACGAGATCCGCGGTACGGTAATCGCCGAACGTGACGGCGCCCAGGTCACGCTGGGGCAGGTCGCCGTGGTCAAGGACACTTACGAAAAACTGCAGCGCATCATCCGCGTCAACGGCGAACGCGGCCTCAGGATTGCGATTCGCAAACAGGCCGAGGCCAATACCGTTGAGGTTTCACGCCGGGTACTCGAGGAAATCGAGGAAATCAACCGCGCCTTCCCGCAGCTGCACGTTACCCCGGTAATCAACCAGGGTAATTTCATCGAACGCTCGATCGAGAACGTTGCGCGCTCGGTGCTCTACGGCAGCGCGCTGGCGGTGCTGGTACTGCTCTTTTTCCTGCGCAACCTGCGCAGCACCGTGGTTATCTTCCTGGCGATACCGATTTCGATGCTGGCCACCTTCGCACTGCTGTTTTTCGGCGGTTTTACGCTGAACCTGATGACGCTGGGCGGTCTTGCGCTCGGTGCTGGCCTGATGCTGGACGGGTCGGTGGTAGTGCTCGAAAATATCTTTCGCCGCTACCAGGAACGCGGCGAGAATCCAGGGCAGGCGGCGGTCGCCGGTACCGGCGAGGTCGCCTCGGCGGTGGTTGCCGGCACGGTCACGACGCTGACCATTTTTCTGCCGCTGATATTCCTGCAGGGAGTCACCGGCGTGTTGTTTCGCGAGCTGGCCTACGTGATCATGTTTTCGCTGGGCTGCGCGCTGTTGGTAGCGCTCGGGCTGGTGCCGATGCTGGCCTCGAAAATGTTGAGCAGCGCGCGGCAGCACGATAGCGAACAGGTGACGGAACGAATCGGCCAGGGCGCGGCAGCGGCGTTTACCCGGCTCGAGAATGGCTACCGCGACCTGCTCACCTATACCCTGCATCATCGGTTCGCGGTGATAGTGCTTTCGTTTTCGCTACTTGCCGCGAGCCTGCTGCTGATACCGTATATCGGTACCGAGTTCATGCCGCCCAGCGACGAGGGCGAGGTGCGCGTTAGCGGCGAAATGGAGGTCGGCACGCGCATCGACCTGCTCGATCGCCAGACTCGCCTGATGGAGGCGATCGTCTACGACAACGTGCCCGAGGCGCTGGCGTCGGTGGTTTCGATCACGCCATCGGGCACCTGGGGCCGGTCCAGGGCGCAGGGTGAAATCCGCCTGTCGCTGGTCCCGGCCGCCGAGCGCTCCCGCTCCAACGAGGCTATCGCCAACGACCTGCGCAAGCTACTCGACGGCCAGATCCCCGGGATGCAGATTCGTACCCGGGCGCCGCAGGGACAGTTCCTGCTGGAGCGACTGCTCGCCAACCCGGAGGGTATTACCGTCGAGGTGCGCGGCTTCGACCTCGACGCGCTGGGCCTGCTGTCGCAACAGGTAGCCGCCGCGATCGAGGACGTGCCCGGCATCACCGACGTCGACGTCAGCCGCGAGGTCGGCATCCCGCAGCAACAGATCAGGATGCTGCGCGACAAGATCGCCGACCTCGGGCTCGACGTGCGCGATGTTACCGAGGTCATCGAGACCGCGGTGGCCGGTTCCCGCGCCGGCGAATTTCGCGTTTCCGGCAACGCTTACGCGATCCTGCTGCAGCTCGCCGACGCCGAGCGTCGTTCGATCGACGAAATTCTCGACCTGACGCTACGCACCCCGGACGGCGAGCAGGTCGCGCTGCGCAACCTCGTTGACACGTCGGGCGGTCGCGGACCGGTGGTAATCGAACGCAAGGATCAGCAGCGGCTGATTTCGGTCAAGGCCAACGTCGCCGACCGCGACCTGGGTTCGGTCGCCGTCGACGTACGCGAACGCCTCGATACGATCGCGCGGCCTGTTGGCTACGACCTGGTAATAGGCGGCAACTACGAGGAGCAGGAAAAAGCTTTCAACGAGTTGAAGGTTTCGCTGCTGCTGGCGCTGTTGCTGGTTTACATGGTGCTCGCATCGCAGTATGAATCACTGCGCGCGCCGCTGGTGGTAATACTGTCGGTGCCGGTTTCGACCGTCGGCGTGCTGCTGACGCTGTTGCTGACCGACACCACGCTCAACCTGCAGTCCGCAATCGGCTGCATCATGCTGTGCGGCATTGCGGTCAACAACGCGATCCTGCTGGTCGACCAGGCGGGTCGCCTGCGGCGCGACGGCATGAATACCGCCGCGGCGTTGAGCGAGGCCGGCCGGCTGCGCCTGCGCCCGATTCTGATGACTACGCTGACGACGATTCTGGCGCTGCTGCCGCTGGCGCTCGGTATCGGCGAAGGCGCCGACGCGCAGGCACCGCTCGCGCGCGCGGTGCTCGGCGGCCTGGCGGCTTCGACGCTGATTACGCTGTTGCTGATACCGGCGGTGTACGCGCTGTTCTACCCGGATGCGAAAGCGGCCAAACCTGCAGGGACGCCGCAAAAAGTGCTGGAATAATGCAGCTGCCCAGGGTTCCGACCCTATGCGGAGGCTATCGACGACATCCTGCCGATACGCCGACCGTTCGGGCTAACCCTGACCGGTACGCTGTTTCAGCGTGTTCTCGAGCCGGCCGATACCGTCGATTTCGCAGCACACCACGTCGCCATCGACCAGGTACCGGGGTGGCTTGAAGCCGATCCCGACGCCTGCCGGCGTACCCGTCGCGATCACGTCCCCGGGCAACAGCGTGACGCCTGCAGCAATAGTCTCGATGATGGTGGGCACGTCGAAGATCAGCAGCCCGGTATTGGAATCCTGGCGCTTCTCGCCGTTGACCCAGGTGCGAACGCCGGTGTCGGCCAGATCTATTTCATCACGGGTTACCGCAACAGGGCCCATTGGGCAGAAGGTATCCTGAGATTTGCCGATTAGCCACTGGCTGTAGCGGCCCTGCAGGTCGCGCGCGGTGACGTCGTTGACGATCGTGTAGCCCCAGACATGATCCAGCGCGTTGGCGCGCGCGATACCGCGACCGGGTTTGCCGATGATAACCGCGAGTTCCACCTCGTAATCGATTGCACTGGATACCTCCGGATCGAATTCGATAAACGCGCCGGGCCCGGTGACCGACTCGGGCACCTTGGAAAACACGATCGGGTGCTCGGGTACCGCGCCCTGCGCGGCGCTGGAATCGAAGCCGCTGCTGGAAAATTCGTGCGCATGTTCGAAGTAGTTCTTGCCGACGCAGAACAGGTTACGGCGCGGACGCGGCAAAGGCGCCTCGAGCGTTACTTCATCCAGCCCCAGCGCGGTGCTCGTTGGCGGCAGGTCCTTCCCTGCAAGATGCAACTCGATCAGGTACTGAATACCCTGCTGCGCCTGCTCTGCGGTCACCTCGAACGGGTTAATCGTGGCGGTGTTATCCTCGACCAGGCCGACCTTGCGTTCACCGGCATGCTTAAACGTCGCTATCTTCAAAATGTTGCTCCGATGTTTTCCCAGCCCGAAACCGGGCCTCTAGTCCCCACGGTAAACCGGTTCGGGCTGGGTGAAAAAGCCGTGCAGAATGTGATAGACCATCAGGTAGTTTTTCTGCTGGAAACTCGCATGCGAAATGCCCGGCATGACGCAGAACTGCTTGTCGCTGCTGGGCAGTGCGGTAAAGAAATTGACCAGGTCTTCGAAACCGGCGATGCCGTCGTATTCACCGCGCATGATGATCGTCGGGCATGGAATCTTCCCCGGGTCCACCAGCGGCAGGCGCGAACACATGTCGATGTAGGTGCCGTTCGGCATCGAATCGTCGAGCGCGGTAATCGCATCGGCAAAGGCATCGATGACATCCTCCGCCGCGGTTCCCGGGTGGTCGCGGTTGAAAATCGAGTAGACGAAATCGCGATCGATCGGCCGCCGCTTCGATTCCAGGAATTGCGGCAGTTTCTGGCGACGCTGTTCGAGCGTCGGACTGCCCTCGCCAGTCCAGACAAAGGCATCCAGGGCCAGGCGCGAGATACGCTCCGGGTGGGCTTCGGCAAACTTTGCCGCGCGCAGCGCACCGGACGATATACCGTAGACGAGGAAACCATCGTTGCCGCGCAGCGACTGTATATAGGAACTCGCCGCGGCGAGGTCGTCCGCACCGTTGGCGATGTCACAGGTGATGTCGCGGGTCTTGTCCGAGCGGCCGTATCCTTCCATGTCGACGCACCAGGTATCGAAACCACGGGCCGCGAACCAGTCCATGACGGAGCTGAACGGGCGTCCCGGTACCTGCAGGTCGAAGGTCGGCTGCGAGGCCATCGACGAGCCGTGCACGAACAGCACCGTACCACGTTTATCCTCTGGCTTGTCGACATACTTTTCGTACAGGAACAGGCGCACCTCGCCCTTGTTGGTCCAGTGTTCCTCGCTCAGGATATTGTAATCATCCGCGGATTCGTTCATTGCTGTTCCACCTTTATCTGTTAAATGAAATCGAGTTAGATTCCGAGCCGAGCCATCTGCTTTTCCGGGTAACGCGTGCCGATGATTCGCCCGGCATCGATGGCGTTCTCGATTTGCGTCATTTCGTCTTTGCTCAACTCGACCTCGAGTGCCGTCAGGCTGTCCTTCAGCGTGTCACGCCGCGAGCAGCCCGGGATCGGCACCACGTCGTCACCGCGCGCCAGTACCCAGGCGATGGCGAGCGCCGCGGCCGAAACCCCTTTACTCGCCGCAATATCTGCGAACGCGTTGACCATCGACAGGTTGGCATCGAGGTTATCACCCTGGAATCTCGGCATGTCACGGCGACGATCGTTATCGCCAAGCTGGTCAAGCGAGGTT
>JAOTTY010000050.1 GCA_029864185.1 Gammaproteobacteria bacterium
GGGAGTTTGAATGCGTTCTGCTGCGCATGGAAGCAGGCGCGGAATCGAAGCCGCACGAACATACCGGGATCGAGGAATTCCTGGTTCTCGACGGGGAACTGATCGACTGCGATGGCAGCATTTACCGTAACGGCGATTTCGTGCGTTTCCTGCCGGGCTCGAAGCACAGCTCGAAAACGGCGGAGGGCTGCACCCTGCTGGTCATGCTGCGCGGCAATAACCGCGCCCTGGATGCCGACGAAGTCGCGCCTGCGAAAACCACGGGCTGATGCGCACGGCCGAAGCCCGACACACCCCGGCGATTCTCCTGCCTGGCGACTAATTACCGCTGGCCGAGTCGGCAAAGATATCCGATTGCATGCTGAAACGGTGGATGTAAAAAAACTAGCCATCGGTGGCGAGGTTGATCTTGATCAACGCCGCTCCGGTGTCGAACCGCAATGGCAACTGGTAGGCGATCAACTCGATATCCCCCAACGCATCGCTGTTTCCGGAACGCTCTCCCATGAACTCGGGTCTGTCCATTGACTGCAACCGGCCCCGCCGAGCAAAAGCCCGCTACGCCGCCCTGACCTTCTCGTTCGCGAATGCAGCCTGCGCGGAGGGCGACAACAGCGGCTCGAGCTGCGCATACTGCCAGCTGGTCAATGTTGGCAGCACCGATTCCAGGTAAGGGATTGCAGTTTCGTCATGGCGTTCGGCCTTGATGCTGTACCAGTACATGTAAAGCAGCAGCCCAGCCAAGAGCAGCGTAAAAAAAATCAGACTGCGCTTCAGGATCGATTGCATATTCTATCGTGCACGAAAACCGGACGCACCGAATCTAGCATGTTTAGCGGATTCGACTAATCCCGACCTGGAATGATTCCGACCCGTTGCAGCGCCTCGCTACCATTCGAACGTCAGCTCGCTGCAGGCCAGTGCAGGGTGAACCGGTAATTTTCGGATTAGGCGCGATTTGAATCGAACCGGTATATCGTCGCGGCGTGACGGAGAAACTGAACAGTCAGAATATGCCTTCCCGCTGGCACAGATCCCGTGATTATCTCGAGGTCGAGGACGCTGCCTGTTTAATTCCAGCCGAGGATCGAGCTTTACCCGGGCACCTCGATACCGTTCAGGCGACAGGCCTGCTGCAGGGTATTGTGCAGCAGGCAGGCAATCGTCATCGGGCCGACGCCGCCGGGAACCGGGGTGATGGCGCCGGCGACCTTTGCGGCGCTGTCGAATTCGACGTCGCCGACGAGACGGGTGCTGCCGTCTTCTTTTTCGATGCGGTTGATACCGACATCGATTACCGTCGCGCCGGGCTTGATCCAGTCGCCCTTGACCATTTCAGGCCGTCCGACCGCGGCCACCAGGATATCGGCCTGGCGGCACTCGCCGGGCAGATCGCGGGTGCGCGAGTGCGCGATCGTGACCGTGCAGCTTTCCTTCAGCAACAGCGCTGCCATCGGCTTGCCGACGATATTCGAGCGGCCGACGACGATCGCTTTCATGCCGGAAAGATCGCCGAGATGGTCCTTCAGCATCATCATCGATCCGAGTGGCGTGCAGGGTACGATTCCGTCGGCGCCGATCGAAAGCTTGCCGACATTGGACAGATGGAACCCGTCCACGTCCTTGTCGACCGAGATCGAATTGATCACGGCTTCCTCGTCGATATGCGACGGCAGCGGCAGCTGCACCAGTATGCCGTGCACGTCGGGATCCTTGTTGAGTCGATCGATCAGCGCGAGCAGGTCCTGCTGGCTGGTATCCGCGTCGAGCTTGTGCTCGTAGGAATTCATGCCGGCTTCGACCGTTTGCTTGCCCTTGCTGCGCACGTATACCTGGCTTGCGGGATCCTCGCCGACGAGGACAACCGCGAGTCCCGGTGTCACCGAGTGGTTCTGTTTGAGGATTTCGACCTTGCGCGCGATCTCGCCGCGCAGGTTTGCGGCAAAAGCCTTGCCGTCGATGATTGTCGCCATGTCTTACCTCTCTGTGATTGATTCCTGCCTGGTTCAGGCAGGCGCCAAGTTTACTTGGCGGCTAAAATAAAAAAAAACACCGAATAAGTCATCAACCTGCATGAAAACGACCGTCACGGTCCCGGCGTCACGCCGTCGCGTGTGCGCAGGATACCCATCATCGTGAATATCCAGGCGAACACGCACGCGGGCACGAAGCCGCGTAGGAACATGATCACGACACCGACGAACGACCGCCGAGGATGATGACGGGATGTCGTCCGCCAACCGTGGGGCGCAGAGGAACAACCCGGCGAACACGCGGCATAGAATACTGCAGGCCCCGCGCCGAGGCCCGTTAATAAATCAGTGGCCGGGCCGTGATGTTGGCGAATTAATAAAAGGCCAGAAGAGACCGCGACCGCGGAGATCGCACCCCGCCGCGCTGCCTCCTGCGCCGCGGCGGGGCCCGAACATCACGGGTTCTCAGGATCCTCCTTGCTGACGATCTTCGATAGCGTTTCCTTGTTGCCGTATTTCTCGACGTCGTCATTGAACTGCTGGTTTTCGATCTT
The DNA here is from genome assembly GCA_029864185.1 of Gammaproteobacteria bacterium. Taxonomy (GTDB): domain Bacteria; phylum Pseudomonadota; class Gammaproteobacteria. The sequence goes on from JAOTTY010000050.1 coordinate 2,528, forward strand.
GGTTTGCTTGAAATGCCACCAGATCCAGAACACGACGCCGGCGATGGCGAATAGCCACTCGGCGCCGACGAACGGATAAATGGCGCCGATCTCGGATATCTCCCCGGCCCAGTTTTCGAAATTACCTGTGGACATATTTGTCTCCTCTTCGTCTCAGCCCCGGCACTCGTGCCGGGGCTAGGTTGAACTCAAGTTACCGGCTGTTGACGAACTGGCGTTCGGCGTCGATGACCTCCTGCTCGTCCCGCTTCTCCTGCCGGGTATAGGCGATATCGAGACCGGTGATCTCGATCTCGGGCGGCACCCGCAGCATTCCCGCTTTCTTCAGGATGGTGGCGAGGATGTAGCCCGGCAGGAAACCAAGCAAGCCGAACATGATGATCGCACCGATAAAGTTGCCAAGCGGATTGATCGTCGCGTATTCAGGATTTGGCGACGACGGGTAGCCCCATAGCATGAAGCCGGCCCAGACCACGCCGATGAATCCGGCGTAACCATGTACCGCGACCGCGCCGACCGCGTCGTCGATCTTGAAACGGTTCTCGACCCAGAAGTGCATCTTGTAGATGATCGGCACCGTGATCGCGGCAATCAGCATTGCCTGGATCGGGTGGTACAGGTCATTGCCGGCCGAGGCCGCAATAATCCCGGCGAGACCACTCGAGTAGGTCCAGAACGGATCGCCCTTGGAGACGATGTAGCCCGCCATCAGACCGCCGGACAACGACATCAGGAAATTGAATGTAATGCCGGACAGCGTCGTCGGAGCGAGATAGATGTTCGTCGCCGAGAAGAACACGCCATCGCCGGCCTGGATATCCCACATCGGAATGTTACAGGCGACATAAAAGCCCCAGAATCCCGTATAGATCAGGAACAGCCCGATCGTGACGAGCCACGGATTCCGCGGATTCAGATTGTGCGGCTTGCCGGACTGGCTGAACTTGCCGATGCGCGCGCCCAGCGGAATGAGCACCCCGAGACCGAAGCCGCCCGCAATCGCGTGGATGACGCCGGAAGCATAGGCGTCGTGGTAACCCAGAAGCTGCACCATCCAGCCGTCGGCGTGCCAGCCCCAGGACGCATCGATGATCCAGAACACCGAGCCGATCGCGACCGCCAGAATCAGGAACGCGCTGGTCCTGATCCGCTCGATCACGGAACCGGACACGATCGACGCCGCGGTCCACGAGAACAGCAGGAACGCGGCCCAGAAAACGCCGTTGATGCGCTCCCAGCCGGCAAACTCGCCGGCGCCCATGTGCGGGCCCATGGCCTCGCTGTAGATCGTCGCATGCGGTGCCTCGACCAGCCCGCCAATGATACCGGGGCCATTCGGGAAGGCGAAATAGATCCACCACCCAAAGAAGAAAAACGTGATGGTTACCAGCGGGATCAGCATCGTGTTTTTCATCAGGGTGTGCATGTGGTTCTTGGTTCTCGATGCGCCCACCTCGTACATACAGAATCCGACGTGAATCAAGAACATGAATACTACCGTGCTCCAGTAGTAATACTCGGTAAAGATGATTCCGAGCGCAGTCAACTCATTATCCATCCCCTCGTTACCTCGCTTGTTTATGTTTATTTACCGCCGGAATAGCCCCGGCGAACCCCACTTACCTCTTTTAGCTCTTTTACCAGTTGATGATAAAGTTTACCCGCGGGAAATTTTCTCCTCCCGCATGAAAACTCCGCCTATTTATACGCGCATTGCCGGCGCGGTTCAATAATTAGCCCCAAACAACCGGTGCGAACGGGGGGATTGCCGGTTCCGTGACAATCCCGTACGGATCCTGGAATTCGATCCACCGGTCGTTTCAGGTGAATTTTTCGTAGGCCTTGCGCAAATCGACCATCGGGTGCGACCTCGACATCTGGAACTTGACCAGTAGCTCGCGTGCGATCATGCCGCGATCCTGCTGGTTGTCGGGCAGCGCGACGTCCTTGGGGATGGTCACCCAGCCGTTGAAGGCACGATCGAATACCGCGGGGCGACTCTCTTCGTAACCCATGTGCACGTCCTCGAGCCAGTTCAGGTCCTGCCAGCCCATGATTTCCATGTACTTCCTGAGGAATGGCGTGCAGCGATCCCTGTCGGGCACGAGGTTGACGTCGTAACGGTAACCGATGTGCTGCCCGATGATTTTCTCGCGCTCGGTGTCGACACCGTCGCCCTCGAGGAAATGATTTATGCCGAGTTCAGTCATTTCGACCTCCTTAGAAACGGATCAGAAGGGAATCGGTCTGCGCATCTCAATCTTCAACAACAGGCGGGGTTCGGCAGACGCTTACAACATGGGTATCCTCAAAATCGTTTATTCCTGTTTCCCCCAACATATCAGTCTGAAGCAGCGAAGAACTCTAAAAGATCGTTCCGGTTAAAGTTTCAGTCAATCCCGCGCTCAGCCACCAGGCGAAAAATGTCTGATTCAGTCACCATGCCGACAAGCACGCCGGCAGAACTAAACACCGGGATTCCGCCAAATTTATTCGACAGCATCAGGTTCGCAGCCTTGTTAACCTGATCGTCCTCGCCAATCGTCACGACTGATTTTGTCATAATTTCCTTTACAGTGAGCTTGGCCAACAGATAGTTCAGCTCCCAGACACTCAGTGACGTTGCGTCAGATGGCGAAGCCTGCTGAATATCGGAAAGCGTCACTATACCCACCAGCTTGTCACCATCCACGACCGGGAGCCGCCTGATATTATTCCTGATCATCATTTGATGAGCTTCCGGCAATACCGTATCTGGAGAAATTGACTTAATCTCCCTGGCCATGATTTCTTTTACCAGTACCTGTGTCATATCCAATACCTTTGGGTTCGTACGCTGATCGAATCAAGAAGGTTCTGCATAGGCTGACCTTGGCCGGCAGAACCGAAAAAAATGCCTGATGACCTATATTCCCAAATAAGTCTGGCGAACATTGTCATCCTCTTTCAATTGATCAGCCCGCCCTTCAAGAGCGATATTACCTGTCTCTAAAACGTATCCGTAATCTGCCAGCGCAAGCGCCAGGCGAGCATTTTGCTCAACCAGAATAATAGTCCTGCCATGGGCATGAATCTCCTTGATAATCCGTGCAATCTCCTGACACATGATCGGAGACAATCCCAGCGAAGGCTCGTCCATAAGTATTAGTCTTGGACTGGACATAAGCGCCCTGCCCATTGCAACCATTTGCTGTTCACCGCCACTCATTGTTCCAGCAGCCTGGTTAATGCGCTCTTTTAGGCGGGGAAAGTGCGAAAAGACGATCTCGAAATTATTCGCCAACTCTTTGGAATCATTTCTTAAATAAGCTCCCATTTCAAGGTTTTCCTTCACACTCATCTGTGGAAATACCCGCCGACCTTCAGGAACATGCGCAATGCCAATACCTGTAATCTCTTCGGGTGGAAGCTCGGCGATTGAATTCCCCTCGAACAGCACCTCGCCAGCAGTGGGCCGGACCAAACCGGATATCATTCTTAAAGTCGTACTCTTACCGGCACCGTTGGCGCCGATCAAGGTGATAACATCGCCTTCTGGTACTTTTATCGATATATCTCGGGCAGCCTCCACTTTGCCGTAATTGACAGCGGTATTTTTTAGCTCAAGCAACAATTTCATCTGCTCCCAGATATGCTTCAATTACTTTCTTATTATGAATAATTTCTTCCGGCAATCCTTCAGCCAGCTTCTCTCCAAAATCCAGCACCGTTATTTTATCGCAAAGATTCATGACAGTTTTCATGTCATGTTCCACCAATAAAATCGTAATCCCCCAGTCATCTCGAATTTTCTTGACATGATCAACCATGATCGCTTTTTCACCGGAGTTCATTCCGGCAACAGGCTCATCGAGCATCAACAGTTCAGGCTCGGTTGCCAATGCCATCGCGACTCCCAATACTCGTTGATGGCCATGTGACAGGTTTGCCGCCAGATTATCCTGTTCTTGTTCCAGTCCCAGAAAATCAATAATCTCTTTTGCCCTTTTCAGATTCCCCGCTTCGGCTTTATTGTTATGCCTGAATATTGCATTCATTAAGGAAGCATCGGCATTGAGATGCCGTGCAACAACTACATTTTCAAGGACGGTAAAATCAGGAAAAAGCGCTGGCCTTTGAAACGTGCGCACCACACCCATCTTGGCGATTTTACTGGAAGACAACCCTGAAATGACCTGTCCTTTAAATTCAACCGTGCCGGAAGACGGCGCATAAAAACCGCTAACTACGTTGAAAAATGTTGTCTTCCCGGCACCATTAGGTCCTATTACACCACGAATTTCTCCTTTCTCGACCTCAAGGTCAATCATGTGATTAGCCTGCAGACCGCCAAAGCTCTTCGATAATTTTTTAACCGAGAAAAAGGACATCTCAACTGATCTCCTTCTTACCAAACAGATCTACAAAAAATGATTTAAAGCGAGGAATTATCGTTTCCAGTCCTCCAGGCATATACACCAGGAACACAATGAGTATCACGCCAAACAGCAATGGTCGCCATTCTTCTAAGGGCCGGGTTAGTTCAAAAACCAGCGACATTGAAATAACACCGATCAAGGCCCCCCAGAATGTCTTCACACCTCCCACAACAACCCAGATAATCAGATAAACCATTTCCACCATTTCAAAATTATGAGGGTCTATGGAGCCGATCAGATAAGCCATCAAGGAGCCTGCGATACCCGCAAAAAATCCCGCAACACAGAAAACCATAATACGTGCCCGGGCAACATTGATCCCAATACTTTCACATAATTCGCTATCCGCATAAATTGCTTTCCAGGCATTTCCAATTCTTGAACGATCGATCCGGTACAAGATCACGAGCACTACAACGGTAAATATCAGAGTAAAAAAATAAAAGTTAGTGGGTTCCCAAAAATCTATGAAATACCAGTCCCCCGACTGTCCAATCTCCAATTTAGGAATGCCATTTACTCCACGAGCGCCACCGAATGGGTTATGAAATTTCAACCAGACATGACGGACAAACTCACCTAATGCAAAAGAGGCTATAAAAAAGGCGAACCCTATGGTTCTCGACAGTGGCACAGCAAACAGAAAACTAACCCCGACAGTTATCATTGCGGCCAAAGGCATCGCCATATAAAACGGGATGCCAAACTTTTTAGCGAGTATTCCGGTAGCGTAAGCACCTACGCCCATTAATATATAGTGACACAGTGTCCAGTCTCCGGTGGTTGTCATCAAACGATAACTCTGCGCCAGAATTACGTTGATCAGAAAGATGGTTAATAACTCGAGCCTGTAGGCAGAAACAATTTGAGGCGCCATACCTAAAAAGACGAAAATGGCGCTAACAGGTAACCAAAATTGTATGGAAAAGCCGGAGCTAGACTTTAACATGACCTAATAATCCTGTTGGTTTAACAATTAAAACAACGGCCATAAAAAGAACACCTACCATGGTAGCCGTAACCGAGTCATACAATGTAGAAACAAAGGTATGAATAAACCCCAGAATAAATGCCGCAAGTACAGCACCTTCGATACTGGCCATGCCACCAACTATGACAACAATAAATGCGGTAACAGCATAGACGTGTCCCATGTAAGGAGTAACCGGTATAATAGGCGCCATCAGCGCACCTCCAACCCCGGCAAACCCTCCAGAAAGAAACATTGCCAGCACGGTCATCTTGTTGATACTGATACCTTGTAACACCGCGGCTTCAGTGTCCTGGGCGCAGGCTCTAAGCGCCTTTCCGGCTTTGATCTTTTTCAGAAAGAACCATAAACCCCCTACCATAATAATGGTCGCGGGAATAATGGCCAGGCGTTGCCAGCTAACAGCAACACCAAGAAATTCAGCGCTTCCTTTATAAGGAACGGGTACCGATCGCATCAATCCGACACCCCATTGTTGACCCACCAGTACCTGCATAATAAAACTTGCCCCTGCAGTTGCCATGAAACCGGCAAGAACATTACCTCTGGTTGGTCTGAAAATGGCTCGTTCAAACAGAACACCGAGCATCGCGACAATGGGAAATGCAGCGATCACGGCAATAAAAAACGGCAGGCCTACCAGTGAATATAAAACATAAACAACATAGGCACCCGCCATGAATAGCTCGCCATGAGCAAAGTTAGCCATTTGCATTACGCCAAACGCCAATGCCAAACCCACGGCCACCATGGCGTAAATCGAACCTAGTACAAGCGCATTCGCGAATGATTGTATTAATGTCTCGATTCCCATAATGGCAAAGCCCTACCCAGATAACTGTTTCATTATTCTTTTAATTATTCTTTTAATTATTCTTTTAATTGAAATTCGGAAAGAGAGATGATACCGGGAAGCGGATCCATCCGCGCCCCGATATCCTTCGGTAAATTTAAATCGATCTACCTTTGATCATGCATCAGTCCTTTCGAACGGACATGCGCGATGATCTTATCTTTACGCGGTTCAAACCACTCATAGAAATCGAGTAATTTCTGAACACGTTTTACACCATCGCGATGCTCATTTACTGGAACCGGCGTTGCAATCATATTGTCGATTCCCCACATATCGGAGCCCGTAAATTTGCCCGCGCCCAGCAGTGTATCTATCGAATCAGCCTTTCTTAAAGCGGCGACTACTTTGTCTGCATCAAACGAGCAGGCCGACTGGACACCCTGAGCCCATACTTCCAACATGATTACATGATCCCAGTCGATACCGGTAATGCCGCGCTTGACATCATCAGGCCCACCAGGACCGTAGCGCTTCGTCCATTCTTGATAAAATCGGTATTGCGGGGAATCCTTACCCCACCATGGATCATTAAACAACGGAAAACTATCAACCGCGCCTTCCAGATACTCCTTGGGGACCTTTGTCAGAATTGACTCTGAATCCAGGTAGTTGGCCGAGATGCCGCCTTTATAACCCTGCACGTAAAGCTGCTCGATAATACTGACGACAAAATCGGGATACGACAGGTTCAAGCTTACGACATCGGGCTTGGTTGCCAGAACTGCAGTTACGATTGGTGCGAAATCAACGGTATCCAGTGAATAGTGCTCGTCATAAACTACGTCCCAGCCATCTACTAGCGCAGAGCCTACTTCCCAGGCCTGCGAAACGATGCCAATAGTGTCGTCTTGAGACAGAACCGCCCAACGCTTTTGATCAGGATTCCTCTGCTTGTGATATAGCGGCCTCATCATGTCGATACGCGGAGTTACATCCCCACCAGCGATAAGATAAGGCCGGTCAGGTTTGATATCACCAGAAATCAAACTCGCATAAACAACTTTTTTCTGCGTCAAAAATGGGTGTGTTGCATCAGCTGGGTTGCCACCTATGGCGCTGATAAATTTCACGTCATGTTCGAGCACAAGTTGTTTGGCACCTTGAAGCGCTTTTGAACCAGTTGCTTCATCATCAAATGACACCATGTTCAATTTGTAACGCTTACCACAAACGTCGAGTCCGCCTTCAGCATTCACTCTGTCGACAAACATCTGGTTACCAGTCAAGCCAGGAAGCCCCCAACCCGCATCTGGCCCCGACAATGCCGCTAAAAATCCAATATTGACTGTTTCCGATGCTGCGCGGACACTCCCTGTGGTCAGCAGCATTGAAGTAGTAACTACCGCTGCAAATAAGAATTTACTGACTTGTTTCATAATGTACCTGACCTCCTGAAAAATGGATGGAAATTTTATTAACGTTCAAAAAAATGAGAGGTAAAGCGTGATGTTTTGCCTCATACATCTGACGAAGAATCACCAGGTATATCTTTCTGTAAACGTCTTACCGCTTTAGGTTACCAACAAGCCTCCCCAGGTATGCTCCTGTCAAAAAAACCAATAAATCATCGATGCTAACGCGATATCTGTTTCCCCGGGAATCGGCCAGCATGCCAACTCCCGGGCGATCCCGCCACCCGCGCACAAATCAGGCAAACTTTTCGTATGCCTTGCGCAGATCGACCATCGGATGCGACCTCGACATCTGGAACTTGACCAGCAACTCGCGTGCGATCATGTCGCGATCCTGCTGATTGTCGGGCAGCGCGATGTCCTTGGGAATGGTTACCCAGCCGTTGATGTTACGATCGAATACCGCGGGGCGGCCCTCTTCGTAACCCATGTGCACGTCCTCGAGCCAGTTCAGGTCCTGCCAGCCCATGATTTCCATGTACTTCCTGAGGAATGGCGTGCAGCGATCCATGTCGGGCACCAGGTTGACGTCGTAACGATAACCGATGTGCTGCCCGATGATTTTCTCGCGCTCGGTGTCGACGCCGTCGCCTTCGAGGAAATGATTGATATCTTGCTCAGCCATAACTGTATTCTCCCTTAGAACCGGTGCATGTCGGGCCGGCCGACGGTGTACTGGGTGCCGGCCATCGGCACCTGCGCGCAGGCCGACGCCTCTAACGTCAGCGCCGCGAGGTCTTCCGGCTCCAGCGAATGGATATTGGTCTTGCCGCAGGCGCGCGCGAACAGCTGCGCCTCGATGGTCAGGGTATGCAAAAAGTTATACACCCGCTCGGCCGCCTCATCCGGATCGAGACGCTTGCGCAGTTCGGGATCCTGGGTGGCAACGCCGACCGGGCAACGGCCGGTATGGCAGTGGTAGCAGTAGCCCGCTTCGACGCCAATCTCCTTCTCGTAATCGGCCTCGGGAATATCCTTGTTGCAATTGAGCGCCATCATCGCCGAGTGGCCGATCGCCACCGCGTCGGCGCCGAGTGCGAGCGCCTTGGCGACGTCGGCGCCGTTGCGGATACCGCCGGCGTAAACCAGCGAGATGCGGCCCGACATGCCGACATCGTCGAGCGCCTGGCGCGCCTGGCGGATCGCCGCGATACCCGGCACGCCGGTATCCTCGGTGGCAAGGTGCGGGCCCGCGCCGGTACCGCCTTCCATGCCGTCCATGTAAATCGAATCCGGTCCCGTCTTGGCAGCCATGCGCACGTCGTCGTAAACGCGCGCGGCGCCGAGCTTGAGCTGAATCGGAATCTGGCCGTCGGTCGCCTCGCGCACTTCCTGTATCTTCAATGCCAGGTCGTCGGGCCCCATCCAGTCGGGATGGCGCGCCGGCGAGCGCTGATCGATACCGGCCGGTAGCGAACGCATTTCGGCAACCTGGTCGGTAACTTTCTGCCCCATCAGGTGGCCGCCGAGACCGACCTTGCAGCCCTGGCCGATGAAGAATTCGCAGGCATCGGCGAGGCGCAGGTGATTGGGATTAAAGCCGTAACGCGACTGGATGCACTGGTATAACCATTTCGACGAGTAACGACGCTCGTCGGGGATCATGCCGCCCTCGCCGGAACAGGTCGCGGTTCCCGCCATGGTGGCGCCACGCGCCAGCGCGGTCTTGGCCTCGTAGGAAAGCGCGCCGAAGGACATGCCGGTGATATACACCGGGATATCGAGCTCCAGCGGACGTTTGGCCTCGGGACCGATCACGGTCCTGGTCAGACATTTTTCCCGGTAACCCTCGATGACGAAGCGGGTCAGCGTCCCGGGCATGAAAGTCAGGTCGTCCCAGGTCGGGATTTTCTTGAACAGCGAGAAACCGCGCATGCGGTAACGCCCGAGTTCGGACTTGATATGGATATCGTTGATGACCTCGGGCGGGAAGATAAAACTCTTGCCGAGGTTATATGGATCTCTCTTTGCTTTTTTAGACATCTTTATTCTCCAGTGTCCCGAGTTTTGCCTAAAGCACCAGCTTCTTTTCGGTGGGTTCGAGGTTGTCGTAGTTCCACAACTGCTTGCCCGAGGTGAGCTTGACAATGCTGTCGATCCCGTTGGGGGCCTCCATACCGTAAAGATCGAGCTTGCCCTTCAGGTACTTCCTGTCGAGATCGGTCAGCTCGGTTTCGACGCAATCGACGCCGAGGCTAGAGATTTTGCCGGCCACGTAAATGGTTCCGTCGTACATCGAGTCGCCGAGGTTGTCGCCGGTATCGCCGAGTATAATCATGCGACCGCGCTGCATCATGAACCCGGTGAAAGCACCGACGCTGCCGCCGACGATAATGGTGCCGCCCTTCTGGTCGATACCCACGCGAGCGCCGGCCTGCCCCTTGCAGACCAGGTCGCCGCCGCGGATCGCGGCCCCGAACAGCGAGCCCGCGTTCTTTTCGATGACGATGGTGCCGGCCATCATGTTCTCGGCGCAGGACCAGCCGACGCGGCCGGTGATATGCACGTTCGGACCGTCGATCAAACCGCAGCCGAAGTACCCGAGGCTGCCTTCGAACTTGAGGTTCAGCCGGTTCAGGATGCCTACCCCGAGCGAATGCTTGGCGCGCGGGTTTTGCACGGTAATCGTACCGTGTCCCGCTTTCATCAATTCGCGGATCTTCAGGTTGATCGCGGAAATCTCCATATCGGCCGCGTCGAACTCGGCCCCCTTGTCGAAATCGACCTCGTAAGACCATGGATAGGTGAAGTTTTCTTCCTCGGTGGCCGAGAAATACATTTGCTGGGTGCGGCCAGCCAGCTGCTCCTCGTGCAGCCCCATTTCATGGGACGTACTTACGCTGCCCATACTTTTACCTCCCCTTGATAAGGATCCCAGGTGTCTATTTCACGCGGGAAAATACTGCGAATGGCCACTTCTTCCGAAGCCAGGCCGACGAATTCGTCGCTCTCGTAGAGTACCATCGGCTTGGCCGCCATGACGTCCTTGGCCATGCCGAGCTGGTCGCTGGTCGCGACCAGGTAGGTGAACACGCCGTCGAGTTCTTCGATCGAACGCGACATCGCGGACTCGAGCTCGTCGCCGTGGTTGATGCGGTCGGCGATGTAAACCGCGATCAGCTCGGAATCGCAGTTCGACATGAAGCGATGGCCGCGGCGTTCGAGGTCGCGGCGGTTACTCCAGTAGTTGGTCAACTGGCCGTTGTGCACAACCGACACGTCGCTGAACGGGTACGCCCAGTAGGGATGCGCCGAGCGGATATCGACGTCGGATTCGGTGGCCATGCGGGTATGCCCGATCGCGTGCGTACCGACGAAACCCTTCAAGCCGTATTGCTCGGAAACCGTCTTCGCATCGCCGAGATCCTTGATCAGCTCGAGGCCCTTGCCGACCGACAGGATTTCGACGCCCTCGATGTCCTCGATGTAGTCGATCAGGCGCTTCAGATCGCCGCCGAACTTGAAATGGTAACGAAACGCGTACTCGGTCGCTTCTTCCTGTTCGATGATTTCGGCGCCCATTTCCTGCATGCGTTCGCCGACAGTCTTACGGCGCTCGATCACCTGGCGATGGATGTTGAAGCCCTTGCGCATTTCTTCCTGCTCGGCGACCTTGAAACGCAGCACGAAAACCCCTTCCGCACCCTGGCCGTAAAGCGCAAAACCGGTCGAATCGGGTCCGCGATGCTTCAACGCCTGCAGCATCTGCGTCATTTCGCTACCGATATCGCTGGTGGTGCCTCCTTTCCAGATCAGTCCAGCAATCCCACACATATGTCTATCCTCTCAGAGAGTTAACAATCCGGCTGCCGCGGCAGCTGTTATTAAACTGTCCCGACGCGGAGCGCATCCGCGCCGGGTCGAATCAACCTGCCTATGGCAGGCAGTCGAGGTACATTTCAAGATCCCACTCGGTGGTGGTATGCATGAATTTCTCCCACTCGTCGTTCTTGTACCAGTGGTAAATCTTGTACATATCGCCCGGCATCGAAGACTTGATGACGTCGTCCTTGGCCAGGGCGTCGAGCGCCTCGCCCAGCGACATCGGCAGCTTCTTGACCTGCTTGCCTTCCTCCATCGCCTGGTAAATATTGCGATTTTCCGGCTCGCCCGGATCGATGTCGTTGTCGATACCGTCCTCGAAGGCCTTGAGCAGTCCCGAACCCATCAGGTAGGGATTACACATCGAATCGACCGAGCGGTACTCGAAACGACCCGGCGCGGAGATGCGCAACCCGGTGGTGCGGTTCTGGTAGCCCCAGTCCGCGAATACCGGCGCCCAGAAACCGGTATCCCACAGGCGGCGGTAGGAGTTCACCGTCGACGAACCGATCGCGGTCAGCGCGCGCAGGTGTTTGACGATACCGCCGACGCATTGCAGCCCGACCTTGCCCGGCCTCTGCATGTCGTCGGTATCCGGCATGAACAGGTTTTCGCCGCCCTCGCGGTAGGTGAACACGCCGTCCATCGACGGCAGCGGGTCGTTGTGCAGCGGATTGATCTTCTCCTCGCCGCCTTTCCACAAGGAAACATTGGTATGGCAGCCCGACGCCGACACGCCCATGAAAGGCTTGGTCATGAAGCAGGCGATCAGGTTGTTTTCGCGCGCGACCTGGGCGCAGATCTGACGGTAGGTCGACAGGCGGTCCGCGTTTCGCAAAACGTCGTCGAAGGTCCAGTTGAGCTCTAGCTGCCCGGGCGCGTCCTCGTGATCGCCCTGGATCATGTCGAGCCCCATGGCGTTGCAGTACTCGATCACCTGCATAAACACCGGGCGCAAGGATTCGAACTGGTCGATATGGTAACAATAGGGATTGGAGTAGCCACCGGCGGGCTTGCCGTCTTCACCGCGCTTCAGCCACATCATTTCCGGCTCGGTGCCGACGCGGAAATCCATTTTGTACTTTTCCTGGAATTCGCGGTGGAAGCGTTTCAGGTTACCGCGACAATCCGAAGTCAGCGCCGCGCCCGGCTGCTCGCGCTCCTCGCGATTGCGGTAACAGGTGCAGAAAACCCGCGCAACGCGCTTGTCCCACGGCAGCTGGCAAAAGGTTTCCGGGTCAGGGATACCGACCAGTTCCATCGCCTCGGGCCCATAGCCGATGTAGTCGCCATGCCGGTCGATAAACAGGTTGGCGGTCGAACCGTAAACCAGCTGGAAGCCGCGCTCGGCGGTACGCTCCCAGTGATCGGCGGGAATGCCCTTGCCGACGATACGGCCCGTCACCGAGATGAACTGGTAGTAAATATAGGTGATCCCCAGTTCGTTGATTTTTTCGCGTACCTGTTTAACCAGTTGCGCGCGGCCCGGTGCTTCGACGCATGCTTCTAAATCAGTCATCTTGTCCTCCACGGTTTTAGACCAATGTTTTTCTTCTCTTAGGTTCCGCGATGAAGTCGCCCGAGTTACATCGTGCTAGCCGGAAACCTCGTGAAATCGCTGCCCGGGGTAACTGCAGGCTGACCCTGGCAGGCCGCCATGGTATACCCATAGGACCGGATAAAACAAGACCTCTGAAACCTTTTTTTGGACAACTTCGGGTTAAATCCGCGTTTTTAATAGACCAATTTACCAATCAGGGTTGCAACTAGCGGTCAGTAGATACGCCAGGGCGATCGCAGGTGGTATTGTCATGCCGGGTTTAAATTTAAATTTATTATTAATATTCAATAATTTATAAAATAAAATGCGTGCTTCTGGGGGGTGATTGCAGGCATCGTCCAGGAACCGGGTTTTTCCCGAAAAATAATGCCAATTTTACATGGATACGTCCACTCAGAACGCACAGGATACCTATTCAAGGCTTGATTTGCGCCTCTGGATGTCGCATTATTGTACCAATTTATAGTACCAGAAAAATACCAACAGGCGAGGAATCCACAGACGTGAAAGCAGCTGACAGCAGCGCTCCGGTAGCGTCAGATCCGGCAACAGGTGTGGTGCGAAGAAGTACCGGCAACCGCGTGGGCGTGACTACCAGCAACGTTGCCGCGCAACTGCGTCGCCGCATTCTCGAGGGCGAGTATGCCTACGAGGAGCGCCTGCCGGCTGAACGCAGCCTGGCCGAGCAGTTCGGGGTTTCCCGGGGCACCATTCGCTCGGTGCTGGAAATTCTCGAACAACAGCACCTGGTCACGCGCCAGATCGGCAGCGGCACCTACGTTACTCATCGCGAGATCACCAACCAGCAGGAGATTGCCAGCGTCACCAGCCCGCTCGAAATGAACGAGGTGCGTATCGCGATAGAACCCCACATGGTACAGCTCGCCATCGCCAACGCGAGTTCGCGGGAACTCGAGGAGTTGCGCGACGCGCTGCGACAATGCGAGGACTGTGACGGCGACCCGGAAAAATTTGCGCGCGGCGATGCCGCCTTTCACATGGCGCTGGCGCACTGTTCGCGCAATAAACTGATGTACTGGCTGTACGAGCGCATCAGCGAGGTGCGCCGTTATTCGCAATGGCGTACGATGAAAGCCAGGCTGTTGACGCCCGAGCGTATCGACTTCTACAACCGCCAGCATCGGGGACTCTACGAGGCGATTGTTGCGCGCGATACGCCCAACGCGATCAAGCTGATAAAGGACCACCTCTACGGGGTGCACGATGACCTGCTCGAGACCAATTGAAACTTGAACATGCCGCTATTCGTTTCGGCGCCGCGGGTGCGCCAGCCGGGGCTTAACGCGCTGCCCGCCAACACCGAGCGCTACCTGATCAAGGCCGCCGGCAGCGTCGCGCTGCAACTCGCCGCCGGTGACGAGATCGAGCTGGTCAATCCCGAAGGCCTGCAGCCCGGCGAGATCAGCGTCTTCGACCGCAACGGGCGCAGCGATGGCGGCCTGATCGGCGCGCCCAACGACGGTAGGTCGGAGTGCTTGAAACATATCCTCGAATCGGGCACTGCCGGGGCGCAGCGCCTGGCCGATGCGCTGCGGCAGCGCGATATTTCTATCGAGTCCGCGCAAAGCACCCGGGTATTCGGCGACGGCGCGCGCGCTGGCGCATCGGTGCGCTTTGTCGCCGCGCAGGACGTGACCTGCGTGATCGCCGTACCGGGCGACGACATGCGCGCCGATCGTCAGGACACGCCCACCGACCTGGTTGCATTTATCCACCGGCAGCCCGGCGCGGAGCGCGAGTCGATCATCAGGCTACCCGAACCCCTCGCGGACCCGCTCGAGGATGTGCGCATCCCGGCGCGCACTGCCTTCGCCTACGAGGTCAGGGCCGGGGACTACATCCAGATCATCGACGTCGAGGGTCGCGAGTGCTCCGATTTCCAGTGCTTCGATGCGCCGATGCTGGAGCGGGGACGGGAGCGATGCCTCGACGCGACCACGACCCGGCACGCGATCGGCGCCTCTTACCCGGCACCGGGCCTGTTTTCCAAGTTCTACGACCAGGACTTCGAGGCGATGGTCGAAGTCATCCAGGACACCTGCGGGCGCCATGACAGCTTCGGCACCGCCTGCACCGCCAAGTACTACGATGACATGGGCTATCCCGGCCATGTGAACTGTTCCGACAACTTCAACACGGCACTGCAAGCTTACGGCGTCGAAGCGCGCAAGGGCTGGATGGCGATCAACCTGTTTTTCAATACCGGGATAGACGACGCCAACCAGATGTATTTCGACGAACCCTGGTCACGCCCCGGTGACTACGTGCTGATGCGCGCGCTGAAAGACATTGTGTGCGTGTCGTCCGCCTGCCCCTGCGATATCGATGCGGCGAACGGCTGGAACCCGACCGATATTCACCTGCGCATCTACCCGGGCAAACACAACTTCAGCAAAGCGACGGCCTTCAGAATGACAGCAGATGCAGATAAAGAAATGACCAAAGAAACCGGTTTTCACAGCCGCACCTCCAAGCACACGCGTAACTACACCGAGTACGCCGGCTACTGGCTCGCCAACAGCTACACCAGACACGGCGCGCTCGACGAGTACTGGGCCTGCCGCGAGGGCGTAGTCGTGATCGACCTGTCGCCGTTGCGCAAGTACGAAGTCACCGGTCCCGACGCCGAGCTGCTAATGCAATCCTGCGTTACCCGCGATATGCGCCGGCTCGCGGTAGGCCAGGTCGTCTATACCGCGATGTGCTACGAAAACGGCGGCATGATAGACGACGGCACCGTGTTTCGTCTCGGGCAGAACAATTTCCGCTGGATCGGCGGCAGCGACGATAGCGGCCTGTGGCTGCGCGAGCAGGCGCAGAAACTCGATCTGCAGGCCTGGGTGCGCAACTCGACCGAGCAGTTGCATAACCTGCAGGTCCAGGGGCCGAAGAGCCGCGAGCTGTTACGCAAGATCATCTGGACGCGTCCGGACCAGGCTGCGATCGGGGAACTCGGGTGGTTCCGCTTCTCGATCGCGCGTATCGGTAACGAGCACGGCGTCCCGCTCGTGGTTTCACGCACCGGCTACACCGGCGAACTCGGTTTCGAGGTATTTTGCCATCCGCAGCATGCACCTGAAGTCTGGGATGCGATCTGGGAAGCCGGCAAGGAATTCGACCTGACACCGCTGGGGCTGGAAGCGCTCGACATGCTGCGCGTGGAGGCGGGGCTGATTTTTGCCGGCTACGAATTCAGCGACCAGACCGACCCGTTCGAGGCCGGCATCGGATTTACCGTGCCGCTCAAAACCAAGGCGGACGATTTCATCGGCAAGGCGTCGCTGGAGAAGCGCAAGGAAAACCCGCAACGGGTACTGGTCGGGCTCGAGCTCAGCGGCGACGAACTGGCCGCTAACGGAGACTGCGTCGACATCGGCCGCAACCAGGTCGGGGAGATAACCAGCGCGGTGCGCTCGCCGATACTGCGCAAAAACCTCGCCCTGTGCCGTATTCAGGTCGAGCACAGCGAGGTCGGCACCGAGGTCGAGGTCGGCAAACTCGACGGTAAGCAGAAACGCCTGCCGGCGCAGGTCGTCAGCTTCCCGTTCTACGACCCGACCAAGTCCCGGGTGCGCGACCTGCCTCCTCCCGAATAGCAGCGATTCTCCGGAACCGGGTTCACGCAGAGGCGCGGCGATGCTGACAACACCGAGAAAGGCAAAGTCGGTCCGCGGCCAACCGGTAACTAATCGAAGCAGCACAATACTTGAATCCAGGGGTCGCGTTTTGTTTCCCGGCAACTAATATGTCATCCCGGCGCAAGCGGCCGAATGTTTTCCCCGGAACTGGGTGTCATCCCCGCGCAAGCGGGGATCTCAAGATGGCCCGAAAAAGTAATTCCCGAACCCGGGGAGATCCCGGAAATTTGCCGCGCAATTTCCGGGAACATGCAAAGATCGAGGGCGGAATTAGCGCCCCCGACTTCAGTCACCTTATGACAAGGCAGTTGACGTCGGTCAGGTCGAGCAGCTTGCGCGACACGCTGCCCATCGAGACCGCGCTTGCCTTGGACAGGCCGCGTGTCCCGACCACGATCAGGTCGACGTGGCGGCGCCTGGCAAACCCGGCCACGCTGGTGGCCGGGTCTCCGCTGCCGATCGCGGTCTGAACATTCTTTGCGCCAGCCTGTTTCGCCTTTTGCTTGGCCAGGTCTAGGATACGATCG
>JAOTTY010000286.1 GCA_029864185.1 Gammaproteobacteria bacterium
GATCCAGCCCTATACCTCGGACGTGCTGCATGCCCTGATCAAGCGCGGCGTCAAGGCGGTGGACGTGATATGCCCGGGATTCTCGGCCGACTGCCTCGAAACCCTGGACGAGATCGAGGTCGAGTACCGCAACGAATTCCTGGCGCTGGGCGGCGAACAGTTCAGCTACATCCATGCGCTCAACGACCGCGCAGCCCATATCGAACTGATGCGCAGCCTGGTGCAGCCGTTTTTACCCGACGCAGGCCCATCCGATCAAGTCTGAATCATTAGCGGCAGGCAATGTCTACTAACGATTCGCGTCTGCGCTGGACTCAACCCGAAAAGAGTTTAAGTCATGTTTAAATCCTTCTTTCCGAATCCCCGGCTGTTTTTCCTGTCGGTAGTCGTCTATGCCGGCCTCTGCAGCTTTGTCTGGTACAGCTTCAACGAGCAAATCGGCGGGTTCCTCGGATTCGACCTGTCGTCGTCGGAGCCCGTTATCGGACTGGGGCATTTTCTGACCGACTCGTTTATGCTGTTTTATATTTATTACCTTGTCTGCTGCGGGCTGTTCGCGGCATTCTGGTTCAGGGTCGCGAACCACCCGTGGCAATGGTGGTCGATCGTCGGCTCGATGCTGATCCTGTTTTCGACCTATTTCTCGGTGCAGGTTTCGGTCGCCATCAACAACTGGCGGCGACCTTTTTTCGACCTGGTGCAGCGCGCGCTGGGCGGTTCCGCGTCGCAGGCAGGCGATAATATCGAGATCGTCAAGGCGCAAGCCGCGGTAGCGGCGGACTCGACCCAACTCTACGACCTGGTGCTCATTTTCGCGGAAATCGCCTTCCTCGCCATTTTCGTTTACGTTATCACCCGGTTTTTCGTGAGCCACTTTATCTTTCGCTGGCGCACCGCGATGAACGATTACTATACCGCGCAGTGGGAAACGGTGCGCAATATCGAAGGCGCGTCCCAGCGCATCCAGGAAGATACCATGCGCTTTGCAGAGATCATGGAAGGCCTGGGCGTGTCGATCGTCGATGCGATCATGACGCTGTTCGCGTTTCTACCCGTGTTATGGGTGCTTTCGCAGTACGTCAGCGAGCTGCCTCTGGTCGGGGTGATCGCGCATCCGTTGTTCGTTGCGGCGCTGGTCTGGTCGGTTTTCGGCACCGGTTTACTGGCGCTGGTCGGGATAAAACTGCCCGGGCTATTTTTCAAGAACCAGCGTGTCGAGGCCGCTTTCCGCAAGGAACTGGTCTACGGCGAGGACGACCCTGATCGCGCTCAACCGCTGGCGCTCAAGGAACTGTTCGCCAACGTGCGCAGGAATTACTTTAGAATCTATTTCCACTACATGTATTTCAACGTTGCGCGCAGTATGTACCTGCAGGCCGACAACATCTTCGTCTACGTGTTGCTGATACCGACGATTGCCGCCGGTGCCATTACCTTCGGCATCCTGCAGCAAATCCTGACCGCGTTCAACCAGGTCAGCAATTCGTTTCAATACCTGGTCAATTCGTGGACGACGATCGTCGAGCTGTTATCCATTTACAAGCGCCTGAGCTCGTTCGAGGCAGCGATCAGTAATGAACCGCTACCGGCTATCGATCAGTATGTTACCTGATCGCAGAGTTGGTCATTGAAGGATCGTAGTTAGCCTGATATGTGCCTGGTCCTGTTCGCCTATCGCCGTCACGCGGATTACCCGCTGATCCTGATCGCCAACCGCGACGAGTATTACGCGCGCCCGACCCGCGACGCGCACTGGTGGGATGACGCGCAGGTGCTGGCCGGCCGCGACCTGGAGGCCGGCGGCACCTGGCTCGGCATCAGCCGCGACGGGCGCCTTGCCGCGGTCACCAACGTGCGCGAGCCGGGCGGCATGCACCCCGGCAAAATTTCGCGCGGCGAACTGACGCGTGCTTACCTGTCCGGCAACGAGCACCCCGAGGCCTACCTGCAGCGCCTGGCGCCGCACGACCGCGATTACGCCGGCTTCAACCTGCTGGTCGGCGACCGACAGGGATTGTGGTTTTACTCGAATCGGGATCACGGCGTCCGCCGCATCGAGCCCGGGGTACACGGCATCAGCAATGGCGCCTTCGACGAGCCCTGGCCCAAGCTCAGCTCCGGCAAGGCCGAACTGGAACAGATGCTCGGCGGCGACATCAGCGAAAACGCGTTGCTCGAGATCCTGACCGACCACCAGGTAGCGCCGGACCACAGGCTGCCGAGTACCGGGGTTTCGCTCGATATCGAACGCATGCTGTCGAGTCGGTTCATCCGTTCGCCCGAATACGGCACCCGCGCCTGCAGCGTGATTATCATGGACCGCGCCGGGCGGGTCACGTTCTGCGAACAGAATTTCCGCGACGCCGAACACGACGGCGCGCGGGTGCGCGAATCCTTCATCATCGCTACCGGCCAATAGTTTTTTCTGGCGGTAGCGCAGGCCGATACTACGAGTACAATAGCGCAACCATGGGCCCGGTATGCGCAGGCGGCAGCGACGGCGAAACCGCACCCGAACCGTTTACGATCTATCTCGAATGAATGACGAATACCAGCGGTTAGCTTCCACCTGTTGCGACAACGGAATGCTCGAAATCGTCTGGCAGGACGGCGCCAGTAGTAATTTCCATCCAATCTGGCTGCGCGATAATTGCCGCTGCGAAATCTGCGGCGACCCGGCAATCGGTTACCGCAACCTGCGCCTGACACAACTCGACCTGGACTGCAAACCACGGAGCATCGAAACCACGTCCGCGATGCTGAGCATTGTCTGGGACGACGGGCATCGCTCGCAATATCCAGGTTCGTGGCTGCGCAGCCACGCCTACGACGAGGCGCTGCGAGCAGCACGGGTATTCGTACCCAGGCCGTGGGATCGGCGCTTTCGCAGCAATCCTCCAGGCTGCGAATATGCCGATGCCGTCGGCGACGATGCTGCACTGCTGCGGGTGTTGCAGCGGGTGCGCGACCACGGCATCTGTTTCCTGCGCAACGCGCCTGCCGAACCCGGCATCGTCGAAGCGCTGGCGCGGCGTTTCGGTTTTCCGCAGGAATCCAATTTCGGACGCGTACAGGACCTGCGGTTCGATCCGGGTAAACGCAGCATCGCCAACGACGTCAAGGCGTTGAAACCGCATACCGACGAGCCCTACCGCGCCTCGCCCCCCGGCCTGCTGCTGTTCCACTGCATCGCCAACGACCAGCGCGGCGCCGGGGCTTCGCTGTTCATGGATGGCTTCGAACTCGCCACAAGACTGCGCCAGCACGACGCCGAGGGATTTGCGGCGCTATGCCGGAATAATCAGGCTTTTAGGCGGCATTTCGCGGGAGATGTCGACCTGATCGCTGAATTTCCCGTTATCAGCATCGACGAATTCGGCAACCTGTGCGGCGTTCGCGTGAACGATCGCGTCGCCGCGCCGCTATCGATTCCAGCCGGGCAGATCGAGGTATACTATCGCGGCCTGCGCTACCTGCTCGGGCTCGCCGAGAACGAAAGCCTGATGCTGCGGCAAACCCTGCAACCCGGCGATATCGCGATTTTCGACAACCACCGCGTGTTACACGGGCGCAGCGACCTGACCATAAACGGGCAACGCTGGTTGCAATGGGTCCAGGTCGAACGCGGCGATTTCCATTCGAGCCTGCGCATTTTTGCCGACCGGCTGGGTATCGAGCGAGATGCCAACCCGCTGCTTCGCGGCGCTTACGGCTCCGCCTTGCAAACATGACGACTAAGCATGCCGATTCAAAGGCCGGACCGGGGTGGTAGGGGACGAATGAGCCGCGCCGGAAACCACCCGCGATCCCGGCCTGCACCGGCAGCCCGGCGCGGCGCGGCTAACCGAATTTTTAACCAGACAGGAGCGGGTCTCGGATGAAAGTACTGGTCGTAACCGGAAGCAGTCGGGGCATCGGCGCCGAGGTCTGCAGGCAGGCCGCAGCCGAGGGCTGGAAGGTTTGCATCAACTATGCAAGCTCGGAGGATGAAGCGGATCGAGTCGTCGCCGAAATTCGGCAACGGGGCGGCATCGCGATCGCGCTACAGGCTAATGTCGCCAACGAAGACGAGGTCGTTACGATGTTCGAGCGCATCGACCTGGAACTCGGCCCGGTGACCGGGCTGGTCAACAATGCTGGCGTCAACGGCGGCGGTACCCGTGTCGATGAAATGGATGCGTCGGTTGCGCGCGCCGTGTTCGACGTCAACGTGCTCGGCGCATTCATATGTGCGAAGCATGCGATAAAACGCATGGCCAAACGTCACGGCGGCAACGGTGGCTCGATAGTCAACGTGTCGTCGGCGGCTTCCCGGCACGGCGGGCCCTTCACCTACGTCGACTATGCCGCGTCCAAGGCTGCGATCGACACTTTCACCATCGGGCTCGCGAAGGAACAGGCCGACCAGGGCATTCGCGTAAACTGCCTGCGACCGGGTGTTACGATGACCGAGATCAGCGTCGATTACGCCCGCCAACACCCGGGCTGGCTCGAATGGGTACTGCCGCAGGTGCCGCTGGGGCGCCCCGGCGAGGTTGCCGAAATCGCCAACGGCGCGATGTACCTGTTGTCCGACAGGTCATCCTACGTTACCGGCGCCATCCTCGACGTCTGCGGCGGCTGGGTCAGTCCCTAGATCCTTCGCTACAATGGATTGTACCTTCGTAAGCTACCCTCACACCTGCCCAAATCGGAGGAAGACTCCTAGAGGCCGAACAGCGCCTCGGCGTTGCGGTTGAGGGCGGCGGCCAGGTCTTCGACATCGCACTGGCGCAGTTCGGCCATGGTACGCAAATGCTCGACGACGAACGCCGGCTGGTTGAGCTCGCCGCGATGGTTCGTGCCAGGCTGATCGGGCGCGTCCGATTCCAGCA
>JAOTTY010000287.1 GCA_029864185.1 Gammaproteobacteria bacterium
GTCCTACCCCGGCCTGCATACCGATCCGGCATCGGCCGTGATCGCCTGCACCCGCGCGGTCAATCCTGTCGACGAGATCGGCGACAACGTCAGCTTTGGCACCGAGGCGGGCCTGTTCGACGCAATCGGCATCAATAGCCTGGTATGCGGCCCCGGCAGTATCGATCAGGCTCACCGGCCCGATGAATTCATCGACCGCGCGCAGCTGCGTTACTGCGACGAAATGATCGAAAACCTTGTACATCGCTGCCTCGAATCGGCAAAATTCGTCTAGAGCCAAAACCGTAAAATAATCGCTATGTCAGAAACACCCGAGCCCGGCGTCATCGGATGGCGGGAATGGATTGCCTTGCCCGATCTGGCCTTGCCTGCGATCAAGGCCAAGGTCGATACCGGCGCGCTGACCTCGGCGCTGCATGCTTTTTTGATCGAGCCTTATACCCGGGACGGTCGCGACATGATCAGGTTCCTGATCCATCCGATCCAGCGCAACCAGGCTTTCGAAATCGAATGCCATTGCCCGGTCCACGACTACCGCGAGGTGGCCGATTCCGGCGGCCATCGCGAAATGCGTTACGTCATCCGGAGCAATATCTGTCTCTCCGGCAACGCCTGGCCGATCGAGTTGACCCTGACAAACCGTGATACAATGCGCTTTCGCATGCTATTGGGACGCAGAGCGATGACCGGACGTTTCGTCGTCGATCCGTCAGCGTCTTATCTCGCGGGAAAACTGCAACCGCATAAACTCTATAAAATCAAGGCGGAGAGCTAAATGAAAATCGCACTACTTTCGAGAAATCGAAAGCTTTATTCGACGCGACGGATAATCGAGGCCGCGGAAGAACGCGGTCACAAGATTGTCGTGATCGACGTGCTGCGGGCCTACATGAATGTCGCGGCCCACAAGCCCTCGATACATTACAAGGGCGAATCGCTGGAGGGCTTCGACGCGGTTATCCCGCGTATCGGCGCGTCCGTCACCCATTACGGACTGGCGGTTTTGAGACAATTCGAAATGATGGGGGTCGTCTCGCTGAACGAATCGGTGGCGATAGGACGCTCCCGCGACAAGCTGCGCTCGTTGCAGCTGCTTTCGCGTCGAGGCATAGGCATGCCGTTAACCGGTTACGCCAGCAAGCCTGACGACATCGCGGACGTGATCAAGATGGTCGGCGGCGCGCCGCTGGTCGTCAAATTACTGCAGGGCACACAGGGTATAGGCGTCGTGCTGGCGGAAACCCAGAAGGCTGCGGAATCGGTTATCGAGGGTTTCATGGGCGTCAAGGCCGATATATTGATTCAGGAATACATCAAGGAGGCCGGCGGCTCCGACCTGCGTTGTTTCGTCATCGACGGCAAGGTCGTCGCGGCCATGAAACGCCAGGCGCCGAAAGGTGAGTTCCGTTCCAACCTGCATCGCGGCGGCACCTCTAGCCTGATCAAGATTACCCCGGAGGAACGCTCCACCGCGGTTCGCGCCGCGCGCATCATGGGGTTGAACGTGGCGGGCGTCGATCTGCTGCGTTCGAATCACGGCCCGGTGGTCATGGAGGTCAACTCTAGCCCGGGCCTCGAGGGTATCGAGAAGGCTACCGGTAAGGATATCGCCGGCATGATGATCTCCAACCTCGAAAAACTGAAACCGGGCAAGACGAAAACACGTGGCCAGGGCTAGCTTCGAGTTTGCCGGGACCACGATCAAGCCCGGCAATCGCCGCTCGATAGATATCCCGCTACCGAGCTTCTACACCCACAGCAGGGTCAACATGCCGGTGCACGTCGTGCACGGCCGCAAACCGGGGCCGGTGCTGCTGGTCAGCGCGGCGCTGCACGGCGACGAAATTACCGGCGTCGAAATCATTCGCCGGTTGCTGTCGCATAAATTTATCAACCGCATCCGCGGCACCCTGATTGCGATCCCGGTGGTCAATGTTTTCGGTTTCGTGTCCAAGTCACGTTACCTGCCGGATCGGCGCGACCTCAATCGCTCGTTCCCCGGCAGTGAAACCGGCTCGATGGCGGCCCGACTCGCCAACGTGCTGATGACGCAGGTCATACCGCATTGTACCCATATCATCGATCTGCACAGCGGCGCCGTGAACCGGGCCAACCTGCCGCAGATACGCGCCAAGCTCAGCGGCGAACCCGAAATAGAGTCGCTGGCACGCGCCTTCGGTGTACCCGTAATACTCGACATGAACCTCCTCGAGGGCTCGTTCAGGGCCGCCGCGTACAACAAGGGCATTCCGGTGCTGGTCTACGAGGCGGGCGAGGCGCTGCGTTTCGACGAGGTCGCCATACGCGCGGGCGTCAAGGGCGTACTGAACGTCATGGCGGCAATCGATATGCGACTCAGGCAAAAGAACCGGCGTCCGCCGGCAACGATGATCGCCAACAACAGTCGCTGGGTGCGCGCTCCGCAAAGCGGCATCCTGCGCGCGCTGGTGACGATCGGCGCCAAGGTCGAAACCGGCAGCACGCTGGCCTATATCAACGATCCGCTGGGCGAAAACACCTGCGAGGTCACCAGCCCGCTGGCCGGCATCGTCATCGGCAAGAACAACCTGCCGCTGGTGCTGGAAGGCGAGGCCCTGTTCAACATCGCCGCCTACAAGGCGGTAGACAAGGTTTCGGATCACATCGAAGCCTACCACGAGCAGCTTGCACCCAGCAGCGATATCCCGGACGACGAGGAACCCCCCCTGGTGTAAGCGCGAATACCGACTCGTGGTTATGCGGTTTCGAGCGCGGGACGCCGCACCGGTTCTTCGCGAATGGGCCAGTGCACGACGGCGGCAAATATGCCGAGCGCCACCCCGAGCCACCAGACCACGTCATAGGACCCGGTGGAGTCGTATAGTATGCCGCCCATCCAGACTCCCAGGAACGAACCAACCTGGTGCGAAAAGAACACGATACCGCCGAGCAATCCGAGGTAGCGCGTGCCGAACATGATCGCGACCAGCGCGTTGGTCGGGGCGACCGTCGATAACCATAAGATGCCGATAACGATGGAAAATACCACCACCGTGACCGGGCTGGCGGGGATTAACAGGAAAGCGGTAAACGCGATCGATCGCGCGATATAAATCAGCGACAGCAAAATCGGTTTCGAGTAACGCTGCCCGATCACGCCGGATGCCAGCGAGCCGAGAATATTGAAGAATCCGATCAGGCTGATCGCGACGACGGCCCAGCGCGCCGCGATGCCGAGGTCGCTGATATAGGCCGGAAAATGCGCGGTGATGAAGGCCACCTGGAAGCCGCAGACGAAAAAGCCGGAAGTCAGCAGCAGGTAACCCCTGCTCGCGAAGGCCTCGCGCAACGCCTGTCGGGCAGTCTGCTCGAAATCCAGCGCGGCAAATTTCGACGTCGATGAATTGCCGCGCAACGGGATGGCAAGCAGCGGTATGAGCAGCATCACCGCGGCGATGGCGATCAGGCTGTCGGACCAGCCCAGGTTATCGATCAGGCCCTGCGAAATCGGCGCAAACACAAACATGCCGGCGGAGCCGGACGCGGTGCCGAGCCCGAAGGCAAACGAACGCTTATCAGGGCTGACCAGCCGCGCGATCGACGCCAGTACCACGCCGAAGGAACAGGCCGCCACGCCGAGGCCGATCAGGATACCGCCACCGACGTGCAGCCAGATCGGGCTCGGCGCGACCGCCATGACGACCAGGCCCGCTGCATACAGCAGCGCGCCGAGCGCGAGTACGCGCCAGCTGCCGAACTTGTCGGCGATCAGGCCGAACAAGGGCTGACCCATCCCCCAGAACAGGTTTTGCAGGGCCATGGCCATTCCGAACGTGGTCCGGTCCCAGCCGTTGTCCTGCAGTATCGGTAGCTGGAAGAAGCCCATCGCCGAACGTGGACCAAAGGCCAGTAGCGCGATAATGCAGGCGCAACTGATGGCGATGATCGGAACTTTATGTTGAACCAGCGGCTCGATCGTCATGTCGCTTCACGGGATTAGTTAAGATGGCCCCGGGAGTTTACAATATCCGGTTATTATTGTGTTTTGTTTTCATCAGGTTATCAGGAGTCTGCATTGACCATCATGATTTTCACGACGGGCGGAACCTTCGACCAGATATATTTCGACGCCGCCAGCGCGTTTCATATCGGCGAACCGATGGCCGGCGCCCTGCTCGACGAAGCTAACGTCAGTTTCGACTACGAGGTAGTATCGCTGTTGAAAAAGGACAGTCTCGATATGGACGATGCCGACCGCGCGTTGATCCGTGACGCGATCGCAAACGCACCCGGTGAATGGATACTGCTTACCCACGGCACCGACAGCATGGTTGCAACCGCAAAGGCTCTGCTGGACATAACCGGAAAAACCATCGTGATTTTCGGTTCGATGCAGCCGGCCCGTATGCGCTGCAGCGATGCCATGTATAATCTCGGCTTTGCCAGCGCCGCCGTGCAGCTGCTGCCAAACGGCGTGCACCTGGCGATGAACGGGCAGGTCTTCGATCCCCGCAAGGTGTCCAAGAACCGGGCACAACATCGTTTCGAAGCGCTGGGCCCGACAGCCTGACCTCCCCGACCAGGACCACCCAACGCATGTTTCACCCGAGCAGTCGCCACAGGCATCATGATCGTTAGAACACAGCTCAGAATAATACTACCGCTACTGGTGCTTGCCGTTTCCGGCCTGATTTACTATTCACTGGTGTCTAGCAAAACCGAGCGCCAGAAGCCGGCGCTTGCCGAAAAGGTCTGGCAGATCGACGTCATCAGCGCCCAAAGGCAGGAGCTTTCTCCGACGATTACGCTTTATGGCCGCATCGAATCGCCCGAGGCCGTCAGGGCCGCGGCGCCGGGCGGCGGCATCGTCGGG
>JAOTTY010000288.1 GCA_029864185.1 Gammaproteobacteria bacterium
CGGGGGCATTAACCTATGCCGGGATAAAGGGTAATGCCCCCTTTTTCGATCGCTCATCATGCCGTGGCCACGGATCATCCGCAGCCCGACCGGGCGCAACGACGCCATCAGGGAATACCAGGGCCAGGTTCCAGAAACTGGAATTGCAGACGGGGCCGTGGGTTACGGCTGACGAGTTTCCAGGTATCCGGTAAATTGCCCGGCATGCGGAAAGCGCAGAATCAATAAAAAAAACGCGCCCGAATGGGCGCGCTCGTCAATGGATTACCATGGTTAGTTGCGTCGCTGCCGATGAATTTCGACGAACAGCGACGCAATTACCCGGGCGAGCACCAAGGTGCTGGTTACTGGCACAAACCCATGCCACCGATCTTGAGGCCGCCTTCGTCCCTGGCGGTACACTTGCTGTTGGTGTAGGTATTGTTGCTGTTAAAGACCTTGACGCGCAGGTTGACGTTGACCGCCGTGGCATCGTCGGTAAGGCCCGCTGCGCAGAGATCAATCTGGGTGACAAAAGGCGCGTATTGCCGGGTATCGGGATCGGCATCACCCAGGCCGGCAATGACGCCACTAACGTCCACAGGTTCGCCGAGTGGCGTCTGCCGATTCCTTACTTTCTGCAACGGTTGAACCTTTATTTCCTCGAACACCGGGACAGTCTCGCCGCTGGATTTGTCGATAATGGTCGTTTCGACAAAAAGAGTGGCTGGATTGGTTCCTTCCACCCAGCACAGGTTGGAGACGCCGATACTGGCCCCGCCACCGTCTTTGGGCGAATTGGAACCATTGTTTTCCGGTTTTCCGGCACTGGCGTTGCCCGCTGCGAGCAACAGTGCCAGCGCAGCGGCGGCCCCCAGGGTTTTATACTGGCTAAATTGAGTCAATTTCATTTCAAATCCTCTTAAGTTTGGTTGTGTCTGTGCGTTACCCGTTGATTGCAGCCGCGTCGATGACGCACCGTAAGTCGAGAACCGCTCGTTTTCACTGCTTACTACTGGCACAAACCCATGCCACCGATTTTTAAGCCGCCGTCTACCATCGCGGTGCACTTGCTATTGGTGTAGGTGTTGTTGCTGTTAAAGAGCTGCACCCGCAGGTTGGCGTTAACCGAGGTGGCATCGATAGTAAGACCCGCGGCGCAGAGATCGATCCCGGTGACAAAAGTCGCGTATTGCCTGGTTACGGGGTCGATAGCGTCGGCCTTGTTGAGATCCGCAATAACAACGTCAGCAGGTATAATTTCCCCCAGCTTTGTTTCCTGGTTCTTCACTTTCTGCAGCGGCTGGATCTGTACGCTCTCGAACACGGGGACTTCCTCGCCGCTGGATTTGTCGGTAATGGTCGTTTCGACAAATAGAGTGGCTGGATTGGTTCCTTCCACCCAACACAGGTTGGAGACACCGATACTGGCCCCCTGGCTATTGGAATTGGCGGGAGGCCCTTTGGCTTCGGCAGCGATTTCGTCGGTGCCGCTGCCGCCGCAGCCGGTGAGCGCAAGCAGCAACGCGAGCGAAGCGACGCCGCCAATCATCCTGGTTTGCTTTGGTTGTTTTAATTTCATTTTGAACTTCTCCTTAAATGGTTGCGTTATACCAGGATGCGATCCACAGCCTGCTGGTAGTACTGACTTGTCAGGTAATCTAACAATTTAATGTTCCAAAACTTATCACTCATATGGGGTAAAAATGACGATGCCTGCCCCAAAGTTCGTGACGCCCTTCACCTTTTATTCGATTTTCAAACGTCGTCGAATTCCAGTTTCTTTAATCGACGACTCGATTTCCCTGTACAGGCTTAACGATTTGAAGCAGCGAAAAGTTCCATCCCGAAAGAACTGTTTTACCTGTCCCAAGGTACAGGTGGCGTTTAATTACGTGAGCGTCGTCGGCGCGGGCCTGGATCGACAAAAGGTACTGAAATTACTGCAAAAACGAACTCGCCGATTGTCACGCCATGACCGCTAATGCGGCCAGGATAGTCCGGCGTTTTTCGGATCGGTCGGTGAATCATCATCAAAACATGAAACCTTTTAAAACGCTGGTTCGTTATAGGCGATAACCAAAGGAGAAAATCATGAATAATATAACCAGATCCATGCTGGTAGCGTCCGCGCTACTGTTGAACGCCTGTGGCTCGGGCACCGACCCGGCCACATCCGATAACGACGGCAGCGGCGGCACCGGCAGCCTCAGCGTCGGCATCACCGACGCCGCGATTGACGAGGTCTCCGCGGTCAACCTGCGGGTACTGGCGCTGCAGCTGCGCCGACAGGACGATGACGCAAAAGACGCCATCGAAATCGACCTGCGCGATCCCGACGGCAACGCGCTGGAATTCAATCTGCTCGATTACCAGGAAGGCGAGACCTTTCCGCTGTTCAACGACGAGCGCGTTCCCGCCGGCGTCTACGCGCATGCCAGGCTGGTGCTGGAAGCACCCGCGAAAACGCCCAAGGTTTGCGCCGGCCAGGATCCCGAGGGCGGGTCACACGTCATCAGGAAAGCCGATGGCCCAGTGCCCATTTTCGTTCCCAGCGGTTCCAATAACGGCGTCAAGCTGGTGAGCCCTTTCCGGGTGCCGAGAGACGGCGAGGCGGCGGTCGTAATCGATTTCGACCTGCGCCAGGCCCTGCACCGGCCGTCGGGACAGCACTGTTATTTCCTGCGCCCGACTTTCCGCGTCGAGGCGGTGAAGGATACCGGCCGTATCGTCGGCACGGTCCAGCCGTCGATGCTCGACGGGAGCAACGGGCTATGCAGCGACGACGACCCGATGAGCTATAACGCCGTGTACGTTTACCGCGGAGCGGATAAGACACCCGGCGATATCGACGCCGTCGACGATGCGGATGACGATGATGGGCAGGCGGATCCGATGGCGACAGCCACGGTGAAGCTGGACGATGTAACTGGCGATTACGAGTACGTGGTCGGCTTCCTGAGCCCCGGCAATTACACCCTGGCCTTTACCTGCCAGGCAGATCTCGACCGGATTCCGAATTCGGAAGGATCGACGGATGACGAAAAACAAGCCAATGACGACATTGTTTTTCAGGATGCGCAAAATGCCGTCGTCGAGGCCGGGAAAACGACGGTCGTTCCCTTTACCTTTACCCCTCCCCAGCCGGGGGAATAACGGCGCCTGAAACGCCCGGCGCAACGCGATGCCGGGCAAATTTTCACCCCCGCGGCTGGATTCACTTCCAGCCGCGTTCGTTTCTGGCCCGGGATTAAAAAACGCAGGGAAGAACCCACGGGTGACGACGGCTGCACTTGCCGATGACATTCCCCACCCTCGATAGGAACCATGTCACAATCCGGCCACTCCCCCGCAAGAAAGCCTTAGTCAATCGGGGCTTTTCGGCTATATTCAGCTAGTGTTTCTATAACGTCGTCCTGCCTGTCGAAAAACATGCGGGACTCTGGCTAATCCGGCAGGCGTTACCGATGACGACGATTCATTCGCCGAAGACGGCTGATACGTATTGAGCATTCTGAACCTGTTTAAAGGCAAGGCCAAACCTGCCGACCGCTTCGAGCGGTTGCTGCGGCCGCATATCGATACGCTGTACCGGTTCGCATTTCGCCTCGGCAACTCGCGCGAGGATGCGGAAGAGCTGGTGCAGCATTTCCTGACCCGCATCTTCGAAAAACTGGATCAGCTCGAGGCCATCGAAAAGCCGGCCCCGTGGTTATGCCGTGGCCTGTACAATCTCTATGTCGATGGCTACCGCAGGTCGGCCCGCGAAATCACCCTGTTCAACCAGGACGAGTTCGACGATGAAACCGCGGTTCAGGAAGAGACGCCGTTTCGGCAGGCCAGCAATGCAGAATCCCTGAACCGCATCGATACGGCGCTGCAACAGTTGAACCAGGACCAGCGCGAAGTCGTACTGCTGCACGACGCGGAGGGATATACGCTCGAAGAGTTGTCCGAAATCCTGCAGGTTCCCCTGGGAACGCTCAAGTCGCGCCTGTACCGGGCGAGAACAGAGCTAAAAAAACTACTCGTGATGGAACCTTTTTCCGAGCCCCGTCGTGTTACCGGTATAAAGAGGTGAAACCATTGAACTGCCAGGCAACCAATAATTTAATGCAGGACTTCGTCGACGGCAGGTTGGCGGGCGACGATACGGAACAGGTCTCTGCGCACCTCGAGCAGTGTGGCGCCTGCCGGGAGAACTACCAGGACATCCTCGGCGTCATCGAATTATTGCAACAAAGACGCGTGCCGCCGGCATCTCCCGGTTTTACCACGGCTGTTCTCGAACGCGCGATCGACGCCGCGCAACCCCCTCGAGGCAGGCGGATGCCCTATATGGCCGGCGGCATTGCCGCCAGTTTTATCGCCGCTTTCGTGCTGCTGTCGATGATGACTAACCCGGCTCACCCGACCGCGCAGGTGGTGTTGATCGGCAACCAGGTCCAGACCATCAAGGTCGCAATCGAATCGGCCCATCCGGTGGACAGCATCCGCATGACCATCGATGTTTCGGATAATCTCGAGATTTCCGGATATCAAGACCAGAAGGTTATCAGCTGGAATACCCGGCTCGAAAAAGGCACCAATATCATCGCTTTGCCGGTATCGGCGATTGCCCGGGGCGATGGCGAAATCAATGCGCGTGTCGGCCTGAACGACAGGGAAAAGGTTTTCAAAATCAAAACCAGGTTCCGGCCGCTGGAAAAAGTGCGCCGTGATTTTCGACTGCTGGCATGGGCCGGATCCGGACCGGAGCGGCGAGATACGTTATGAAGAAAGGCATCATTACTTTCGCGGCATTTTCGGTCTGCATGCTGATTTCGTCGCCGGCTTTCGCGTCACCTCCCGACGATGTTCTGGAC
>JAOTTY010000289.1 GCA_029864185.1 Gammaproteobacteria bacterium
GACAACCGGCGCAGCGCTCGAAGTATACCTGTTTTGCGATATTGAACTCGTCCACCGTCATCGGTGGTCCCTCGGTGTCGATCATTTCCTTGACAGTGGTTGGGTCGATGCCGGAAGCGGCCCCCTGGTAGCGGGTTTCGGCTTCCTGCTCGGCCTTGGCGAAGACATGCTGCGTCACGAATACGGACATTGCGAGCATGATGGAAAGGTATAATTTCAGATACTTCGTTGTCTGCGATATCACGGCGCTCACCCTGCTGGTTAGAAAGTTGAGGCGAGTATAGCTACAGGTAAATCGCGCTCACCTTGATTTTTGTCAAATCTGGAAATTCGGTTGGGGTTATGCAATAAGTAGTGTTTACAGGCGGCTTGCAGAAGGAACGGATCCAGGGCGGTAAGCGCGGCGGGCCGGCTGGCATCGCGGCGCGCCAGCACGGATTTACGGTATTTGTGCCGCGGCCAGACCGGCGCGGGTGCCAGCCTGGCCGCGGTTAAGGAGTCAAACTATTTATTTTCCGAGACTGGAGTAATAAGCCGCGAGATCGGCGATATCCGCGTCCGAAAGTGGTGCCGCCATCGGCGCCATCATCGGATTATTACGCTCACCCGCGCGAAATGCCTTGAGCTGGGCTACCAGGTAGCCTTCCTTCTGCCCCGCCAGGTTGGGCCACAGGTCGTTGGGACTGATGCCATTCATGCCGTGACAGGCGCCGCAGGTCGCCGACTTGTTCTTGCCCGCCGCCGCGTCGCCGGCGGCGGCGGTCGACAAGTTCAGGCTTAGTGCAGTTGCCAGAATAAGGAAGAGAATGTTTTTCATGTTATTGCCCTTGGTTTGGTTAAGTGAATTCTTAAAAATCTTATGGTAACAAGAAATTGGATACCTTGTTACTGGTTATGGTAAGGATGGATAGCGGCGGAGACAAGTGGAAAACCCGCGTGCACGTCTGGATGTGGATTCAACAGGGTTTCATGGTGCCGAAAGGGATTTGGCCCGGATTTCTGCGGCACCTCGGATTCGGTATTAGGCAAATCTTACCCGTTATTGCGGGATAGTAGAGGTAAAATCCTTCTCGTTTTCGGGCAGCGGCTCGGATGTGGACAACTGTTGCTTGACGCGCGCGATGAATGCATCGGTGGAATTACGCGATTTATCCTGGCTGGCGGCACCCGCGTTGGGCGGAATGATGACCGTATTGATAAACTCGTCTTCTTCTGCGTCGGGCTTGTCATCCGCGGCGGCGGGTTCGCTGCCGAATCCCAGTTCTATGTCGACCGGCGGTTTGGGCGGAATCACCTTGGCAGTATCCGGTTCGGGATCCGGCCTGCTGGTTACCGGTGCCGACGATTGCATCGGCGGGATCGGTGCCGATCCGAGCGGCGCAATTGGTGCCGGTGAACGTCGCGGTGCATCCGCAACCGGAGCCTCGACGGGTTTTACCGGTACCGACGCGAACGGTGATGGCTTATCAAATACCCCTGAGCCCTTCTCGGGCTGCGCACCTGTTTCCTGCGAGCCTGCCGGATTTGAAGGCTGTGCCTGCGGGATCGGCGCCGACGCAAAAGGCGAGGGCTTGTCAAAAACGGCCGGTTGCTGCGGCGCTTCCGGGACCACGCTCGCGGGCTCGACCGGTTGCTCCACGGGTTTCGCGGCCGGGCTGGCCGGCGGCGCTGCCGCTACTGCAGCAGCGGTTTCTGCCGGGGCATGATCCCTGGCGCGGGCGAAGCCCTGGGTGGTTTCGTCTGGCAGTGTATTGTCGCTCTTGACCGGGTCGAGATCGACAAGTTCGGCGACGTTGCCCACGCCGACTTCGAATTTCGGTGCAGAGAACTGGCTCAGGTAGGCATTCAGGCTTGGTTTCAATCCGTAACCGTCGGCGGTGACGTTGAGGCGGCGGTTGAGCAGATAAAGCATTTGCAGCACGATCAGCCGAATCGGGGCATCGTCGTTTCCGATACCCAGCATTTCGCGGTTGCTCAGCGCCAGCGGCGCAGCGTTGCGCCAGGCGAAACATCCCTGGGTGGCGATCACCGCGGGCAAGGACTTCATTGGCGTTTCGACGTGCTCATCCTGGCGGCTTTTGATCCACAGCTCGATATTTTCCTGCAGCTGGCGGTAGCTGTACTTCATGCCGTTGAAGCCGAACACGAATGCCGGCGGCCTGCCGATCAGTTCGAAACGCGCGGTGCGCAGAGGATCGCGGTGGATGAAGCGCTTGTTGGGGCCGGGGCTCAATCCATTTTTCTTGGCCAGCTTGACCAGCACCGTCTTGTCGATGTTGGTCTCGAGCTGCGCCATCGACGCGCATGCGTTCAGGCAGTCGAAGAAAGTCTTGCGGATAAATTTCGCGCGCACGTTGAAAACGGCGAGTACCGATTCGTAGAGATATGCGGAGTGAGTACCGCGTAAACCGATGCGCGGAAAATCCCGGTTATAGACGATGACATCGAGATGGTCGGAGTAATTGCCGAAAGCGTCGACGATGCGGCCGGTTCCGACCCCGAAGTTTTCCGGCAGAAAAGGTTCGAGTACGGCGCGTATGAATCCGTCGGCCGCGGCCGCGTCATCCAGCTCGTCTTTGTCGATTGCCGCGATGATGTCGGCTTCGCCGGCAAGCTTTTTCGCAACAAGTTGTGCCCAGTCTTCGTAATTATTCATGATGCCTATCGCCCAGAAGCGTCTGTCTCACGTCATTATTTAGCAGATTGGAGGGAAAATTCTACACTATTATCAGTGCTTTAGTCTAAATTTGTAGAATAAACCTAGGTATAGCTCCATTATTGTAGTATCTCAACTGAGTTTTGCATTTTGTTGAGGTATTATGCATTTTTTAACACTTTCGAAGCGTAATGCGGCTAATCGACCCTGCGGCCACCGATTTTGATGCAATTTGCCGCGAATTCCGCTGGTCGATTCCGGACAATGTCAACGTTGCCCACCACGTCTGTGAGCGTCACCAGGACCGTGCGGAGCAGGTGGCCGTCTACTACGAAAATGCCGCGGGCGAGCGTGCGAGCTACCGCTTCGCCGATCTGAAGAAACTTTCCGATCGATTTGCCAACGCGTTGCGCGCTGCGGGCATCGATCGGGGTGACCGCGTGGCCATCGTGCTACCGCAAACCATCGAAACCGTTGTCGCGCATCTCGCGATCCACAAGCTCGGCGCCGTATCGCTGCCGCTCGCCATACTGTTCGGCCCCGAGGCGCTCGATTATCGCTTGCGCGACAGCGGCGCGCGCGCCGCCGTCGTGCACGCCAGCCGCTACGATGACATCAAGGCCTTGCAGCCCGACTTGCCGGATCTGCAACGGGTTATCGGCTGTCGCTGCGGCGCCGCGTCCGACGAATTCTGGGCGCTGCTGGAAAAAAGTTCGGATCGACTACAGATGGTGCGAACCCTGGCTGATGACCCGGCATGTTTGATTTATACCTCCGGCACCACGGGCCCACCCAAGGGCGCGCTGATCGCGCATCGCGCGGTGTTCGGTAATTTCACCGGTTTCGAGATGTCGCAGAATTTCTTTCCGCGTCCGGGCGACGTATTCTGGACTCCCGCCGACTGGGCCTGGACCGGGGGTCTCTGGGATGCATTGTTTCCCGCGCTGAACTACGGTATGCCGATCGTGGCCTACGAGGGCGGCGGCTTCGATGCGGAAAGGGTTTGCCGACTGATGTCCGACTACGCCGTCACCAATGCTTTCATTCCGCCGACCGCGCTGAAAATGCTGCGCGCCCTGCCCGATATCGGCGGGCGCTTCGACCTGCGTCTGCGCGCCGTCATGAGCGCGGGCGAGCAGGTCGGCGAGGAGCTGATCCACTGGGGTCGCGATACGCTGGGCCTGACAATAAACGAAATGTGGGGGCAGACAGAATTCAACTATCTCGTGGGCAACTGCTCTGCGATCATGCCGCCGAGGCCCGGATCCATGGGAAAACCCTACCCGGGCCACCGCGTCGACGTGATCGACGACGACGGCAATGTCGTGGCTGACGGCGAAGAGGGCGAGCTGGCCGCCTTCTGTGACGATCCCGTTATGTTCCTCGGCTACTGGAACAATCCCGACGCGACGCGCGACAAGATTACCGCGAACTGGTTTCGCACCGGTGACGTCGGCTATCGCGACGAGGATGGTTTCCTGTGGTTCGTCGGGCGCAAGGACGATGTCATTTCCAGCGCCGGTTATCGCATCGGCCCAGGCGAAATCGAGGATTCGTTGTTGAAGCATCCTGCCGTGCAGCAGGTCGCGGTGATCGGCAAGCCGGATGAATTGCGCGGCCAGATCGTCAAGGCTTTCGTCGTGCTGAGCGACGGTTACGCGCCCAACGTCGAGCTTGCCACCGAGATCCAGCAATCGGTGCGCACGCGGCTCTCGGCTCACGAATATCCGCGCGAAATAGAATTCATCGACAGCCTGCCGATGACCACCACCGGCAAGGTGCGCCGCATCGACCTGCGCGCCCGCGAAATTAAAGATTCCGGCGACTCGCTAACGGAAACCCATATAAATGTTATGAGCTCGCCACCCGAAGCCGACGTTTGAAGATCGAAATTTACCCTGTTTTGGCGATATCAATTCAGGCTGACCCAGATACGATGTCAACACCAAGATGCCATATATTAAATGGTATCGGTAGCTGTGTTGATCCGGATGCCTTTATCAATGGCGGCGGTTCCTTCGGCTTTGATGCGGGTTTAAATCTGGACGACTCAAATGTGGGGCTTTCGCTGGCAGTCGCGATGATTAGCCCATCCTCTGCTTACCTGATGTTCGGTGACGGTTTCGGCGACGCCGATTATGACGACATGGTGGTCC
>JAOTTY010000290.1 GCA_029864185.1 Gammaproteobacteria bacterium
TGCGGCTGATTCGATTGAGCAGCTGATTCACCAGTTTCTCGATTTCATCCACCAGCGGCATGATTTCGCGCGGCACCTGAACGCCCGCTTGTTCGGTTTCGTGGTGCCTGATCGTGGCGAGGTTCTGGCGCAGCCATTCGAATATCTCGAACGAGTGACGCAGCGTGCGCTGCTGCAGCAATATCAGCAGGACTGTCGCGGCGAGGATCAGCAGGATTGCGTAGCCGGTGTATCGCAGCAAGCGTTGGTCCACCGGCCCGATATCCTCCGCGACCCAGACCCGAATCGGCGCGTCGTTTTTGGTAATCTGCTGCCGCCAGACGAGCCAGGTTTCCTGCCACGGCCCCTCGGTTACGTAGTGCCCGGATTCCTGCTCGGCTTCCTCCGGTAACGGAAAATGCTCGTCGAAAAGAGAGCGTGACCTGATTTCCTGGTTGTCGAAGTTAACCTGGTAGTAATGCCCCGATTTGACACGATCGTAGACCGTAGACATACGCGTGGGGTCGACCCTCCAGCGCTGATCCTGGTCCCGTTCGATCACGCTGATCAGGCTTTCGGCGTCATGCTGCAGTCGCGTCAACGTGTATCCCTGCAATAATTGCTGCATCGAAAAATACATGATGACCAGTAGCACCGTCATCACGATGACCAGGTTGATGATCAGATTTCGGGTGAGCCTGTTTTTCAGCGAGTACATCGTTTTCCGATTAAGCTTGCGAGTCGTCGAGACGATAACCCTGGCCGCGAAAAGTCCTGATCGATGACTTGCCCAGCGCCGCGCGCAGGCGGTTGATATAGACCTCGATCACGTTACTGTCCTTGATCTGCTCTTCCTCGTAGACGTGTTCGCTCAGTTCGGTTTTCGAGACGATCTTGCCCGGGTGCAACATCAGGTAGCGCAACAACCTGAACTCGATCGCGGTGAGCTGCAGCTTGTCACCCCTCGGCGTGGTTACCGTCTGCTCGTCCTGGTCGAGGATGATACCGCCATGTTGCAGTCGATTGTCGGCATGACCGAAACGACGGCGCAAAAGTGCCTCGAGGCGAGCCGCCAGTTCTTCGAACCGAAATGGTTTGCCGAGGTAATCGTCGGCGCCGGCTTTGAGGCCATCAACCCGTTCCTGCCAGGAGTCGCGCGCGGTCAGGATCAGCACCGGCGTTTGCAGCTTCCCGGCGCGCCAGTTTCTGAGGACTTCGAGGCCCGGTCGCTGCGGCAGGCCCAGGTCGAGAACGATTACGTCGAAGCTTTCTTCCTGTGCGAGAAATTCCGCGTCCACCCCGTTGTCCGCCCATTCGACGGCATATCCCGCCCGCTTCAGCCGGGGCCGCAGGTACTCGACCAGCGCGGGGTCATCCTCGGCCAGTAGCAGTTTCAATTTTCGATTTCCTGCTTGATCAGGCTGCCGTCGGCAGCATCGATTTCGAACTCGATCACCTGGCCGTCGTGCTGCAGAAACTCGAGCTCGTAGATGATATTGCCATGTTCGTGCTCGACCCCGAGATCGAGCAGTTTGCCGTGGACCTCTTCCGGGTAAAGCTTCAGGATCGCCTCGAGCGAAAGAATCTTTCCCTGTTGTACCAGTGCGCGAATCTCGTCCTGGCCCAGGTTATTGCCTGCATGGACGGTCGCGTTAATCGTCCCAGCGGCCAAAGCCAGCAATAACAACATCGTCTTCATCGAAATGACCCTTTTCCGCGCCCTGGTGGCAGGCGTTACATTGGCTGAGTGAGCCTACCCTGTCATTGCCCTCGATCAAGCGTCGAGGAATTTCGTCGTGCTCGTGGACGAAATAGGGCAGTTCGGTAATGCGCAGTGGTGTCTGCCCGCCCAGATTGCGCTGCAGCTTGCGGTATCCGCCAGCCTTGCTGACGTGGACCAGGTAGTCTTCGACCGATTGACGAGTGTCGGGGTCGAGCTCCGCGTTTTCGCCGAAATGGTCGTCGAGGCCGGACATTATTTTGCGCCAGCTGCCGGCCGGTAGCAATTCACCCGGATAGGCCATGTGGCAACTGCCGCATTCCTCGACGTAAATCGGGTCCTGGGCTGCCGAGGAGCGATATTTGCGGGCTTCGTCATCATCGTGATCCTCGTAATAGGAATCGCTTTCGAACCCGTTGTTACTGGCCGACGCCAGATTCCTGCCGACTCCGTACAGGCTGAACGCCACAATCGTACCAAGTAAAGCAGCTCCCATTATCATGCGTATTTTCACTTGCATCGTATTTCCTCGATTTACTGGCTGGATAACCAGGTTAAAAGATCGGCCTTTTCCTGCAGGCTGCACTGCCGCCCAAGGGTCCATTTGCAGTTTCTGAGAAACCATTTTTCGATTTTGTTGCCGTCCTGGTAACGCTCCGGGTTTACCGACAACGCCATCGGCTGAATCGGTTTTCCGGTTTTGGCGTGTTTGCCGACATCGCCCGGGCTGCGCCCGTGGCAGCTGGTGCAGCTGCGCCCGTCAACCACGGAATTCCAGAGTTGGCGGCCGCGATCTCGATCGGTTTCGGAGATGCCTTGCTGCCGGTACACCCGCAGATGATCGACAGGGTTTGCGGCGCTGCCGCTATTGATTGCGCAGACCAGCAAAATCCCGGTTATCAGATATCTCGCCTTTTCAAACCTGTTCATTGTTCAACTCCTGCTGCCCGGCATCTTCCCAGCGTGCACGCTGCTTTTTACGGCCGGTAATCATCGCCCTGA
This sequence comes from Gammaproteobacteria bacterium, assembly GCA_029864185.1. Lineage (GTDB taxonomy): Bacteria > Pseudomonadota > Gammaproteobacteria. The sequence goes on from JAOTTY010000290.1 coordinate 2,702, forward strand.
CCAGGTTCTCGCGCTCGAGCAGGCTACTGACTACGACCCCGGCGACGTGACCGAACACCAGCAGCAGCGTGAAGTTGGCGAAAAATTCATGCAATTCCTCCATCCACTCGCCGCGCCAGCTGGCGAAAAAAGTTGCCGCCAGCGGTCCCTGGCCCTCGCTCGCGATCGTTACCAGGCCGGTAAAGCAGGTAAAGGACAGGCTGAGCAGCAATGCCAGCACCATCACCGCCGCGACCGGGTTGTGTCCGAGATAATGCGCTGGTCTCAGGCTCAGCATCGATCTGAGGTAGGCAAGCACCGCGCGCGGCGGTCTGACGAACGATCGAAACCGTGCCTGGCGGGTGCCGATCAGGCCCCACAGCAGGCGGAATCCGATTAGCAGGGTGATCGCGTAGCCGGCCTGAACGTGCAGATCGAGCCAGTCGTCCTCGGTAACAAAGGCGACCAGGCAGAAAAACACCAGGCTCCAGTGAAACACCCGGATCAGCGGGTCCCAGGCCCTGACCGTTGTGTTGCGTTTATCGCTGTTCATCATCATAGTTCGAGTTAAGGAATAATTAGACGAGAGCATATGGATAGCGGCTTAAACGAAGCTTAAAAACGAGAGTAAACCGGGCATCAGGTATATATATTCGATGCGAGACCGGATGCTCGAGCGGTTCGAAGGGTTCGGGATCCGTTGAAATCCCTGGCAGAGGCATTACCTAAGGGGTTCGCAAAGCAATCAGAAGAAACCGATGACCCTGATAAACGAGACCAAGCCGCGGACGCTGCGAGCGGCGACGCGCAGCTGGATCGAGCGGCCGCGGGTGCAACAGGGGATTATGGCGTTGATCGTGATCAACGCGATCATCCTCGGGCTGGAGACCGTTCCTGCGGCGATGGAAAGTTACGGTGTGCTGCTGGTCGCGGTGGACCGCGTTATTCTCGGCATATTCGTCGTCGAGATCGTGCTGCGCATTTTTGTACACCGGCTCGCTTTTTTCCGCGATCCCTGGAGTATCTTCGATTTCATCGTAGTCGGCATTGCGCTGATTCCGGCGAGCGGGCCGTTGGCCGTGTTGCGTGCGCTGCGCATATTGCGCGTGCTTCGCCTGCTTACCCTGGTGCCGTCGATGCGTCGCGTGGTCGGTGCGCTGCTGGGCTCGATTCCCGGCCTGAGCTCGATCGCGCTGGTATTGATGCTGATTTACTACGTGTTCGCGGTGATAGCGACCAAGCTGTTCGGCGCGAATTTTCCGCAATGGTTCGGCAGTATCGGCGAATCGCTTTACTCGCTGTTCCAGATCATGACGCTGGAAAGCTGGTCGATGGGTATCGTGCGGCCGGTGATGGAGGTGCACCCGAACGCGTGGGTCTTTTTCGTCATCTTTATCCTGATCGCGACCTTCACGATGCTGAACTTGTTCATCGCGATTATCGTTAACGCGATGCACAGTTTTACCGAGGAAGAAAACCAGGAGCGGCGCGAAGCCCTGAACGATACCCGCGATCATATCGAGGCCGACCTGCACCGCGAAGTTGCCGCGCTGCGCGCCGAAATCTCCGAGCTGCGGCTGATGCTGCAGGGAAAAGCAGGTCAATAACCCACAGTCCTGACCTGGTCCGAAAACCATGTGATGACGGGTGCTAGCTGCCCTGCCAGACACGGGTGGCGACGCGGCGGAAGTTCTCACCGAGGAAGCCTCGAATATCCGCGTCGTCGAAGCCAGACTCGGCCAGTGCTTCGATCAGGGCCGGCAGCTGCGCCGGCCCGGCGTGTTTTATTCCCGGGGTATCGTATTGCTGGCCGGCGGGCCAGTAATCGGGACGGCTGCGCAGGATGACGCCGATGTCGACGTCGATATCGGGGGAGTAGTCGAAACCGATGCCGATGTGTGCGCTGCCGACCAGGTCGCTGACATAACGCACGTGTTCGAGCATGGTGTCGATGCCGATGGCGTTGTCGCCGAGAAAAATGCCCATGCCGTTAAGCCCGACGACGCCACCGGTCGCGGCGCAGGCCCGGATCTGCTCGTCGCTGATATTGCGTTGATGATTCCACACCGCGGCCGGGTTCGAATGCGAAAACACGACCGGCTCGCTCGATTCGTTCATCAGGTCCATC
>JAOTTY010000051.1 GCA_029864185.1 Gammaproteobacteria bacterium
CTATGTTTTCGACTGACAGGGGGGACACGACCATGTTATTACGCTCCGGATTTCTCGCACTGATTACGGTTTTAGCCTTTTTTAACCCCGTCATCGCGGGCGACGCTGCCGCGGATGACAAGAATGCCCTGGCAAGCTTCATGCAATCGGAGGTCGTTGCCGGATTTCACGAAACCGCCTACGGCTACGCGATATTCCCTACCATCGCCAAGGGCGGTATCGGTATTGGCGGCGCCCGCGGCAAGGGCCGGGTATACCGGAACGGCAAGCGGCTGGGCGAGGTCACGATGACGCAGTTGAGCATCGGCCTGCAGCTCGGAGGACAGGCCTACCGGCAGGTGATTTACTTCCAGGACGAGCGCGCGTTCAACGAGTTTATCGGCGGGTCCTTCGAGTTCGGGGCGCAGGCCGAAGCGATCGCGATCACGGCCAGTGCCGGGGCGCAGCTCGGCACCGAAGGAACCTCGACCAGCGCCAACGAAAAACAGTCCGACGCGAAGTATCACAAGGGCGTGGTCGTGTTCACCATGGGCAAGGGCGGCCTGATGTACCAGGCGGCGCTCGGTGGTCAGAAATACGAATTCAAGCCTGACAACTAGCTCGGATATTCGGATATTCGGGGACAGTTTACTTATATGGCTCGCGATATAAGTAAACTGTCCCCGCATTGACGATTCGTCACCAATTAACTTTCCGGAATTTCGCGGGTGCGCCGCGCGATGAAATCGAGTAGCGCCTCGTCGAGTGCGGCGTCGATCGGCGGCGCCTCGTATTTCTGCAACCATTTTTTTGCCTTGCGTACGCCGACCGCCTCGCTGTCGAGCCGACCCTCTGCATCCCACTGTTCGTAGGAATTGTTGTGCTGCGAATCGAAGATGAACAGGTTGCTGTTCAGGGTATGGGTTTCACCGAGAAAGTGGCCGCCGGGGCCTACGCGTTTCGTTATTTCGAAGATTTCCTCGATATCGTGAAAGTCCGGGCCCTGCAGGAAGTGGTAAAACGCGTCGAGCTGTTCGAAGTCGATCATGGTTTTGCCGTAACCGACGGTCAGCGCGCCTTCCAGCATGCCGCCGGCCATGGTCAGCCAGTCGGCGCCCGACAACATGCTCGGAAACAGGCCCCACATCGAGTCGTAGGCGGCCTGCATGTCGCCGGATTTCGACGTTGCGACGTTCAGTATCGCGCGATGCGGCACCCTGTAGTGGCGCGCCATCGCGTTCGCCAGGAACTGCACCATCGCCGAATCGGGTGAGCCGTGCACCGGCGCACCGCTGTTGAGCGCGACCGTCATCGCCGGCACGCCGAACAGCATTGGTGAGCCGGGCCGGATAATCTGCGTCATCGCCATCGCCATCAGCGCCTCGGCCAGCACCACGCCGACGGTGCCGACGTTGCTCGCCGGCGTGCTCGCGGCCGCCATCGAAAACGGCGAGCACATCACCGCCTGGTTATTCATCGCGTAAACCTTGAGCGCATCGAGCATGGTTTCATCCCAGACCAGCGGCGAATTGGCGTTGATCAGCGACGTGGTCACGGTGTTGTTGGTGGCGAAGTCTTCGCCGAACACGATTTTCATCATCTCGATCGTGTCCTCGGCGCGCGCGCGCGCAGTGACGTTGCCGATGATCGGTTTGTCGGAGTACTTCAGTCCGCTGTAGGCCATGTGCAGGTGTCGGTGCGGCACCGGTATGTCGACCGGTTCGACGATGGTGCCGCCGGCGATGTGCACGGTCGACGCCATATGGTTGAGCTTCTGCAGATTGTTGAGATCGTCGAGCGTCGCGTAACGGCGTTTGCCCTCCATGTCGCGCACGAACGGCGCGCCGTAGGAGGGCGACACCACCGCGTGCCCATCCCCGACCCGCACCGAGCGCTCCGGATTACGCGCGTGGTGCAGGTAGGAAGATGGAATCTTATCGACCAGCGCGAGCAGCTCGTCGCGCCCAATACGCACGCGCTCGCCGTCGATTTCGGCGCCGGTCTGGCGCCAGTAGGCGAGCGTTTCCTCGTCCTGGAAATCGCAGCCGATCTGTTCGACGACGCGCATCGCGAAATCGTGAATCAGCTCGACACCCTCCTGGTTGGTGACCTCCATGATCGGGATGCCGCGTCTGATCTCGGGATGATGCACGATCGCCGCACTTGCCACCGCCGCGCGTCGGGCCGCGCTGCCGCCCTGCCGTCTGCGTCTGCTGCCCATGCTCATGTTAGTCCAGGGGTTCCAGGCTGGCGGCGAGCGTGCGTGTCTCTTCTTTGGTTAAATCACGCAACGGCACGCGCACGCTGCCGCCGTCGAAACCGCGCAGGCGGCTGGCGGCCTTGACCTTCGGGATATAATTACCGCGCCAGATATACAGCAACGACGGAATCATGCGCGACCAGAGCCGCATCGCGGCTGAGATGTCGCCGCTGCCGACCAGCTCGTATAGCTGCACGCTCTCGCGCGGCATGTAGTTGGCGCCACCCCAGATACAGCCCGGGGCGCCGGCGATAAAACTGAACACGGTGTTGGGGTCGCATCCGTTTAGCACACCGTAGCCGGTGGCGAGGTATTCCTGATGGGTGGTCAGGTCACCTGCGCTGTCCTTGATGTAGCTAAAGTTTTCGAGCTGGTTCAGGCGTCTGAACAGTTCGACGGAGATGCCGATGCCGGTGGTTTGAGGGATGTTGTAGCCGATGATATCGGTAGCCACCGCGGCGTCGATCGCCTCGTAAAAAGCGAACAGCCCGTCGTCGTCTTCGGGCCCCTCCAGGTAAGGCGGCAGGATCATCAGCGCGTCGGCACCCACCCCCTGCGCGTGCCGCGAGCGCTCGATGACCTCGTTCTGCACCAGCGCCGAGGTCTGGCAGATCAGGCTGCAACGCCCGTCGATGCGCTTCGCGCCGAGCTCGTAGAGCCGGTCGCATTCCTGCCGGGTCAGGTAGGGGTGTTGCCCAGTCCCCGCACCAAGCACCAGCCCGTGAACGCCGGCATCGATATAGAGATCGATCAGTGCCTCCCAGCGTGCGTAGTCGATGCTGCCGTCGGCATGCATCGGGGTCTGCATCGCCAGGTTGATGCCGCTGATATCACTCATTTTTTGCTCCGCTCAGAGTGCCAGGCCGATCTTGCGGCCATCGTGGAATGCATAGGGCGCCTGTCGCGGTGCGGCGGCATCGCCAACGACATGGAAACGGATATCGGTGTTGCACAGCGCCAGCTCGACATCGTTGGCGACGCGGTTGGTGGTGGCGGTGACGATTGCCGACGCCGCGATGCTCGAGCTTGAACCATCCAGCAGCGAGCGGATATCGGCGTGGTCGCCGTGCCAGTGTTCGATTATCGATTCGAGCATGAAAGATGCGCCGAGTTTTGCCAGGTTCGAGCGGATCTGGAAATCCGACGTGGTGCGCGTCAATTCCTTGCCGATCATCGCGTCGGGCGTGACGATGGTGACCTCGTGGCCCCGGTCCGCCAGGAACCAGGCGGTGCCGGTGCCGCGCCAGTTGCCGCCCTCGTCGAGCACGATGACAGATTTGCCGAGTTCCGCCTGGCCGCGTAATACTTCCTCGCAGGCGAAGACCTTGCCGTGGTGCAGCCCGGGCAGTTCCTCTGCTTCGGGCAGCCAGCGCTGGCGCGCATGCTCATCCGGCAGCGAGCCGATAGCGAGCACGACTTCGTCGGCGCCAAACTCGATGATGTCCTGCTCGTCCAGCGGTGCGAAGTAACGCACTTCGACACCGAGCTGCTCGAACTGGCGCAGGTACCAGCCTATCAGCTCGGTAATCTGGCCGCGTCGCGGCGCCAGCCCGGCGAGGCGGAACTGGCCGCCGAGGTCGCCCAGCGCCTCGACCAGCGTGACCTGGTGGCCTCGTTCGGCGGCGACGCGCGCTGCCTCCATGCCCGCGGGTCCGCCACCGACCACGAGTACTTTCTTGATCGTTTCCGCCCGGGTAAAGCGATCACCACCCCACTCGAATTCGCGCCCGGCCGACGGATTGATCAGGCACGAGATCCAGTAATCGCGCGAGCGCCGCCCCCAGCACATCTGGTTGCAGGAAATGCAGCCACGGATATCTTCGTCACGGCCCGCACGGGTTTTGTTGACCCAGTGCGGGTCGGCTATCTGGCCGCGCACGATCGACACCAGGTCGGAGTCGCCGCTGGCGATCGTATAATCGGCATTTTCCGGGGTGCGAATATGGCACTCCGCGGTAACACTCGCGTACTTGACTACCGACTTGAGTGCCGCGGCGAGAGGCACGCCCTGCTTCTCGCCGTAAACAAAGGTGGCCATCAGGCGATCGTAGTCGATGTAGTTACCCGCGCCGCAGCTCACATAGTCGAGATTACCGCCGTTGTCGTGAAGGGCGATGACTTCCTGCAGCTGCTCCAGCGTCATCACATAGGGTGTCAGTTCCGAGTAGCTGATCGACAACCCGATGATGAAATCCTCGCCGCAGGCCTTGCGGATCGAGTCGATGATCGACATCGATAGCCGGCATCGGTTCTCGAGCGAGCCGCCCCAGCGATCGTCGCGCTTGTTCGACCAGGGCGTCCAGAATTGATCCAGCAACGCATGGTAGGCGGCGAACAGGTCGACGCCATCGAAACCGGCCGCCTGGCAGCGTTGCGCAGCCCGCGTAAAGCAGTCGATCACCTCGAAAATTTCGGCCTCGCGCATCGTATGACTGCCGTCCGAATCATGGTAGGACGGTAGACCGGAAGGCGACCAGTGCGGCATGAACGACAGGTCCGAATCGCCGTGCTGACCGACGTGGTACAACTGCTGCAGGATAGTCGTGCCGTGCGCGTGCACCGCGTCGGTAATCTTGCGGAAACAGGGAATGACCTCGTCGTCGCAGTGGCGGAAATTGCCGCGCGTCAGCACCGCAGTCGCGTGCACCGGCATCGGTTCGACGACGATCATCGCCGCGCCGCCGATGGCGCGCTCTTCGTAGTAGGCCCGATGGCGTTCGCCCGGCAGACCGAGGTCGGACATGTTGGCGGTATGCGCGCCGAACACGATGCGATTGTCGAGCTTGCGGTGACGCAGCTGGAGCGGCTGGAACAGATGCTTGTAGTGAGTCATTAACTTGCCGTGCGTGATGCCAGACGATGAATATACCGATTGTCACGTCATGAACAAAACGATATATTTTCATGACTTCCATCGAAATTTGTCATTTTGCCGACGCTCGATATCGATTCCATGCGGGCCCTGACCGTGATCGCCGAAACCGGCGGCATCACGCGCGCCGCCAGACGCCTGAACCTGTCGCAATCCGCGGTCAGCCACAAGATGAAGCGGCTCGAACAGAAGCTGAACCGCAGCCTGTTCGTGCGTGTCGACGGCAGGCTCAGCCTGAGCGCCGATGGCGAAAGGCTGCTCGCCTATGCGCGCCGCATGGTCAGGCTGCATGACGAGGCCTATGCCAGTTTTCATCAGAGCGATCTGGCCGGCGAACTCAGGCTCGGCATAACCGAAGACGTTACTGCACCCGGTATGGCGCAGATTCTGTCCAGTTTTTCGACCAGCTTTCCGCATGTGGCATTGACCTCGCGCGTCGCGCATACCCCGGAGCTGGTGCGCTGGTTGCAATCGGGTGAGATCGACATGGCGTTGATCGAGGTGTTCGAAAGCGAGCAGCTCGACGGCGACCATGCGCTGGGTCGGCAGCAGGTGGTGTGGCTGTTGGCGGACGATTTCATCCACGATGAAAACCGGACGATCCCGTTTGTCGCCTATCACCGGGACTGTTTTTACAAGGCCTGGGCCGAGCAGGCACTGGCCGGGATCGATTACAGCCTGCGCGTCGTATTCGAATGCCCCAGCATCGACGGCATGGTCAACGCGGTGCGTAGCGGACTCGGCGTGGGCCTGGTCAACCTCGACGTGTTCGAACAGCTGCAGTCGGGACGCCGCGGCGATAGCCGGGGCCTCAAAATCGATCGTTCCTTTCTGCCGCAGCCGCCGCCGATTCAGCACGTGGCGCGGTTTTCGTCGGGCATTCCCACGCAGCAAATGGACAAGCTGCTGGAATTGATCAAGCAGGAACTATTAACGGTTCCGTAAACCCGTGTATTGGAGTAACTTAACCCGATTATCGAGCGGCGGGGCAAGCACATGATTCTGAAGGATATCAAGACCTGGGTCACGGTCCCGCCCAGCGGCATCGGTGGGGCTTTCTGGGTAATCGTCAAGGTCACCACCGATGACGGCATCGAGGGCATCGGCGAATGCTACGGCATCCCGGTATCGGGCGACATCGCCTGCGCGATGGTCGAGGATACCTTCGAGCGCTATATCGCCGGCGAGGATCCGCATCACGTAGAGACCATGTTCAGGCGAGTCTATTCGGCCGGGTTCACGCAGCGTCCGGACGTCAGCATGATGGGCGTTTTCAGCGGCATCGAAATCGCGATCTGGGACATCCTCGGCAAGGCGCACGATGTGCCGGTATACCAGTTGCTCGGAGGACAGTTTCACGATCGCCTGCGCACCTATACCTACCTGTATCCGGAGCGGGTCGCAGCCGATGGCAATCCCGGCGCCGGCGCGCCCGACGTCTACCACGATGGCGACGCCGCCGCTGCGCGTGCGCTCGACTATATCGACATGGGCTTCACCGCGATCAAGCAGGATCCCGCGGGACCCTACAGTTTCCAGGGAGGCCGCGAACTGTCGCTGGTCGAGCTTGCGCGCTGCGAAGACAACCTGCGCAAGATCCGCGAGGCGGTCGGCGATCGCGCCGACATTCTGTTCGGCACCCACGGACAGATGACGACGTCGTCGGCGATCAGGCTGGCGCGGCGGCTGGAGCCCTACGATCCGCTATGGTTCGAGGAACCCTGCCCGCCGGACCAGATGGAGGCAATCGGCAAGGTCGCGGCATCCACGACGATACCGGTCGCGACCGGAGAGCGACTCACCACGCGCGTCGAGTTCCATCAGGCGCTCAGGGCGGGCGTTGCGATCCTGCAGCCTGACATCGGGCGCAGCGGCGGCGTCTGGGAAACCAAAAAAATTGCCGCGCTCGCGGAATTGTTCAACGCGCAGATAGCGCCGCATATCTATTGCGGTCCGATCGCGCACGCGGCGGCGGCGCACGTCGCCTTCAGCTGCCCGAATTTTTTGATCCTCGAGACGATTCAAACCGAGTTTCACGATGCCGTACTGCGCCGCCCGCTGGACTGGGAGGCGGGTTACATGCCGGCACCCGGAGAACCCGGTCTCGGCATCGCGCTGAACGAAACCGTGGTCGAATCGCATCCCTACGATACGGGTGGCCGCCTGCACCTGGAAATGTGCCAGACCGTACTCGACTCCAATAACCAGAAAACCATCACCGAACTCGAATGATGCTGCAACGACCCGACACGCTGAATCTCGCCAACTGGCGGCTGCCGCCGCACAACCGCTGGGCCTTTCATCACGTGCGCGAAATCGTTCCGACGGAACCCATATATCGTGGCGCGCAGTCGTCCGCATTGCCCCGGGCTCCCGTCGAGGCGATCGAAGGAGTTTCGTTACCCGGCCTCGATGGCGAGCAATGGTCGTTGCAGCGCTGGCTAAAGGAGTCGAGTAGCGATGCCCTTCTGGTCGCGCACCGGGGCAGGCTGGTGCACGAATGGTATGTCGACGAGGCGATCGAAATGAACCCGCATATCGTGTTCTCGGTCAGCAAATCGATAACCGCTACGCTGGCCGGGGTGCTGGTCGACGAGGGCCGGCTGGATCCCGCAAAACCGGTAATCGAGTACATCCCCGAACTGGACGGCTCGGGCTATACCGACGCAACGCTGCAGCAGTTACTCGACATGGTGGTCAATATCGATTTCGACGAGGACTACCTTGCCACCTCGGGCAAGTTCGTCGAGTATCGCACCGCCACCGCCTGGCACCCCTGCGCGGTGGATGCCATCGACCAGAACCTGCACGACTTCCTGTGCTCGGTCGGGCGCACCGAAGGCGAACACGGCCGGGCTTTTCGATACAGGTCACCGAATTCCGACCTGCTCGGCTGGATTATCGAACGCGCCAGCGGCGAGCGTCTCGCGAGCCTGATGAGCCGGCAGCTGTGGCAGCCCATGGGGGCGGAAAAAAACGCCTACATTACCGTCGACCGCAAGGGCGCGCCGCGCACCGCCGGCGGGATCTGTGTCGTTCCGCGCGACCTGTTGCGCTTCGGCGAGCTGGTGCGTAATCGTGGCATGGCCAACGGACGGCAGGTAATACCCGGCTGGTGGATCGACGACTGCAGCCAGGGTGGTAGTCGCGAGGCCTGGCAGCGCGGCGAGTCTTCCAAGGAATTCCCGGATGGGCGTTACCGCAACAAGTGGTACCAGACCGGTAACGAACACCAGGTCATGCTGGCAATTGGTATTCACAGCCAGTGGATCTACATCAACCCGGTAACCGAGGTAACCATCGTCAAGCTGTCGGCGCAGGACGAGCCGCTCAGGCTGGAGCTCGACGGGATCAACCAGCAGGCCTTTGCCAATATCAGCGCTGCCGTGACGTGCTAGCCGTGCTGGAGACATGAGAGTGCATAAGCTGCAGCGGCGTCCGGGAGTCGAGATTCGCGGTCAGCGATCAGCCGGATATGTTAAACACCTCCAGCGAAGACGGTTGTTCGTATCGGCCCCGAACGTATATTCAATATGGTGTGTCAGTGCATTCGCGGCGTAGCGACCTCCTGCCGAGCGTCGCTATCGCGTTCGGCGCGGCGTTGTGGGGGCTTTACTGGATACCGGTGCGCGGCATCGAGCAGGCCGGTGTGCACATCTTCTGGACCGGGCCGGTCATTTTCGGCTTCAGCGTGATACTTTTCCTGCCGCTGATGTTGTTCCGATGGCGCGATTTCGCTTCGCACTGGCACCATACCCTGGTGCCAGGTCTGCTGACCGGCTGCGCCTTCTCGCTCTACATCGCCAGTATCAACCTGACCGACGTGGTGCGCGCAATTCTGTTGTTTTACATGAGCCCGCTGTGGAGCACGCTACTCGGGATACTGGTGCTGAAAGAGCGCCTGACGGGCAACCGGGCACTCGCGTTACTGCTCGCGTTTTGCGGCCTCTACGTCGTGCTCGTGGTCGAGAGCGGCCTGCCGATTCCGCGCAATACCGGCGACTGGTTTGCGCTGGTATCGGGACTGTGCTGGTCGGTGGCCTCGGTCAGGCTGTTCCAGGATGGTGCCAGGTTTATTATCGAGAAGGTAACCCTGTTCGTATTTTTCGCGTTGCTGATGTCGCTGCTGCTGGTTGTCTGGCAGCAGGGCAGCCTCGCGGGCATGCCGGCAATCGAGGACCTGGCCGGAGGCTGGTACTGGATTGCGCTGGTGGCGATAATGATGTTGCCGATTACCTACCTGACGATCTGGCCCGCGACGTTGCTGAGCCCGGGGCGCGTCGGCATGTTATTGATGGTGGAAGTCATTGTCGGCGTGGCATCCGCCGCCGCGCTGACCGATGAACAGTTCGGTCTGCGTGAACTGGGCGGCGCCCTGCTGATTATTTCGGCCGGTGTGGTGGAAGTGCTGCGACAGCAAAAGATTACCGCGGTGAAGACGCTGGGCGACTGAAAAAAGATGTTCAGTTTTATGGAATTAACCTCGGGTGTTATAGTCTGACACTGGTAGACAATATTATTGTTCGAATGAGCAGAAAATTGATCAATTACGCGGTGCTGGCGATTATTGTCGCGCTGGCGTTACCGCTGCAGTCCGCTTATGCCGAATGCGACGACAAGCGCTCCCCCGGCATGGATTGGTCCGGATGCAAGAAAACCAACAAGATGCTCGACGAATCCGATTTCAGCGGAAGCCGCTTCGATGATGCCAATCTGTCGCAGAGCCTGCTCGACAAGAGCAATTTCACCAACGCCAGTCTGGTCAAGGCCGACCTGACGCGGGCCAGCGCCACGCGCAGCCGTTTCGTGAATGCCGATCTGACCAAGGCGCTGGGTTATCGCGCCACGTTCGATGGGGCGAAGCTGCTTAACTCGAACCTGACCAAGTCGGAGTTTTCGCGCGCCAGCTTCAGAAACGCCGAAATCGTTGACACGGACTGGTCGAAATCCGAACTTGGGCGCGTCGATTTTTCGGATGCTTCGTTGCGAGATGTCAACTTTTATCATTCCAACCTGTCACGGGCCAGTTTCATCGACGCGCGCCTGGATGGCGTCGATTTCAATGGTGCCTACACCTACCTGACCCACTTCGAAGGGGTAGACCTGAGCAAGACGACGAACCTGTCACAGTATCAAATCAATATCTCCTGTGGCGACCTGAATACCCGCTTGCCGCAAGGCCGCTGGGTGCCGGACAAATGGCCCTGCGAGGAATAACGACCAGTTCGCTGCAGTCCGCGGCGTATTGTTGGATTCGCGTCCCGGGGCTATTGCCGTTGCTCAGAGCGTGATCGGAAAGCCCATTTTCTGCACCATCGATACCCAGTGTTTACGCCAGCCGCCTTTCTCGTCAAGGGTGTCCAGCGCATACATCGTGACCTGTGCGCCTAGCCAGCGGAATGGTTCGGGCGGAATGTAATTGGGCAGGGTCTGCGCGAACTGCATGTGGATTTCCGGGATGTCGCGCTGATCGAGAATCGCGAGGCCAATCCGCGCGCCGAAACGCGTTGCGGTAACGCCGAAGCCCGAGTAGCCGCCGGCGTAAACCATGTCACCTCCATGATACTTCTGGTAATGCACCGCCATGCGGGTGGTCAGGCCGATGGGCCCGCTCCAGGCGTGAGAAAACCTGATTTCATCGGCAAGCTGCGGAAATGTGCGATAAAAAGACCCCACCAGGCGGAGGTAGGGTTGCGGGGTTCGGTCGTGTGTCGGATCGGTGTTGTTGCCGAAGAAATATCCGAGCCGGCCGCCGAACAGGATGCGATTATCGGCGGTCAGGCGCATGTAGTTCAGCTGGGTGCGGGTATCGTAGACACCCTGCCGGTGCTGCCATCCAATCTTTTGCATCTGCGCGTCGCTGAGCGGTTCGGTAACGACGATGCGGTCACGAATCGCCGCGACGCGCCGGCTGATGTGGCGATGACCGGCGGCCCAGGCGTTGGTCGCGAGCAGCACCTTGCGCGCCATGATCGTCGCGCGCGGTGTCTCCACCAGGATTCTCGAGGCTTTTCTGCGGTTGGTCTGGTGTGGCGTGTTTTCGTAAACCTGCACGCCGAGCTCCAGTGCCGCCCGCTTCAGTCCCCGCACCAGTTTGCCCGGGTGCACGGTGCCGCTGCGCTGCCTGCACCAGGCGCCGCCGCAGAAGATGGGTGAATTGATTTCCGCCTGCACGCCTGCCTGGTCGAGGCTGATCGCGTCATGGCCATACTTGAGGTAAAGCTGGTACTCTTCCTCGATCTTCGGCAGGCCGGCCTCGCCGATCGCGACCTTCATTTCGCCGCCCCATTCGATATCGCAGTCGATCTGATAATCTTCGATGGTCTGCTTGAAACCATCCATATTTTCGCGGCCGAGACGTTCCAGTTCGGCGACGTCCTCGGGGAAAATACGTTCGGTATTGTCGATGCCGTGCATCACCGAGGTCGACATGATCGCTGCCGGACGCCCGCTGGCGCCGTTGGCCACGCTGTTGGCCTCGATCAGCACGACATCGCGGCTGGGGCTCTGCTGTTTCGCCTGTATCGCGGCCCACAGCCCGCAAAAGCCGCCGCCGACGATCAGTAAATCGCAGGCAAGATCGTGTTCCAGGTAGGGTTCGTCGTCGACCGCTTCGAGACTGTCGAGCCAGTAGGTCGTGAAACGGGTATCTGCAAGCGCCTGCAGGGCCTGTTTGGAGTTATCGGCCATAGCTCGGGACTGATATTGATATTGCCACGATATTAACATCATTTGCGCGCGTAAGCCGCGCAATTAAGCTGCATTCGGACGGGTCGCGTCGAAAAACTTGCAGCATGCCTGAGTTGCGGCAGCCTCGGCAGCAGCCGAGCCGTGACATGGCCGCGTAATCTTTGTAGCGCAGACCGCCGCTATCCCAGCCCCGGGTTTCGTGCCGGCGCGACGGGCATTGCATCGTCATGCTACGCGATTCGGCTCCGATGCGAGCCGCCAGGCCACGCGTCAGGCGCCGCATCATCTTTCTGGATATGGCAGATTACCGATTCAGGTAGGTTTCGAGCTGTGGTGTCCGATAACCGTCCTGGCGCCACAGGATCGGGAAATAGTTTTCGTCTAACAGGTTGTCTCCGAGGCGCCTGTAGCGGCTGTAAATCGGGCCGATACCCTGGTCGAAGTGATCGGGATCGTATTCGACGTCGCTGCGCATGGCGTGCAGCACCAGCGACCGTCGTGGCGTGGAGCCTGCGTTCGCGCCCGAGCCATGCCAGGTCCAGCCATGATGAAACGAGCCTCCCCCCGCCCCGACTTCGACGAAACAGATTTCCGCTTCGACGCCCTCGCGCGCAGCCGCGTTGCGCATCGGCAAGCGGTAATCCCGCGGTGCATGAAATTCGCCCTCGGGTGCGCCTGGCTGCCAGCGGTGCGAGGCGCGCACGAACTCGATCGTGCCGCCATCGGCGTGGGTGTCGTCCAGCGCGATCCAGCAGGTCAACAGGTCGGACGGCGTGAACCAGGAAAGGTAGGCGCTATCCTGGTGGAATCCCAGCGATTTGGCCCCGGGTGGCTTGCAGATGACATTGTCGATCATGATGCGCACGCCGGGCCAGCCGGCCAGTTCGCCTATCATGCGGCCCAGCCGCTCGTCGAGCACCACGCCTGCGATGTCGAGGCTGGCTTTCCAGCCGTTGCAGATTTGCCGGGTCAGGCTCGGATCCCCGGTCTGCTGCTGCCAGTTGACCTCGTCGGGTCGAACCCCGGTTTCGAACTTGCCGCGAAACAGGTCGTCGAAGGCGCGGTGCAGCCGCGGCAGGATCGCGGTTTCGATCAGCCGATCGACGACGAGAAAGCCGTCGGTTTCGAAACGGGCGCGATCCGGTTCGGTTATGTTACTTAGCATGCCGTCATGATTACCTTGCCAAGGGGGAGAGCTTCGTTATTCCTGCCATCTGGCTATCCCGGCCAGTCTTCGCCATCGCTGTAACGGGTGCCGCGATGGCCTTTTTTGGGTAGCGGAGTCTTCAGCCGCTCGCCGGGCGCGTCGACGATGATCAGGAAGCGGGGTTTTCCCGAATCGGGGTTGGAGGCGCCGGTAACGAATTCCCTGATCCTGAGGCGGCCGTGTAGCTCGTCGTTGAAGATCGTGTAAACGTAGTCCCCGCGTTGCAGTCGCTTCGGCTCGACACCTGCCATGTGAAACCTGTATTCGCTGCGGCTGCCGTCGTAAAGGGAATCCAGCATCTCGACACCGGCTTTTGCCGGGATCGTTTTGGTTATTCCGAAACTCATGGGCTGATCCTTTTGCTGATTCGCAGGCGCATGATAAGTGACGATCGCGGTGCCGGGCAACAAGCCAGTATTGACTTGATTTCAGGCCATCGTTGGGCGATGGGGGAGGCTGGAATAATATTGTTGATATTTTAAATGAGAATGATTAACATTTAGATTCGCATTAAGATATTGCTGATAATTCGCCACCAACCCCTGTAAATACTGGAGACCCGCGCAAATGTACCGCCGCTTTACTGGTTTGAAACCGATGTTGCTAATTGCTCTTTGCCTATCGATGTCCCTGGGACAAAGCGCCGTTCAGGCGCAGGAAGTCAATGTCTACTCGGCGCGCAAGGAAGCTCTCATTCTGCCCCTGCTGAAAAAATTCGAAGCCGCCAGCGGAATCGGTTTCAACCTGATTACCGGTAAGGAAGACGCCCTGCTTAAGCGCCTCGAGTCCGAGGGCCGCTCGACCCCGGCCGACGTCTTTATTACCACCGACGCGGGTCGTCTACAGCGCGCCAAGGAGGCCGGTGTGCTGCAGCCGATAGCGAACGCGGTGCTGGGTGCGCGGATCCCGCAAAATCTTCGCGATAGTGAAAACTACTGGTTCGGTTTATCGCAGCGCGCGCGGGTCATTTTTTATGTTAAAAACAAGGTCGATCCAGCCGAGCTGTCGACCTACGAAGCGTTGGCCGATCCCCGCTGGAAAAATAGAATCTGCATTCGCTCCTCGGACAATATTTACAACCAGTCTATGGTCGCGTCGATGATCGAGGCGCATGGTGTCGAGGCGACCGAGGCCTGGGCCAAAGGGCTTGTCGCCAACCTCGCGCGCAAACCGGCGGGTGGGGACACCGATCAGCTGCGCGCCGCCGCCGCCGGATTATGCGATATCGCGATCGCGAATACCTACTACTTCGCGCGGCTTGCAACCAGCGGCAAGGCCGAAGACCGGAAGGTCGCCGAGAGCCTCGGCGTGTTCTGGCCGAACCAGGGCGATCGCGGTGCGCACGTCAACGTCAGCGGGGCCGGCATTACAAAATACACCAGTCATAAAGCCGCCGCCGAGCGACTGCTCGAGTACCTGGTCAGCGCCGAGGCGCAGGCCTGGTATGCCGAGGTCAATAACGAGTACCCGGTGGTGGCAGACGCCGAAACCTCGACGGTGTTGAAATCTTTCGGCGAGTTTAAAGGAGACAGCCTCAACCTGTCGCGGCTCGGTGAAAACAATCGTGCCGCGGTGCAGTTGATGGATCGCTCGGGCTGGCGCTAGCCGACCGGAGCTTCCGGATTATTGCGGGTACGGCGCCGGCATTTCGTCGGCGTCGATACCCGGCACCTCGGTGATACCCGCGCGCTGCTTCCAGTCGACCGGGTAGGCGGCGTAGAAAATCACGCACTTCTCGTCACATTCGTAGCTGACGTGGTTGTCCTTCGGCACGTACATCAGGTCGCCCGGATTCAGCTCGTAACCGATGTCGTCGACGACCAGGCGAAAAGTCCCCTGCAGGCAGTAAATCAGTTCGTCGCAGGTCAGGTCCCAGGGTACCGAGATCCTGTTAAGGGCATTGATGCCGCCTGCCATCGACTCGCTGATCGCGGTGGTGACGAAGGGTTTGATGTAGGTACCGTTCTCGGGCAGGTTGTCGATACGGTCCTGTATATCTGCGATTCTGAATACGCTCGGTGCAGTCATGCTGTTCTCCGGTTTCGGATGATGGTGGTGCCTAGGCAAGCAATTCGGAAATTGCCTGGTCGAGATAGCGCTGAAATTCGGGACTGTTGCCGGGTGACGCGACACAGTGACCCCAGGGCGACTGGTAGACGCGCAGTTCGCCGCCCGCGATGTGTTCGATTTCGATCTGGTTGTCCTCGGGGCGAAAATACAGATCGTTGTCGCAGGCAATGACGATGGTTTTTGCTCGAATAGCCTTCAGGGCAGCTCGGAAATCATGCCGGTAAATGTCATTCGCGCTGATGTCGCCCTGCTGCCAGGTCCAAAGCTTGCACAGCAGGCCATTGGCGTCCCAGTCGAGATGATCCCGCTCCCAGTCCTGCAGCAATTCCTCGGCGTTGTCGAAGCCCTGCAGGCGGTACATTTGTTCGCGGTAAAAGGTTTGCGAAAAGGCCCAGCCGGCGTATACGCGAGCGAAGGCCTTGAGGCCTTTTTCCGGTGGGCTGGTGTAGTTGCCGTCGGCGTAAACCGCGTCTGCCTGCAGCGCCGCCTTGGCGCCTTCGAGAAACACGATGTTGTGTTCGGAAGTTCTGGCCGACGCGCAAAACGGCAGGATCGCGTCGACCAGGTCGGGATACTGGGCGGCCCATTGAAACGACTGGCAGCCCGCCATCGACCAGCCGGTGACGAGGGCGATGCGCTCGACTCCCAGTGCCTCGACCAGCAGGCGATGCTGCGCGCGTACATTGTCGAAGAAGGTGATGCGCGGAAATCGGGCGGCGTCGAACGGGGCCGCGGTGTTGCTCGGCGACGACGAAATGCCGTTGCCGAACAGGTTGATCGAGACCACGAAGTGACGTGCCGGGTCAATGGCGCGACCGCTGCCGAAGAAGCCCTCGTTGCGGATATGGCTGCCGGTGTAAAACGTCGGCAACACCACGGCGTTACTCCTGTCCGGATTTAATTCGCCGTAGGTTTTATACGCCAGTCGCGCGCCGGGCAATACCGCGCCCGACTGCAGCTCGAAGTCGCCGAGATCGAATAGCGACAAATCCATCGTCAGTAAAGGCGCAGGTATTCGCGAACTTCCCAATCGGTGGTGGTCTGATGGTAACGCTCCCACTCGTCGATCTTGTAGGCCAGGAACGAACGCAGCATGGTTTCACCCATGACCTGCTTCGCCAACCCGCTCTTGCTCAGGTGTTCGTTGGCTTCCATCAGATTGCGCGGCAGCGGGGTCAGCTTGCGCTTTTTCTTTTCATTGTCGTCCATCACGTAGAGATCCTCGTCCAGCGACGGGCCCGGGTCTAGCCTGTTGACCAGTCCTTCCACCTGCGCGCCGAGCATCATCCCGAGCGCAATATAGGGGTTCATGCACATGTCGGCGGCACGGTTTTCGATCGCAAACCGGCTTTGCGGGAGACGCAGCATTGCCGAGCGGTTGTTGGAGCCGTAGGTCATGTGCGTCGGCGCCCAGGTATAGGTGCCGCCCTCGAAGCCGCCGACTTTTGGCACCAGCCCGTTATAGGAATTGACTGTACTGCAGGCGACCGCGGTGATCGCCGCGCCGTGTTTCAGGATGCCGCCGAGCGCGTGCCTGACTTCGTCGCTCCACTTGCCATCTTCGCCCTCGAATATATTGACGCCAGGAATATCCACTTTCTGCATCGATACATTCATGTGCGCGCCCGAACGCCAGTCGCCTGTGGTGGGCTTGGGCATGAAGGTGATGAACATGCCGTGCTTCTTCGCGATCTCCTTCAGCATGATGCGCAGGAATACCAGACGGTCGGCCATTTCGAGGACATTGGTGTAGTGGAAGTCGAGTTCGAACTGTGAGTAGGCGCCCTCGGCGACCACGTCGTGCAGGTTCCAGCCGAGGCCTTCGAGGATGTCGATCATTTCGCCGAGGAAACCCATCGAGTCGAGCGAGTACTCGACGTCGTAACCGAATGCCTGGCGCCGCGGACGGATGCCCTCGCCAGGCATCGGGTCGTCGTCGAACGCCTTGACCGGGTGGCCATTATCGTCCCATTGCATCGCGATAAATTCGGGTTCGATGCCGGCCATCATCGCGTAACCCTCGGCTGCGGCATCTCGCATCGCGCGTTTCAATGCCTGGCGCGGGCACAGGTTGTAGGGCTTGTCTTCCCACCACAGGTCGGCGAATACCCAGGCGATGGTCGGATTCCACGGGCAGATCTGGATCGTGTCGACGTCCGGTAGCGGCACCTGGTCCGAGTCGGCCGGGCCGAGCTCGGGGACGAACGAAATAGAATGTACCGCGAACTGCGGACCCTTGCCCATGAACAGGGGTACGAAATCGCTGATCGGCACCGGCTTGGTCTTGGGTTGCCCGAACATGTCGATCCAGCATGACAGGACGTATTTGACACCGGCGTCTTCGAGTTTCTGTTTCTCGATCTCCAGCCGATCCGGGTGCGGCAGGGCATCGGCGAAAATCTCGTAATAATGGCTACTCATCGGTTTGCTCCTCGGTGGGTATTATTGCGCCTGCCTTTTCAGCAGGAACTGATTCTTGAACATTTCGATTCCGCTCATGACTTCGATCTGGTCGATGTCGTCGTGACCAAAGCAGTGTTGCTCCAGGAACGACTGGAAGGCGCCGCGGGTTTCGCAGACGACCTCGATCAACAGGTCGTAGCGACCGGAAACCCAGAGCACGTAAACCACCTCGCCGCGTTCGCTGAGTCGCAGGGCGACCTTGCGCGGCGTGGCGGGATGCGCGACCTTGATGCCGATCATCGCGTCGGCCTTGTAGCGAATCGCCATCGGATCGGCAAGCGCGACGATCTTGAGCGCACCGCTTTGTTTCATCGATTGCACACGGTTGCGTATGGTGCCCTCGGATACGTCGAGCGCCCTGGCGATATCCTTGTAAGGCAGGCGCCCGTCCTGCTGCAGCATCTTGATGATCGATCGGTTCAGGTCGTCCTCGGTAGAAGCGATGCCGCGTGCTTTCTCCGACTCCGGTGATGCCGCCTGGGTTGTCATAATTGTTGTTATCGTGATTTTGAGGCCGACATTATTGTGGAAAAAGTAGAAAAATGCAAAATTGAATAACGAAATCGTAATTAGACGCCGTTAGTTGCTTCGAATTGCGAAGAAAATGTGATAATTTATCCGCTCCAGCCGGGGTGCCATCATGCTCAGCCAGTCATTGCTAAACGATTTCGACTCGGGGGGATCGCCACCCAGCGGTCTGCCGGGCCTGGCCTATACCAGCGACAGCTTCATGCAGATCGAACGTGAGTACCTGTTCGCCAATCACTGGGTGTTCGTCGGTTTCGCGCACCAGCTTTCCCGTATCGGCGACGTCAAACCGATCCGGGTCGCTGGTCTGCCGCTGTTCCTGCTGCGCGGCCAGCACGGCGAGGTAGTTGCGTTTCATAACCTGTGCCGGCACCGCAACCTGCTGCTGATCGATCGCGACGGAAATTGCGGCAAGTTGATTCGCTGCCCCTACCATAGCTGGAGCTACGATCTCTGCGGCGCGCTCAAAAACGCGCCCTACTTCGGCGGCGCGAATCGCGACCTGCCGCCGGGCTTCGCTTACGAGGACAACGGGTTGGCCCCGGTGCGGTGCGAGGTATGGCACGACTGGATCTTCGTCAACCTGTCGGAGCGGCCCATGGCGTTTGCAGACTTTCTCGCGCCGATCAGGCGCCAACTCGGCGGCAACGACGTCGGCGATTACCGACCGGTCGCGACGCTGGACCTCGGTGAAGTGGCCTGCAACTGGAAGCTGCTGATGGAAAACTTCATCGAACCCTACCACGTACAGTTCGTGCACCGCAGCACGACCGACCAGCCGCTGGAAAACCATCGCACCGTGATCGACGAGCATTGCCTGGGCAGCGCGGTAGAGCTGAGCGAGACGCAGGTTGCCGACGCCAGGGCCGGAACGCTGGGCGTGACCTCGCACTACCTGACCCTGTTTCCCAATTTTATCATGGGCACCTACCAGCCAGATCAGATGGGCGTTCACCTGAATGAACCGATCGGGCCCGCCAGAACGCGCCAGCACCGGGTTATTTACACGCACAGGGGCGCCCACTATAGTGACGCCAGGGTCAGGCAGCTGGCCGACCTGTGGCGCAGCGTACATCTCGAGGATCATCAAATGTGTGTGCGTTTGCAACAGGGGCGTCATTCTCCGCTGGCGGCCAGGGGTGGCGTTTTGTCCCCTCACTGGGAAGACAGCGTCAGGAAGTTTCAGGAGCTGGTCGCGAATTCGATCCGACCGGGACTACGGTAGCAGAGGTATGACATGAACAA
>JAOTTY010000291.1 GCA_029864185.1 Gammaproteobacteria bacterium
CTACGTCGGCGAGGTTGACTTGCTGGTGGTCGACACGCAGTCGGCAATCGGCGATGCCGCCGCCTGGAAACCGATGATGGCCGCGGCCGCATTGATCTTTTTTGCCTACCAGGGGTTCGAGGATGTCGTCAACATAGCCGAGGAAACGAAATCCGCCGAGACCACAATCCCGCTTGCGTTGCTGTTATCGCTATTGATCACGACGGTGATTTATATCCTGGTCGCGGTGGTGGCGGTCAGCGTGGTGCCGGCCGAGGCGCTCCACGCCGCGTCCAGACTGGATAACCCGAGCGAGGGGCCGCTGGCGCTGGTCGCCAGTACCGCGCTGCAGTCGCCCATGGGCGGGAAATTGTTTACCGTCATCGCCCTGTGCGCCACCGCCAACACGGTCCTGGTGCTGCATATCGTCAATTCGAGAATGCTGTACGGGATTGCCAGGGATAATTACCTGCCCGGTTTTCTCGCGAAGGTTAATCCGAAAACCAGAACGCCTGTCGGCGCCATAGTGCTGGCAACCTTGTTGTGTATATTATTTACCCTCGGGGGGTCACTCGGAGAAGTTGCGAACCTGACCAACGTGGGGGTTTTCCTGGTGTTTTTCATGGTGAACCTGGTGCTGCTGATGTATCGCTATCAGAATCGTGCCTCGGAAAAAACTGCGACTGACTTCGCTGTCGCTGGCGTTGAACCTGGGCTGGTTCCCGTTGCTGCCTTTTTGCGGGGCGGTGTTTTGTCTCCTGATGTTACTGACCCAGTTCTGGCAACCGATTAGCGTATTGGGCGTACCGATACCAATTATTGTATTTGCCTTTTTGATTACCAGTTTAGCGGTGCCCATTTACCTGCTGTCTCGCAGGTACCGGGGGTAGTCGGGATCGAGAGGGCAGGGTCGATTGACGGGATGCTCTGACCCTGGTGTTCTTCATGGTCCCCGCGACGGGCGGGCGGCGAGTACGCTCAGACCCTGATGACGATCTTGCCGAAATGCCCCGCGGCGCGCATCGCGTGGTAGGCCGCGCGCGCATCCTCGAAATCGAAGACCCGGTCCACGACCGGGCGCAGCTGGTTGACGGCGAACGCCCTGTTCATGTCTTCGAACATCCTGCGGCTGCCGACGTAGACGCCCTGCAGGCGGATCGACTTGCGCATTACACCGGTGGGATTGATGGTGCCGCCCGTCAGCACGCCGATCAGGCTGATGGTGCCGCCGACCCGGGTTGCCGCGATCGTCTTTTCCAGGGTACCGCCGCCGCCCGTTTCGACGGTCACGTCGACACCGGCGCCGTCGGTCAGTTCGAGCACGCGCGCGTCCCATTCCGGCGTCGTACGATAGTTGATCAGTTCGTCGGCGCCGATACCCCTGGCCCGTTGCAGCTTGTCGTCGCTGGAGGACGTGATGATTGCACGCGCGCCTGTCATTTTGGCAATTTGCAGCCCGGCGATGGAGGCCCCGCCGGTGCCGAGGAACAGCGCCGTATCGCCCGCCTTGAGGCGGCCCTGCTCGACCAGGCAGTTCCAGGCCGTCAGGTAGGCGCAGGGCAGGCTCGCCGCTTCCTCGAAAGACATGTGGGCAGGGATATGCACCGCGCCGGCTTCGCTTAAAACCGCTTCCTCGGCCAGCACGCCGTCGATGGCGCCGCCCATCGCGCTCGCCATGGCCGCGGCCGATATCCGGCCGTCGTGCCAGTCCTGGAAGAAGCAACCCGCGACCCGGTCCCCGGTCTTGAAGCGGGTGACGCCGGCGCCGACGCCGATTACTTCGCCGGCGCCGTCGGAGTTCGGGATACGCGGGTAGGCTATGCCGCGCGACAACGGGTCTTCGATGGTCGAAAGGTCGCGGTAATTGATCGAGGAAGCGCGTACGCGCAGCAGGATTTCGCCGGCTCCCGGTTGCGGCGATCGCCTCTCGTTCAGGGCGAGCGCGTCGATTCCACCATCTGCAACAATTTCATAAGCACGCATGCGACTTGACCTCGCTTCTAGTAATCGGTTTGCTGGATTTTGTTCGAACCGTGTCGGTCCGATACCAGCAAATTTACGCTGCCGACACCCGCGTCTCCGTGTGACCGGGTGCCGGGAAAACGATTTAAGAGACCGACCCAAGATGCCTGATGATCAGATCTGCGCACTGCTGCGGCCGGGTCTGCAGCAGCAAATGCGGTGCGTCGATATCGATGCGCTCGACGTCAGGCAGGCATTGCTCGATCATGTGGGCGTCGGTCTCGGATACGATGCGATCCCGCACCGCGCGCAGCAGCAGTATTGGTACCGCGATGCCCGGCAACAGCGCGGAGACGTCGATGCGGCTCAGCACAGCGATCTTGTGTTTCAGTACCGCGCCATCGAGCTGTTCCATCACGTTCAGCGGCAGCGGCTGGGTTTCGGAAGAGTCCTCGTCGTCGGCCGCGTAAACGTCCAGGCAGAATTCGTTCAGGGCGCCGATGGAAAACATTTGCAGCGGGACGTAGTTCGCCATGCGCGTCAGGGTGGCCAGCGGCGAGCGTGCAAAGGTTGCGGCCAGTACCGATCGACCGAAGCGCTCCGGTTCCTGCGCCATCAGGGCCATCGCGACGGGCCCGGAAAAGGATTCGGCAATAATGGAAAATTTCGGCGCATCCGGCAGCTGGTTGCGCGCGCAATCGATATAATCGTTGAACGAATCGAGATCGGGGTAGGTCACCATCGACAGGTCGAAGTGCGGCTGCAGCAGCGGAATGATCGGCGCAAACAGCTTGCCGTTGCCTTCGAGCCCGGGCATTAGCACCAGCGTGCGGTGTTGATTCAATATGAAGTCCTCTATACAGGATCTTGTTAAAATTCTGAACCTGGTTATGGCTCGATAAATTAACCTGGATTCGCGACTTGCGGTGTGCCACGGATACGCGTTCCTGACGATGTCTACCAGTTTAGCGGATACCTTGCTCGCGGCCAAACGTTGAGCGTACGATTATGCGGGTAATGGTCACGACGAAATAAAAACGAAAATTCCCGGGTAAAATGATCGAATTCATTTTTCCCGCGGACAGCAGCTTTGCGGTCGCGATTTATTTCGTCTGGGTTATACTGAGCGGATCCCGGGGTCAGCCCGGTTGGTAGAGCCACGGCTTCCCAGGACGTCTTAGGAGTTCGGATCCGGGGAGGGAAGATAGCCGGGTCATCGGCTCACGGCGGGTCC
Organism: Gammaproteobacteria bacterium; assembly: GCA_029864185.1. Lineage (GTDB taxonomy): Bacteria > Pseudomonadota > Gammaproteobacteria. Next base: position 3,176 of record JAOTTY010000291.1, read on the forward strand.
GGACCTGTGGCGAGCGCCGGTAGTACCATCATGTTGCAGGCGTAGCTCAATGGTAGAGCTTCTGGTTCCCAACCAGATGACGAGGGTTCGATTCCCTTCGCCTGCTCCAGCAACTTTACATCGCTGCGGTCCGCGGTGGGCCATTTGCGGCGATATCCTCGGAGCCTGGCTAAAATGTCCCGATTGATGCCCTTCCTTCGTTCGGGGTCAGGTGGTTTTCCCCGGGGACAAGCAGCTGTTTTATCGTCCCGGCATGCGCAAACAATGATCGTTGCCAGGGCCTGTCGGCGAGGATGATTCATTGGCATCCTTCCTGTCCATATCCGTTATTTTGCTCGATGGTCGGGCGCATGCGTTCCCGTACCAACCTGCGACGCTCGATAATTCTGCTTCTGATCGACCCGCCGATTAAACCCCGAAGCGTCGTCTCCGATCCGTGGCATGCCTGTCCTGCCTGCGGTTCTCGCTAGTTCAGTCCGTCGCCCGGAAATGGCTTGGGAGGCTTTCGCAGAGTAAACGTTAGAGTCATCATTATCGACGTTGCCAATCGTGTCGTTTTTTACGCTTTCCGTACTCGTGGTGAATCTTTGTCTCTCCCCGGGGGTGATGGTGCCACCAGCGTTTGAACCTGCCGTATCGCGCGGAATCGCGGGGTGAGATGAACAGCCGCTCACGGACGTAAAGCGGATGGCGCTCGCGAAAGACCGGGCCGTCCAGAAAATATGCGCCCGGGTATACATAGCCCCCACGATAGACCGATCCGAAGCTCAGGTAGATACGATAGGGATAATAGAAATCGGGGGGATAATAATAATACCGCGGCGGCGGCCGGTCGACATAGATGGTTGTCGCCGCTGCAGGTGGTGGTACCGTGGCGATCGACGAGTCGTCGTCGGCAATTTGCCAGCTGCCATCGGCCTGGCGGCAGGCGGTTCCGTATCCCTGCTGTTGCTGACCGCCGATGATAATGGTCGAGACGAATTCGCGACAGGGCTGGCCCTGGGCGTTTTCGAAGGTCCGCACCGGCGTTACACCCCCGGAGTTCGCGGTATCGGGATTCACCCATTCGGACGACTGGTTAGACATGTTATATTCCAGCGCATGCTGGACCGTATCGGACATGGCCTGTTGCTCCGGTTCCGCAAGTTCGACGTTATCTTGCGCGGACACGCTGGTAGCAGCGACCAGTGCTTTAAGCAGGATAAACAGCAATAATTTCATGCGCGTCATTGTTTTTCTCCCTGTCCTGTCAACACCGCAAAACGGTGATGTTGTCTTATTCAATCTCCAACATATTTTTTAGATTTGCATGCCAAAATAATGTTCCCCGAAGCGGGCGAAAAACTTGATCGGGATCAACCCACCTGCACCGAAACAGGCCGCTCTTGTCGCGGGTTCGAATCTCGTTCCCTGGCCCAGATGTCCCCCTCGGCTTATAGCGCCGTTCACCGGCACGCGTGCGCAGATCGGCGTGGCGGGCGGGGGCGTTAGCTGGCATAGTTCCCGTAATTCGTTAATCTCAAGAATGGCAAGCATGAAGCTACCCGTTGTTACAGTATTACTCGGCGATCCGCGGTTGCCCGATCGTAGCAAGCCGGGCGGGCGCTTTACGCCC
>JAOTTY010000292.1 GCA_029864185.1 Gammaproteobacteria bacterium
AACAGCATCAGGACACCGCCGCTGAAGGACATCATGACGCAGCCGACGCCAAGCCCGAGTACGATCGCGATAGATAGTTTCTTAAGTTCGACCCGGTCGACCAGCGAACCGCTCCAGATCATGACGATCGCGCTCAGCAGCGTCGCCAGCGAATAAACGCCGGCGAACTCGCCATCGCTCAAATCCAGTTCGGTGCGCAGCTCGCCGCTGAACAGCGAAATCAGGAAAGTCTGCCCCGGTGACGACCAGAAGGTCATCAGGAATCCGAACAGCAGTAATTGCCACTCGGATCGGATCAGCCTGAGCACGGCGCGCCGGGCTTGCCGCGCAGGATCAGCGCATCCACCGCGAGCGCGGTGTGCTCGACGACGACGACCGGATTGATATCGATCTCGGCGATACAGTCCTGCAGTTCGAACGCGATCTGCGACACACGTACGACCGCGTCGACCAGCGCCGCACGGTTGGCCGGCGCCTTGCCGCGAACACCCTGCAGCAGCCGGTTGGCCCTGAGCGAGCCGATCATCCGTTCGGCTTCGGGCGCATCGACCGGGCACATCGCGACCGCCCGGTCGGACAGCAATTCGACCAGCACGCCGCCAGCGGCAACCATCACGATCGGACCGAACTGCGGGTCGTTGAACGTGCCCAGCCCGATTTCGACGCCGTCACCGATCATACGCGAGACCAGCGCGTCGGGGCCGAGCCTTGCACACAGGTCGTCGTAGCGTTCGAGCAGAATCCGCTCCGAATCGATGTTGACGAAAACACCCCTGCTGTCGCTCTTGTGGTTTACGCCGCTCGCCGCGGTTTTGAGCACCAGCGGGTAGCCGATCGTCCGCGCCGCCGCAATCAACTCGGAACGGCTCGAGACGTGGCGATGCTCGACCACCGGTAGTACAAAATCCTGTAACAGCGCCAGCGATCCGGTTTCATCTAGCGTTGTCGTTGCCTGCGATTGGATTTTCTGCCGCCAGGCGGAAACCGTTGCCGGGTCCAGCTGCAGTCGCTCGCTGGACTGCGAGCGGCTTCTCCTAAACCGGTGATATTCGAACAGATGGCGGAATGCGTGCAGCGTCTCGCGCGCGCCGTCGATGACTGGAATGCGTGCCGTGTGTGCCTGCCGGCATATCCCGGCGTTGGCGAGATCCGCATAACAGGTCGCGAGCGCGATCGGCTTGCAGGTTTTTTTACTGACCCGTTCGACCACGCGGAAAATCGCTTCCGACAGGTAATACCCGTCGCGTAGATTACTGATGAAAGCGCCTGCGGCGACGTTAGGGTCCTGCATCAGCAAATCCATGCAGGCTTCGAAGCGCTCCTCGAAACGGTGGTGCGAACCCCAGGCGTCGAGCGGATTCTCCGCCTCGAGCCCGGGATCGAGATGCTGCTTCAGGGCCTGCACGGTCGCCTCCTGGAGCGTGGCGAAATCGACGCCGACCGCGAACGCCTGGTCGGTGATCAGCTCGCGAAAACCGCCGGATTCGAAGACGGCGGCGAAATCACCATCGGCAGCCTCGCGGCCAGACTGCAACAGCATCAGGATCGACGCCATTTCGTCGAAGTCATTGACCTCGATGACGCCGTAGCGCCGAAACAACGCTTCGAAAGCGGCGTGGTTGCCGGCGAGCGCCCCGGTATGCGTAACCGCCATGCTCGCGCCGAGCGGCGACTTGCCGATCTTGAGAATCACCACCGGAATGCCCTTTCGCTCAGCCTTGTCGAGCGCCGCGACGAAGGCGGCCGGGTCGCGCACCGCTTCGAGAAACAGGCCGATGACGCGGGTGTCGGGCTGTTCGAGGCTCCAGTCCATGTAGTCGGCGACGGTGGTGACGATCTCGTTGCCGGCGGAAACGCACAGGTTGAAACCGAGGCGGCAGCCATTGTGGCACAGCGTCGTAAATGCCGAGCCGGATTGCGCGATATAGCTGATCCCGCCACCGAGGATTTCGGCCGCGCGCGGAAAGATGCCGGCGTAGAGGTTATGCTTGACGTTGTAGAAACCCATGCCGTTGATGCCGCAGATCATGATGCCGGCCGCTTTGGCCATCGTCGCGAGACGTGTGCCGAGCCGGGGTTCCGAGTCCTGGGCGAGGATACCGCTGGAATAAATCGTCGCCGCGCGCGCGCCGTGCGCGATCGCCGCCTGCAGCGCGCTTTCGAGGTGCGGGTTGCCGAGCGCGATAACGACATGATCCACGGTCGCCGGCAAGGATTCGATGCCGGGATAACAGGTTCGCCCCTGTATTTTCCGGTATCTCGGATTTACCGGGTAAACCTCGCCCGCGTAGTCCGATTCGAACACCATCCTGGCAAGCACCTGCCCCGGGCTGTCGGGCTTGTCAGAGGCGCCGACCAGCGCAATGCTCGCCGGCCGCAACAGCGGGTCGAGCGGATGCGCTGTTTCAGTCATCCCGGCCCAGCCGCGCCTCGCGCCAGGCGAGCGCGGCCTTCATGCCCTCGCTGCGCAAAATCTGGTTGAAGCGCTTGCGCAGCTCGGTTTCGAGGGTTTCGATCCTGATCGAGGTATCGGCGCCCATGCGCAGCGCTTCGCCGAGACCCATGATTTCGTAGGTCCGATTGATCGCCTGCTTGGTCATAGTTACCGAATCCGGATCCATCAGCGCGGCCTCGCGCGCCAGCGCGATGGCGCGTTGCAGGTATTGCTCATCGGCCACCACCTCGTTGACGATGCCAAGCTGTAACGCCTCGCCCGCGCCCATCCGGTCCTGCCCGGTCAGCAGCATTTTCTTGGCGCGCTTGGGGTTTACGTACCACGGCAGCAGCAGCGCGACGATGCTACTACCGAAACGCAGCTCGGGCTCGCCAAACAGGCTTGCCGAATCGCACACCGTCATGTCGCAGGCGAGCGCGATCTCGAATCCGCCGGCGAGCGCGTAGCCGTGCACCGCCGCCACCGTCGGCTTGGGGCAGTGCCAGAAGCGCATGATCATGTCGAGATCGGTATCGATCGCCGCGCGCCATGCTGCCTCGCCGCTGCGATTGGCGGCGATGCCAGCCTGCAGGTCGAAACCCGCGCAGAAAGCGCGCCCGTTGCCATGAACGACGATGGCGTGGATTGCGTCGTTGCCCTCGATATCGTCCAGCGCGGCGTTTATTTCGGTAATCATGGTCGCGTCGATCGCGTTCAGCTTGTCAGGCCGATTGAGGGCGAGCAGCGCGACCGGACCCTCGTGGGTCACCTCGATGGTGTCGTATGCCATGCGGGCTCCGGGCAGTGCAGATCGCTGCGATTATAAGCAGCTTTGCGCCGGCACCAAATTAATTCGTATCGCCTGGTTAGCCTGGTCAACGCCAGACACTGCGAATCAGGGCTTTACCAGTGGCGCGATGCGGGTCTAGAATCGGCGCATTATTCCTGTTCGAAGGCGCCCGCAGTGTCATCGACACCGCATAATCCCACCGGCGAGTACCAGCCCGAGTCGGTCATCGGCCTGCCGGCCCTCTACCGGTGGCCGCCACGGCCGATGGCAGCGCTGAATTACCTGTTTTACGGCATGCTATTCCCGTGGGGTTATCTCTATATCGGGCTGGCCTTCGTCGGCTGGTACTTGCTGACCCCGGAGCTTGCGAGCATGAGGCAATTCCAGGCAGGCTGGATCGCGCAGATCTGGTTGCGCAACGCGGCCCTGTTGATCCTGGTGGCAGGCGGACTGCACTGGTGGCTGTACATGCGCCGTGGTCAGCAACGCAGGTACAAGTACCATGATCAGTGGCCGGCTAGCGACAACAGGATTTTCCTGTGGGGCAACCAGGTCCGCGACAACGTTTTCTGGAGCCTTGCTTCGGGCGTCACCGTCTGCAGCGCTTACGAGGCGATTACTTTCTGGATTTATGCCAACGGCTTCGTGACCCCGCCGACGATCGCCGATTACCCGGTTTATTTCGTGATTTGCCTCTGGGCGGTTTTTTTCTGGGGCACGGTCCATTTTTACTGCGTGCATCGCTTCATGCACTGGCAGCCGGTTTACCGGGTGGTGCACGAATTGCATCATCGCAACGTCAACACCGGTCCCTGGACCGGCATCTCGATGCATCCGCTCGAGCATTTGCTTTACTTCAGCGTATTCATCCCGCTCTGGTTCTTGCCGGTGCACCCGGTGATAATCGTGCTGTTGAGTCTGTATATGAGCGTCGGTCCCGCGCCTTCGCATTCGGGTTTCAATTTCGTCGAAATCTGGGGCAGGCGTTTTATCGCCGGTGACTGGTATCACCAGTTGCATCACCAGTATTTCAATTTCAACTATGGCAACACGACCGCGCCGCTGGATAAACTGTTCGGCAGCTGGCATGACGGCAGCCGTGATTCGTTACGGGCACAGAAAGAGCGCAAGCGCAGGCGACGCCGCACAGCGGTGTGAAGCGGATTTCTGGGCAGGGATTTACCGGTTACCCGGTTGCTGACGGTATGGCTCGAGCCAGCCCAGCGTAGCCAGCGTCGGGCCGGCCGGGAAATACTCGGCGCCGACGTAGCCCGTGTAGCCGAGCGCGTCCACAAGGCTGAAAATTCGCGCGAAGTCGATGCCGCCGGGTCTCGGTTCGGTGCGTCCGGGTGCGTCCGAAAACTGGATGTGCCCGATCCGTTGGATCACATCGGGCAGCCGGATCGGCAGGTCGGACTCCATTATGTGCATGTGATAGAGATCGTACTGCATCAGCAGTTCGATGTCGGGTAGCGCGTCGGCGAGGTCCAGCGCCTGCTGCGACCCGCACAGGAAAAATCCGGGTGAATCGATGGTGTTGA
>JAOTTY010000293.1 GCA_029864185.1 Gammaproteobacteria bacterium
CGCAGCAGGTACAGGATTTTCGCCAGGCCGATATGTTTCACGGTTCCTACGTCGCCGATTTCATGGTCGACAAGGATCGCCTGTTCGCGCAAATGACGCTGAATAGCGACGAACTCGCCCTCTACGAGCAGATCTACACGCACCTGACCCTGGATGCACCGCGTCCCGACCTCGTCATCTACCTGCAGGCGCCGGTCGAAACATTGCGCGAACGCATCGCGCGGCGCGGGATCGAGTACGAGCAGCAGATCCGCGACGATTACCTGTTGCGTCTGTCCGAATCCTATACCCGGTTTTTCTACGATTACGACGACAGCGCGCTGCTCACCGTCAACACCCGCTCGGTCGATCTGATCAATAACGACGACGATTACCGAGAAATCCTCGAGAAAATCAACGATATCCATTCTGGACGCCACTATTTCAATCAGTCATCATTCGCTCTCTGACGGGGGCCCGCATGTATATTCCGAAACCGCTCGACGACAAGGTCACGATTCCTCACCTCAGGAAAATGAAGCAGGACGACGAGAAGTTCGTCTGCCTGACCGCCTACGACTACAGCTTTGCGAGCCTGGCCGAGGATTGCGGCATCGAGGTGGTGCTGGTCGGGGATTCGCTCGGCATGGTCATCCAGGGGCACGAGACGACAATTCCGGTCACCCTCGAGGACATCTGTTATCACGGCAAGGCCGTCGCCGCCGGCCTGAGAAACGCGATGCTGATGCTGGACATGCCCTTCGGTTCGCTCAATTCGCCGCAGCAGGCGATCGACAATGCGAGCGCCCTGCTGAAGGCAACCGAGGCGCAGGTGGTCAAGCTCGAGGGTGGCCAGACGCAGTTGAAAACGGTCGAAACCCTGGCGAAATTCGGCATCGCAAGCTGCTCGCATCTCGGTCTGCAGCCGCAGATGGTGCACAAGATGGGCGGTTACCGCGTGCAGGGCAAGGCCCGGGCCGCGGCCGAACAAATGCTCGCTACCGCGCTCGAACTGGAAGCGGCGGGTACCGACCTGCTGCTGCTCGAGTGCGTGCCCGCGGCGCTCGCGGCAGAGATCACCGAGAGGCTCGAAATTCCGGTGATCGGCATCGGTGCCGGCGTCGACGTCGATGGCCAGATCCTGGTACTGCACGACGTGCTCAACGTAACTCCGGGCAAGAAACCGAAGTTTTCCAAGAACTTCATGCAGGGTCAGTCGAGTATCCAGGCCGCGATCAAGCGCTACGTCAGCGAGGTCAAGCGCCGGCAGTTCCCCGACCAGACGCATATCTTTACCTGAGGCGGCAGCCATGTACCAGGCCACCAGCGTGATCGAACTGCGGCAGTACGTACAGCACTGGAAAGACCATGGGCAGACGATTGCGTTCATTCCGACCATGGGCAACCTGCACGCCGGGCACATGTCGCTGATCGAAAAAGGCCGGTCGCTCAGCGACCGGACGATCTGCAGTATTTTCGTCAACCCGATGCAGTTCGGACCGAACGAGGACTGGGACCACTACCCGCGCAGCCTGGAGGCCGATATCGAACAGCTCGAGGCCATCGGCTGCGACCTGGTTTACCTGCCGACCGCCTCCGAGCTCTACCCGGACGGCCTCGACAAAATCAGCAAGGTGCAGGTCACCGACCTCACCGACAACTACGAAGGCGCGCATCGTCCCGGCCACTTCACCGGGGTTGCGACCGTCGTGCTGAAGCTGTTCAACATCGTCCGGCCCGACGTCTCGGTGTTCGGCAAGAAGGATTTCCAGCAGTACCGCGTGATCAGCAAGATGGTCGAGGATTTCAATCTCGACGTGCAAATCATCGGCCAGGAGACCACGCGCGAGCCCTCGGGGCTCGCCACCAGTTCGCGCAACCAGTATCTCGACGCGCAGCAGAAGGAAAAAGCCGCGATGATATACCGGACGCTGCAGCAAGCCGCGGCCGGCATCGACCGGGGCGAACGGGATTTCAGGGCCCTGGAGCAGGACGCGATCGCGAGCCTCGATGACGCTGGTTTCAAAACCGATTATTTCAGCATCTGCAACGCCGAGACGCTGCTGCCGGCGACCCCCGAAGATCGCGATCTCGTCATTCTCGTCACCGCGGCGCTCGGCGCGACGCGGCTGCTCGACAATATCGAAATTTCGCTGTGGTAGCGACTAACCTGAATACAGGTCCCGCATCGCGTCGATGCGCTGCATAACCCGATCGCGCAGTTCGATCGGTTCTAGCACCTCGACCTCGGCGCCGTATTTCAGGATATCCATCACCAGCTCCGTATCCTGGCTGTAGGGCACGCGCAGGATATAGAATCCGTCAGCGTCGTACATGCTGCTCTGTTGCGGGTGCCAGGTTTCGCGCGATACCCAGCGCGCCAGCTCGGGGCTGAAGCGCAGCTCCGCCTCGCGCGTCGCGGCGCCGGAAAAAATCCCGTATCCGCTCTCTAGCTCACGGTTCAGCTCCGCCTCGTCTATCTCGAGCGCCGGCTCGCCGGTAACGGCAAGCGCCTGGATCGCGTCGATCGAAAAGCTGCGCAAGCCGCTGCGCAGGTGACACCAGGCGTCCAGATACCAGTTGTCGCGGTAGTAGATCAGCCGCTGCGGCGACACGCGCCGCTCGCTGCTACTGTCGCTGGGGCGGCTGTAATAGGTCATGTCGACGCATCTGCGCGACAGCAGCGCCTGGCACAGGGCCTCGAAATTTTCGCTGCGATAGGGCTTCGCGGCAAACGGCACGATGCGGATGCGGCGCGATATCTCGTCGACGCTGTGATCGCCCTCGTCGAGCAGCATGCGGATACGCGAACGCAGCGGCTCGATATGACTCGATAAAGCCCCCGGCTGCAGGTTGGCCAGCAACGCATCCATCGTCAACAGCGCCTGGATTTCGCTGGTATTGAACCACAGCCCGGGAAGCTGAAACTGTTCGGCGCCCGGGTCCTGCTGGTAGCGGTAGCCGCGCAGGTCGCGATCCCAGACGATCGGCGCCATGAGTCGATCGCGCAGGTATTCGAGGTCGCGCTTAAAGGTCGCCGGCGATACCTCGAGCGCGTCGAGAAACTGCGCGCGCGTCACCACGCGCTGGTTGCACAGCATCTGGTCGATCAGGTGGAAGCGTTCGGTGCGATCCAAAATGAACCTCATTTAATATATGGCTCATCGTGTGAGCTACAGTGTCGCAGATAATAGCATGACCTGATTTTAGGAGTAGCAAATGTCTCTATTTAATCGATTTCTTTACAGGTTATCTGCCTACTGCCGCTGCCGTGTTATCAACGGGCCCGACGGACAACCTTACCTCGAACGCTATCACTTGCTGCGCCTGCCGTTCGGCTACCGGGCCTACCTGCATCGATTCGTCGCCAGCGACCCGGGCCGCGGGCTGCACAATCACCCCTGGCGACACGCGCTGTCGCTGGTGCTGTGCGGTGCCTACGAGGAAACCCGCATGCTCGACGCGCGCGAAGACAACGCTTTGCACAGCCGCAGATTACGCGCCGGGCGCTTCAACTTTATCTCGGGCCAGGTGTTTCACCGGATCAATATTCCCGAGAGGTCCGAGTGCTGGAGTCTCTTCGTCCACGCGCCGAAAGCGAAATCCTGGGGTTTTATCCAACAGCGCGAATACCGCGATCACGATGACATCGTTGCCCATGCGAGCAACCCGTTATGGTGGAAACAGGCGCCGCGCCCGATTCAGTGCCCGCAGATGCGGCTGCCCTGCTCCGCCTGATAACCGCAGCCCCGCAGCCGGCGTTTTTTACCTTCGCCTGACCATTGTGTGCGCCTGTGCGACGCCGCGCATCCCGGTGCATTAAGCCGAAACTCTATCGGCGCGGTAGACTTTAGCCCTGTCCCCTCTTACCCTTCTGTCTCCGTCAGACCGGAGACCAGGTCCTGGACAATCTCGTTACTGGCATCATTCTGCCCCTGTTTGCCATCATGGTAGCCGGCTATTTCGTTGGCCGTTTCCAAATCCTGCCGGACGCCGCGAGCGAGGTGTTGAGCCGCTTCGTTTTCGTGATCGCGTTGCCGGCGCTGATCTTTGCCTCGCTGTCCAGTATCACCGTCGGCGAATTTTTTAACTGGCGCTATATCGCGGTGCTCGGCGGCGGCATGCTGGCGATGTTCGGTATCGGCATGACGGTTGCGCGCGTCATGTTTCCAGGCAGCCTTTCTGCAATCACCCTGCACGGCCTGACCGCGATGTATTCCAGCACCGCCTATATCGGGCTACCCCTGATCCTGACCCTGTTCGGCGATGACGGCAAGATTCCCGGCATTATCGGCGCGACCATCACCGGCCTGGTGTTTTCGCCGCTCGCAATATTGTTGATCGAAATGGACCGGAGCCGCGGCGCATCCTTCAGTTTATGGCCTCCCCTTTTGAATGTCTTATCCAGGCCACCGATCATTGCCGTCATCGCCGGGCTTGCGGTATCGGCGTCGGGATTGACGGTCCCAGGTTCGGTTTCAACTTTCTTCCAGCTGCTCGGCGGCGCTTTCGTGCCCTGCGCGCTGTTTGCCGCCGGTCTCTTTATCGCGGGTTGCACGATTCGCGGCGCGACCGTCGAAATCGGCTGGCTGGTATTCGCCAAGTTGATCCTGCACCCTCTGATCACCTGGTGGCTCGCGTTTCGGGTGTTCGACCTCGAAGGCATTCTACCCGTCGTGGCGGTGATCCAGTCGGCACTGCCGAGCGGGGTGCCGGTCTTCGTGCTGGCCCAGCAGTACCGGACCTTCGTTACCCGCAGCAGCGCCGCGATCGTCG
>JAOTTY010000052.1 GCA_029864185.1 Gammaproteobacteria bacterium
GGAGAATCCTACCAGCCGCCCTCCGGCGACGACCCCAGCCATACCTTCTGACTGCATCGATAGCGACGCGCGCGGCTCCCCTCAGGCGCCCGGAACCAGGATGCCAGATATGGGGCTCACGTTTTCCGATACTAGCTCAAAACTCTCTACCGGTATGGCACCACGCACGTCATACTGAACTCCCTCGACTTCATCGCCAGGCTCGTCGTCAAGGTACCCGTGCCTTGGGTGAACCTGATCCGCTTCCAAGGGCCCGAATACCCCAGCTTTCATCAATAACAATTGCGCCTCGCTCATCGAAGCCAGCTATCACCACGGCTAATCCATACCAGGCATAACGTTTATAATTTCTAGTCACTAGGTGACTTGCCGTTGTCATTGTATGATCGCGATCACTTCGATTGGGCGAAATTCAGTGTGACCGACTCCAACAATAATCGCTTTAAAACCCGCTGGGACAATTTCAGGCTCCGCTTTTCAGAGATAGTCCAGCGTCTCATATCACTGACGCTTAGGCGACGCCATTTCCGCGCATTGCTGAATTTTATTCTGATCCTGCTGGGTCTGGTTGTCGGCTTCGCCATTATCTTTCAGGCCCTGATGGCTTACGAAGGGCAAGGGCACTCGTGGATCTCCGGCCTTTACTGGACATTGTCGACCATGTCGACGCTCGGATACGGCGATATTACTTTTACCTCGGACCTGGGACGCCTGTTCTCAATCCTGGTGCTGTTGTCGGGTATGATATTTTTACTGATATTGCTGCCTTTCACGTTTATAGAACTTTTCTACGAACCATGGATCGAGTCCCGCGCGGCCAGCCGCGTGCCGCGAAGCGTGCCTGCAGATCTGAAAGGTCATGTCATTCTCACATTTTATGATCCTGTCGCCAGTGCCCTTATCGACAAGCTGACGCATTTTAACTATCCCTACGTGGTGATACTGCCCGAGATTGAGGAAGTCGCAAGTTTTGGCGAAAAAGGCATTCAGGTGATACACGGAGAATTGAACGACCCGGAAACCTATCGCCGCGCGCGGGTAGAAAGGGCTGTCATGGTAGCCACGACTCGTCCCGATGTCGTCAACACCTCGGTGACCTTCACCGTCCGAGGTATTACGGATAAGACTCGAGTGATCGCCACGGCCCGCGAAGTCGCGTCTGTCGAGATCCTGAAACTGGCAGGTTGCAGCCGAGTGCTCGATCTCAGTCGCCTAATGGCGGAGGCCCTGGCTAGGAGGGTCGTTGGCGGCGAGCAGTTTACCCATGTGATTGGCCAGATTGACGATCTTTTGATTGCAGAGGTCGTCGCAAGCCGAACAACATTAGTGGGCAAGGATTATCAGCAGGCACAGCTGGAAACCAGTGTTAGCATCGTTGGTTTCTGGGTGCGTGGAAACTTTGAAATAGGCCAGCCGGAAAGCACAATCGACGCGAATTCCGTTCTGGTAATGGCGGGGTCACTTCGGCAGTTAAAGGAGTTTGACTCGCTTTACCAGGCCGAGTCAGCGCCAACTCAGTTCAACCCGGTAATCATAATCGGAGGGGGTCGTGTTGGGCGCGCCACCGCATCCGCCTTAAAGCGTCGCGGCATTGATTACTGCATCGTCGAGCAACTAGCGGAGCGAATCGCGGATGCGGAACACTACGTGCACGGCTCCGGTGCGGATAAATCCATACTGAAACGGGCTGGTATCGAAGACGCACCGACGGTCATCATAACCACGCGCGATGATGAAACAAATATCTACCTGACAATCTTTTGTCGCCTGTTACGCCCCGACATTCAAATAATCAGCCGATCAACCCTGGAGCGAAACGTATCGGCTCTGCACCGCGCTGGATCCGATATTGTCATGTCTTACGCCTCGATGGGTTCCAGTGCGTTATTTAACCTGCTACAACGCAGCGATTTGTTGATGATTGCGGAGGGTCTCGATGTTTTTAAAGTAGCAGTGCCTAAAGAACTGGAGGGTAAAAGTCTGGCCGAGGCAAATCTGCGCCAACGCACTGACTGTAGCGTAATTGGTATCGACTTCCAGGACAAAACCACGACCAGTCCCGGGCCCGATTCGATACTTCCCCCGGGAGGAGAGATTGTGTTAATCGGTACACCTGCCGGGGAGGCCGAGTTTCTTCGCCTGTTTTCGACCGGACCATAGGTTTCTCGGAGATTGGCAAGGTATATTCTGGAAAATTCAGGGAAAAAGACGGCTCCTGATTACTCGTACAACTGCAGCTACCAAGGATTGTTGATAACTTGATACAGATCTCGTAGAGTTGCAGGAAAGTCGCGACGCATTCTCGTAACTCACATCACCCTGACAAAGAGGACGAACATGAATTGTCCTAAGTGCTCCTCAAAATTTGAGCAAATTTCATTTGGCGAAATTGAAGTCGAGCGATGCCTGGGCTGCCAGGGGCTCTGGTTCGATATGCTTGAAAAGGAAGATCTTGTTAAAATTGCAGGCTCCGAAACAATCGATATCGGCGACGATCAAGTCGGGGATGAATACGACAGTCTCCAGGATATCAGGTGCCCTCATTGCACGGTAAAGATGCTGCCAATGGTCGATAAAGACCAGGTACACATCAAATATGAATCCTGCCCGATCTGCTATGGCACCTTCTTTGATGCAGGTGAGTTTCGTGATCTCAAGGAACATACCATATTGGAACGCTTTACTCAGATGCTTGGAACGCTAAGGACAAATTTTTAGCCGTGACCTCAATAAATCAAAAGGGGTTGGTGTCGCGGCTGTCCCAGATAATTTCGCTCATCATATCAAGCCCAGCTATGAAATTACGCTGACAAGTTTACTTAATTCATCGCCTAATCGAGATAAGTTAACTGTCACCTTAATTTCCTTAATCTAAATCCCCCGGATACTTTTACCAGTTCTTGTCGGCAGAGGTACCGGTTTGCACACTAGTACCACTTGCATTGCTACTGAAACCGCCCGAGCCCGGTATCAGCATATTAACTTCAAAGGTGTCGAGGTCCGGTGTGCTAACACCACTGTCCACATCGAATATCGCGTAACTGTCGCCACCTATTCCTATCGCATCGAGCTCATTTGTATAAAGAACGGTATCTCTAACTAAACAAATACTTGTAAGTGGCACTATAATAACCTAGCACTTCGTAGTAGGCGCCACCAACCCTCCAGCACTGCCGCCGAATACACTGTTGACGATGTTACCGCCCAAAATAGGCACAATGCCAGGACCGACCAGAATCCCGAAACTGGGGCCCCACCCCCGGCACCGTCCTGGCCGTTGCTACCTTCTTGCCCGAGAGCGGGCAAGAACTCGTCCGAACTATTCGCCCGGTTCACGCTGCCTCCGAACCCGTCGCCAGCTAGGCCATATCGGGGCGGTGGTGAATCATGCCCGCTCGTTTGCTCTGGTAGCGGCCTCGACCGCCGGTGGAGAATTGAATAATCATACCCGGGCAGTGTCTGCTCACGCCCTGCCGAACTTGGTTGTACCTGTCGGGATCGGAAGACGGAGTCTGATCCTGGTTACGTACATGTTTATGCAAGGCGCCGGCCTCATATGCCATGTGCGTCTATTCAATTTGTCCAGACGGGGTAACCGGAACTGCCGGGTTGTCCTGTTTAGTCGGTACCGCGCCGGTAATGGCGACCGTGATGATACAGGGATTCGACATGCCTGGATTCCGTTTCAGGTCAGGATGTATTCTGGATGAAGTGAAAAGTTTTAACCGAGGGTCGCTGCGCAAGCTCTTTGACGAGCGTCAGCAGCGGGGTTTCCATAAGTGGATATTCGGTTGAAATAGGGCCCGCCGCCTTTAGCGCGCCGTACTGTGTTTCGTCATAAAAAGCCGCGAGTAAAAGATCGTCATCGGAGGCAAACGGCCCGCGATTTTTTCGCAGCGCCTCAAGCGCCGGCTCGACCAGAGCGCCCGGGCGCTCGGTGATCGGCGCCGCCCCCCGGGTGATCCGGTCATAGAGATTGGCATCAATTTCTCCCGCAATCTCACCATAACCGCCACGCAGGTATAGCCGGACCTCATCCGGAACGGTACTGAACCGTTCCCTTCCCTGGTCCATGGCCATGACATTGAGTACCGACTGGGTAACGATGTATTGCGCAAAGGGGCTGACCACGATCGGATAACCCAGATCCGCACGTACCCGGCCCGCCTCTTCGAGAATTTCATCGATTCGGTTTTCCAGGCCGAGGCCTTCCAGTTGAAATCGAAGGTTCGAGATCATGCCGCCGGCAACCTGGTGATGGAAGTGAAACTCGTCATACTCTAGCGGCGACCCGGTCGGTTTATCCTCGCGCTCGGCGATATAGGCCAGACGCTCGGCAACCTCTTCGATCGGGCCCAGATCGAGATCGACCGTATAATCCCGGCGTCGACAATTGCGGACGAACAGTTCTGTCGGCGGATGCGAGGCACCGTTGGCCAACGTCGATGTCGCGGTATGCACCACGTCGACGCCGTACCGAACCGACTGCAATGCAACATAGGGCGCCAGTCCCGAAAGGCAGTGCGTGTGAAGCTGCAGTGGCAACTCACCGATCGCTGCCCTGATCGCCGGCACCAGGGTGGCGATTCTTTCCGGTGTCAGCAGTCCACTGGGGTCCTTGATGAAAATTCCGTCGACTCCGATCCTGACCAGTTCGCGGGCTTTTCGAGCGTAGTAGGCATCGCTGTGCACGGGGCTAAGCGAATAGACCAGCCCCGGCACCGTATAAATGCCGAGCTTGCGTGCCGCCCGAATCGGAATTTCCAGGTTGCGAATATCGTTCAACGCGTCATAAACCGTGTGGTAGCGCATACCATTGGCGGCAAACCGCTCTGCCGCAAGCTCGACCACGTCGTCTGCGAAAAACTCGAAGGTAAACAGGCTTTGCCCGCGAGTGTGAATGATCAGCGGTGTCTTTTCGACCCAGCTGTTGAGGATGCGCATGCGCTCCCATGGGTCTTCTCGAAGATAGCGCACGCAGACATCGAACACCGCGCCGCCGACAAGGTCGATGGCTTCGAAACCGGCGCGGTCGAGCCGCGGAACGATATCCTTCATCATGGCGGTGGTCATGCGCGTCGCCCACAGGCACTGGTGGGCGTCGCGCAAAGTGACATCTATCAAGCGTACAGGTTTCATGTTGGCGGCTCCCCTGCGGCGTTACCCGACCATTCGGTTTCGATCCAGCGGGTGTGAACGGCATTTCCGATAAACGCCTCGTCATCGATCAGCAGGCGGTGAAAATCGATAGTGGTCGCAATTCCCTGGCAGTCAAATCGTTTCAGGGCGTCACGGGCTTTGTGCAGCGCATTTTCACGCGAGCTACCGTGAACGATCAGCTTGGCGATCATCGAATCGTAGAAGGGAGATATGTGCTGGCCCTCGAATGCGGCGCTGTCGAGGCGAATGCCGCAGCCACGAGGCGGCCGCCACCGGCTCAGGGTTCCGGGAGTCGGCAGAAAATCACGTCGATAATCCTCGGCATTGATCCGAAATTCGATTGCATGCCCCCCGGGTTGTCTGTTTACATCGTGCTCCGGCAGCGGCCTTCCCGCGGCGATGTCGAACTGCGCCCGAACCAGGTCGATCCCGGAACGCATTTCGGTTACCGGGTGTTCGACCTGAATTCGAGTATTCATTTCGATGAAAAAGAACTCTCCGGTTTCCACTGCAAGAATGAACTCCACCGTGCCCGCACCTTCGTAGCAAATTCCCCTCGTTAATTTCGCGGCGGCGTCCAGCATGCGTCGGCGCAGGTCTGGACCGACTGCCGGCGACGGCGACTCCTCGATCAGCTTCTGGTGACGCCTTTGCACGCTGCAGTCGCGCTCGTCGAAAACGACTGCGCCACCCTTGCCATCACCCAGAACCTGAACCTCGATATGGCGCACGGAGGGAAAGAAACGCTCTATATAGACAGCACCATCGGCAAAAGCCGCTTCCGCTTCACGCGTTGCCTGGGCAAATGCGCCAGCGAATTCAGAAAACTCGCATACCACCCGCATCCCCCGGCCGCCGCCGCCGGAGCGCGCCTTTAGCAGCATCGGAAAACCGACTTCCGCGGCTACTTCGAGCGCGGTCTCGACATCGAGATAGGCTCCATCCGAACCGGGAACGACGGGCACCCCCTGCGCCAGCGCCAGTTCGCGAGCTTTTGACTTGTCTCCCATGACACTGATTGTCTCGGCAGACGGACCGATAAATTTTATCCCATGCTGCGCGCACTGTTGCGCAAAGTCGGCGTTTTCGGCCAGGAAGCCGTAACCCGGGTAAATCGCGTCGCAACCGGTTTCGAGGGCGACATGTATTAGCGGAGCAATGGCCAGGTAGCTGCTCTGCGCCGCCGGCGCGCCGATACACACGGCCCGGTCCGCAGCCCAGACGTGCGGAGAAACCGCGTCGGCGGTGGAATATACGGCGACCGCCTGCACGCCAAGTTGATGGCAGACGCGGATCGCTCGCAACGCGATCTCGCCTCGATTGGCGATCAGAATACGTTCGAATCCCGGCATATCGGCCATTCAGGAGACCACGATGTCGGGTATATAGTGAAACCCGTATTTCTTATTATGTCTCATTATACAAGACTATTGATTTTATAATTCAAGACCGGCATAGTGTAAACCTGACTGCAGTACTGTCAAGTTTTCCCGGGGCAAACCTTATTTATGATGGATAAGTCCAAGCAATTTTCTGTCGTCGAAAACTCCGGGCGCGAGTCTGAAACCGGATTGACCGACCACGCCGAGCGTTACGAGCAACTGGCAGGTCTAGGCGTAACGGGGAAAGCTTTTTCCGTTCTGGAAGTTGTTTCCCTGAATCCCGAAGCCACCAGGATGGCCGAAATCATTCGCGGAACGGGGATGACCAAACCCACCGCGCACAGGGTCGTCAACATGCTGCTCGAGATGGGCTTTCTGCAGCGCGACGGCTTTGATAGCGGTTTTATCGAGGGTGCCGGACTCGTGGACCTGGCGCACCGCACCCTGGCGGCGGCCGCCCCCAGGTCGCTGCGCCACTCGATTCTACAGGGCATTTCCGAACAGGTTGGTGAAACCGTCAACTATGGTGTGCTCAGCGGTGGCGAGGTGATTTATCTTGACCGGGTCGAGGCAAAATGGCCATTGGGACTTCGATTCGATGCGGGAAGTCGCGTTCCCGCCCATTGCACCGCGGTTGGCAAGCTGCTGTTGAGCCGCATGCCTGATTCCGATTTACGGACCCTGATCGAATCCATCCCCAGGCCCGCATACACTGCCAACACCATCACCGCAGTCGAACCGCTGCTGTCGGCACTAACCCGTATCCGCAGGGACGGTATCGGCACCGACGATCAGGAATTCATGCACGGCGTCGTCTGCGTCTCGGTTCCCGTGGTCGATGACGATCAGCGATGTTTCGGTGGCATCGCGATTTCCGCACCGGAAGCACGCATGACTTTAACCCAGATGTTGACCTACGTACCGCAAATGAGGAAAGCGGCCGGAAACCTGGCCGCAACCTATCGACGCAGCGCAACCCGCTAAATTTCGAGGAGAAACTTATGCCGCTGAGCTACAAAGAAGTCGCCGAGATCTTAAAAATCATCGACGCCTCCTCCTGCGAAGAAGTCGTGCTCGAACTGGAAAACACGCGGCTGGTCGTGCGCCGTGGCGGCGCAGCGGATGCCTCTCGAGATCTGCCACCGAAAACGGAAAGCATTGCCCCAACGCTGGAAAAACAAGCCCGTTCATCGTCGTCTACAACCGTTGCGAAGGCTTCCACGCCGGGTAGCGATGCCAACAGCATCACGGTGAGGTCACCCATGACCGGAACCTTTTACTGCCGTCCGTCACCCGATGCAGCAGCTTTTGTCAAGGAAGGCGAAAAGGTCGCCAGCGGCGACACGCTGTGTCTGATCGAGGTAATGAAACTCTACACCACCATCGAGGCAACCGCGGACGGGATCGTCGAATCCATCCTGGCGGAAGACGGCAAGCTCGTCGAATTCGATCAACCATTGTTCGTTATTCGCCAGCATGAATCGTAAACCCGAAGCTGTGACAGACCCGCTATTCGACGTCAGCGGAAACACATATTTGATAGCCGGCGCGGGTGGAGGGCTCGGCAAGGTGATGGCCAGGGCGCTGTCTGAACGTGGCGCCAGGCTAGCCCTGTTCGATATCGACGAAGCCGCGCTCGAACATGTTGGCGCCGCAATTCCCGAAGCGCTGACCCGGGTTGTCGACATGACCGATCAGGACGCCCTCGCGGAAATGGTGCAAAACACAGAGAACCGGTTTGGCAGGATTGACGGCGCAATTAACGCAGCCGGCCTGTTGCCCATGGCCGCTGCCGCCACTTTCGACGAGGCCGTGTTTCGCCAGTGTATCGATGTCAACCTGACCGCTGCCTTCCTGTTTTCCAGAACCGTCGCCGAACACATGCGGGATGCGGGTGGACGGATCGTTCACATTGCATCGGTATCCAGCTTTGTCGCCAATCCCGAGTATGCCGCCTATGCGAGCTCCAAGGCGGGGCTTGCGCAGATGGTTCGAGTACTGGCACGTGAATGGGCACCGCAAAACATCCTCGTTAATGCCCTCGGCCCGGCACTGACCGAAACCCCGTTGACCCGGGATTACCTGGCAGATCCCGGCTTCCGGCGCAATGCGATATCGGCAATTCCGCTGGGCCGCCTCGGCGAAGCCGACGACCTGGTCGGAGCCCTGTTATTGCTGCTTTCCCCGGGCGGAGGTTTTATCACTGGACAGACCATCTATGTCGATGGGGGCAGAACATTGGTATGATGACGCCCCTCGACGGAAAAATTGCGCTGGTCACCGGATCAACCAGTGGAATCGGCCTGGAAATCGCGCGTCATCTGGCCAGGGCTGGTTGTAGGTTGATGCTCAACGGCATCGACACGCCGTCGATGGTCGAAGATGCGATATCCGGTTTACGCGCCAAGGCGGCGGATGAAGTGTTATTCAGCGATGCCGATCTTACCGATCCGAAGCAGGCCGCGCGCCTGATCGCGGATACCCTGGACAGCTTCGGTGCCATTGATATTCTGGTTAACAACGCGGGCGTACAACGGGTTGCGCCGATCGAGTCATTTACCGATGAAAACTGGGACCGCATAGTCGAGATCAACCTGTCGGCACCGTTTCGACTCATCCGGCATGCCTTGCCTTCGATGCGCGCCAAAGCCTGGGGTAGAATAATCAACATTGCCTCCGTCCACGGACTTGTCGCCAGTCGGCACAAATCAGCCTACGTGGCGTCCAAGCATGGACTTGTCGGCCTGACCAAAACGGTTGCGCTGGAAACGGCGGCCGAACCGATCACCTGTAATGCCCTGTGCCCGGGATATGTTAGAACCGCGCTGATGGAATCGCAGATAGCAGCCAAAGCAAGTGCTGAAAGCATCAGTATCGAAGAGGCGGCGAAATCGATACTGCGCGAAAAGCAACCCTCGCAGAGCTTCGTTGCGGCATCCGATATCGGCGCCATGGTTACCTTCCTCTGTTCCGACGCAAGCTCGCAGATCACCGGTTCGATATTTACCATCGATGGGGGCTGGACCGCGCAATAGCGCAATAATCTGCCGTTGTTTGCGCAGCATTTTCGATATGCAGCTGGCGCCGATCCCGCTGATTCCTGCTCAGGTGGTAATTTGGGACACGTCGACCAGATACATCTGCCGCAGGTTTTCATGCACCGAGTCGATGCAGACCTGGCATGAATCCGGATGCCAGCGCGGATGCAGATCACATCGATTCGGTTTACCGAGACTCGGATCGGTGTAAAAACTGCCGATATCGTATCTCCGATTATTTTCAACATCGTACAAAATCAACAGCCGTTCATTGCTGACGCTGTCGGGATAGGTGTCGGAAAGTATCCATTTTTCGTCGACAGAATAAGTCATGTGGCCATTTTCGGTCAGGCAGTCAGCACCGATGACCTCTACCTCACCCGTCAACTCATCGTAGAGATGATAATGAATACTACCCCCGTGTGGCCCCCAGACGATAATCTGGTGATCGTTCTTCCATGCGGGGTGGGAGATCTGGTATTCGGACTTCTCGTAATCAAAAGTTCCGACAGCATCGACGTCGAAGTCTTCGGCAAGCTGCGGCAGGGGATGGTCGGTACACTCCAGCAACCTGAGATCGGATCCGTCGGGGTTCGCGCTGAAGAGACGGTGCAGGAAGCAGGTTTCATCTTCGATTCTTTCGGTCCATCGATGAATAAATAAAAAGCGCGTCGATGCCGGGTTTATTTCCAGGTGCGTAACCCAGTGTATCGCTCGATCCATCGATTTCCGCGGTTGGAAGTTTCTAAGCTCCTGCAGGCTGAGAATCAATTTCCAGTCACCGCTTTCCATGTCCATGCGGTAAATGCCGTCGTTGGCGGGCGCATTGTCGAGTGCCGGCTCCGCCCGGGTCGCGACGTAGCCAATGGTCGGGTGGGTGACCCGAAAGCGGGAATAATCTACACATAGCGCCCATTCGCTGTCCGCGGCGACAACGTAAACCGGTAACGGTAACCGGCGCGAGGTCTGCGTTTCGAGACTATATACGGTCGAGCAGAAATCAGGGTAAGGATTGCCTGCTTCAGGCGCTAGCGCGCGCGAGTTGTAAATTAATTGACGATCGGCCGTGCCCCGCAGCCACTGTAACTGGCTCCCCATCTGCCAGTTCCAGGCCGAAGTCTCGTCGATGGAATAATACCGGTCGTTGTCCTCCAGATCGAAGAAGCCAACTTCCGCCCCCTCCTTCCCGGTTAAATTTGCGCTAAACATCGGCACCCGCTGAGCCAGCAGGTAACGCCCCGAGCAATCCCAGGGGTGCTTGTTGTAGTAGCCAAAGAAATGATGTGCGGGACCGGCACCAACCCGGCGTATCGGGCAATAGCGCGAAATGGAACGCGGTTCAGACATACTCGAGCGGAAATCTGTCGATCAGGGTTTCGATCATCTGCTGGCCCCGGTTCGCGCCAAAGCTGCGCTCAGTGCTGCAGGATTTTCGACAGAAAAATCTGCGCGCGTTCACCGCGCTCGCTGGTGAAAAACTCGTCCTTGGAACAATCCTCCTCGATACGCCCTTCATCCATGAAAATAACCCTGTCCGCGACGCGACGCGCAAATCCCATCTCGTGGGTAACGACCATCATGGTCATGCCGTCGCCCGCCAGTTCCACCATGACGTCGAGTACCTCGTTGATCATTTCCGGGTCGAGCGCCGAGGTGGGTTCGTCAAACAGCATCGCTATCGGATCCATGGCCAGCGCCCTGGCAATTGCCACGCGCTGCTGTTGCCCGCCGGAAAGCTGCGCGGGGTGTTTATCGGCCTGGTCGACCAGGCCGACTCTTTCGAGCAGACGCATGGCATTTTGCTGAGACTCCTGGTCGCTGCGCCCGAGCACCTTCAACTGCGCCAGCTTGATATTTTCGATCACGGAGATATGCGGAAACAATTCGAAGTTCTGGAATACCATGCCGATATGCGAGCGCAACTTCGGCAGGTCAGTGTCTTTGTCACCGACCGAGGTGCCATCGACGAATATCTCGCCCTTTTGAAACGGTTCGAGGCCATTAACGCATTTGATCAGCGTCGACTTGCCGGAACCCGAGGGTCCGCAGACCACCACGACGTCGCCTTTTGCAACCTGGGTACTACAGTTGTCGAGCACCTGAAAGTCGTCGTACCACTTGCTGACATCTTTTAGTTCTATCACTGAGCGAATTTCCTCTGCAGGCGCTTGACCAGAAGCGAGCCCGACAAACAGATAACAAAATAGACCAGCGCCACGGTGGTGAACATTTCCAGTATACGATTTTCGCGATTGGCAACCAGATCGGCGCTGACCAGGAAATCCTTGACCCCGACGACATATACCAGCGAGGTATCCTGGAACAGGATAATGGCCTGCGTCATCAGAATGGGCACCATGTTTCTGAACGCCTGCGGCAGCACCACATAGCGCATGTTTTGCGCGTAGGTGAGTCCTAGCGCCTGACCGGCGTAAATCTGGCCTTTGCGAACGCTTTGAATTCCGGCGCGCATGATTTCGCAATAATAGGCCGCCTCGAACATGACGAAGGCCACCAGCACCGAATAAAAACCGCCGACCGGTCGACCGACGATATGCGGCACCAGGAAGTAGAACCAGAAGATAACCAGGATCAGCGGCATCGAGCGAAAGAAGTTAACGTAGGTGCCAGCGATAAATGACAGGGGCTTGAATGGTGCAAGGCGCGCAAGCGCGAGCAATGTTCCCAGCACCAGGCCACCGCAGATCGCGATCACGGTCAGTACCAGGGTGGTCTGCATGCCCTCGATCAGAAAATGCAGGTTATCGGATATTACGCCGGTATCGAATTCACCAAACACGTCACTTGGCTCCGAGAGAAATCATGCCCGGGATACGCACCCGGCCTTCGATCAGCTTCATCAACAGCATGACGGTTGAGGTCACGACGATATACAGCAATGTGGCCGCGGTGAAAGCCTCGAATCCCTGGAAGGTGTATTCCTCGATCTGGCGCGCCTGGGCGGTGGTTTCGAGCACGCCGATGGTGAGCGCGAGCGAGGAATTCTTGAAGATGGTCAGGAATTCGCTGGTCAGCGGAGGAACGATAATTCGATAGCTGACGGGCAGCAAAACGTAACGATACACCTGGGCTGGCGTCAGGCCCATCGCCAGACCCGCGTTACGTTGTCCCTGGCCGATGGCCTCGATGCCGGCGCGCACCTGTTCGGCGACGCGAGATGCCGTATAGAGTCCCAGGCAAACCACCGCGGTGGTGAATTCGGGCATGGGCAGTTCGCGTTTCACCCACATGCCGGCATCGTCCGGCAACAGCTCGGGGAATACGAAATACCACAGAAACATTTGCACCAGCAGTGGAATATTGCGAAAGGTTTCCACGTAGCAGGTGCCTATGCCGCGTAAAATCTTGCTGTTGGTGGTGCGCGCGATGCCGACTACCGATCCCAGCGAGAATGCCAGAATCCAGGCAGCGATCGAGACCGAAATCGTCCACATGAAGCCCGAAACCAGCCATTCGAAATATGGCTCGCGGATCAGTACGCCCCAGTCCCAGTTATAATTCATGCCTGTCTCGGCCTAACAAGTGCATCGAGCCGAACAAGCTGCGGTTCGGCTCGATGCCTTGACAGGGATTGCCCGTGTTAGTGTGGGAGCGCCTGAATTTCAAAAGCGGTTTTCAGCGTGTCGCTCATCGGCATGTTGATGTTGGTGGGCCCGGGATTAAACCACTTGTCATAAATCTTCTTGGCTTCACCGGAGCGCATCAGGTCGGCAAGCGTGGCGGTACCGAGTCGACGGTAGAGCGAATCGTTCTGGGGAACCATGATGCCGTAGGGATCAAAACTGAGGAAACGACCGGTTACCTGGAATTGTTCCGGATTCTTTGACTTCGAGATGAGGCCATACAGCAGCACATCATCGGAGGCATAGGCATCGGCACGACCGGATTCAACCGCCAACCATCCCTGCGGATGATCTTTTACCATCAGGGTATTGATGTTGATACCCTTTTCCCCGGCAACCCGCTTGATCGCTTTTTCGTTGGTGGTGCCAAGGGAAAGCGCGATGGTTTTACCTTCCAGGTCTTCGATTTCAGTAATACCGGAGCCTTTCTTGGACGCAATCTTGGTACCGGTAATAAACGTGGTCGGCAGGTAATCGACCTGCTTCTGGCGGGTCAGGTTATTGGTGGTCGAGCCGCATTCGAGATCGATGGTACCGTTGGCCATCAACGCGATACGGGTCTGCGACGTCACCGGCACCAGGTTGATTTTCAGATCAGGCATTTCGAGCTCGGCTTTAACCGCGTCGATAAACTTCATGCACAGGTCGACGGAGTACCCCTGGGGCTTGCCATCGCTGCCGATATAGGAAAAAGGCACCGAGGATTCCCGGTGTCCCATGTTGATCGAACCGCGCTCCTTGATGCGTTTGAGCACCATCGATTCGGCGGAAAATGCCGGCATCGCCGTGCCGAGCAGAAAAGCCGCGCCCATAGTGATAAGACTAATTTTTTTAAACATGTCATGCCCTCGAGTGGTTGTTTTTATGACCTTCAAATATCATTTTTATGTCAGTCGCTGATTATAGAAATCCCGACTGGGGCAGAAGATACTAGCGGATGACCCAATTTTAAGCAAACCCGTCGCTCGGCCCCCGCATCGGCGCGGCAGCGGAGGCAAAACAGGTATACTGTCATCGCAATGGCGGCCCGGATTCTCCGGACCCGGTTTCGTAAAAAAATAAGGAAACGTAATGAGCATCCTGTCAAGAAAACTGTCCGCGGTAAAACCATCGCAAACCAAGGCAATGACCACCCTCGCGGAGTCGCTGCGCGCCGAGGGTAAATCGATTATTACGCTGAGTCAGGGCGAGCCGGATTTCGACACGCCCGCATGGATTAACCAGGCAGCCATAGAAGCAATCCATGCCGGGCATACGCGATACACGGCCGTTGCCGGCATAACCGCGTTGCGCGAAGCAATCGTCGGCAAGTTTAAACGCGAAAACGGTCTGGCTTTCTCGGTAGACCAGGTCACGGTCGGATGCGGCGCCAAGCAACTATTGTACAACGCCCTCGTGGCCACGCTCGACGAGGGCGACGAGGTGATTTTTCCGACACCCTGCTGGGTGTCTTATCCGGAAATGGTAAAGCTGGCCGGCGGCACCCCGATCGCGGTTCCCGCCCGCGCCGAGAACGGTTTCATCATGAGCCCGGACGAGCTTCGCGCCGAGTTGAACGCCAAAACCAAGTGGCTGATGCTGAATTCTCCGTCGAATCCCACTGGTGCCGTGTATTCACAGAGAGATCTGGAAGCACTGGCAGACGTGCTGCGCGACTTCCCGGATGTCTGGATCCTGAGCGACGACATCTACGAGCACCTGGTCTACGGCGATGTCGAGTTCGCAACCCTGGCCGCGGTCGCACCGGACCTGGCCGCACGTACGCTGACGGTCAACGGCGTATCGAAAGCCTACGCGATGACCGGTTGGCGCGTGGGCTATGCCGGCGGTCCGCTCGAGTTGATCAAGGCGATGAATACGGTTCAGGGACAATCGACCTCGCATACCTGCTCTATTTCCCAGCATGCCGCGGTCGAGGCCCTTAACGGCGATCAATCCTTCCTCGATGATTTTCGCGAGGCATTCAGGAAGCGCCGCGACCTGGTTGTCGGCCTGGTCAATGCTATCCCCGGACTGTCCTGCGACACGCCCGACGGTGCATTCTACGTGTTTGCCGACTGCAGGGCCTTACTGCACAAGGTCACGCCCGCGGGCGAGGCACTGGAATCTGATATGGACGTGGCCATGTACCTGATGGAGGAAGCCGGCGTTGCGGTCGTGCCGGGATCGGGTTTCCTCGCCGACGGATTCATCCGCATTTCATACGCCGCATCCGCAGCGGAACTGTCGACGGCCTGTTCTGCCATCCACGCAGCCGTCAACAAGCTGACTTAGGCAAACCGAATGGAAAACAGTCAAGACTTAAGGGGAAAAAAAAGCTGATGAGAAAAACCAGCAAGAACCTGCGCGAAATCGTCAACAAAGGTACCCTGGCCAGAATCATGGCCGCCCATAACCCACTTTCCGCGATGTTGGTCGAAGAAGCCGGGTTTGACGGGATCTGGGCGAGCGGCTTCGAATTGTCGGCAGCCAACGGGCTGCCGGATGTCAGCCTCGTGACGATGACCGAACACCTTTCCACCATGCGCGCGATGGCGGAACGCACCAACCTGCCAATCGTCGCCGACGTGGACACCGGCTACGGCAATGCAATCAACATTCTGCACACCATCGAGCAATACGAAGGCGCCGGCGCTGCCGCGGTCGTGATCGAGGATAAAACTTTCCCCAAGGTGACGAGCCTGGTTGCCGGCGGGCGCCAGGAGCTGCTGCGTATCGAGGAGTTTCAGGGCAAGATCGAGGCCGCCGTGCATACGCGCAAGGATCCGGACTTTCTGATCATCGCCCGCGATGAAGCCCTGATCGCCGGACTCGGCGAGTCAGTCGCTCTGGAGCGGGCCGGCAAGTACGCCGAGGCCGGTGCCGACATGATCCTGATCCACTCGAAACAAAAAACACCGGATGAAATCGAGAGCTTCATCAACGCCTGGGACGGTCCGGTCCCGCTTGTAATCGTGCCGACAGCTTATCCGCAGATGACCGAAGCTCGCGCCATCGCGTTAAAAAAGGTCAAAATGCTGATTTATGGCAATCACGCGATTCGTGCCTCGGTCACCGCTATGCAGAAAGTGTTTGCGCAGATCATCAAAGATGGCGGCATTCAGAATGTCGACGCAGAAATCGTACCCGTCTCCGAGATTTTCAGGCTGCAGAAAATGGATAAGGTGAAGGCTGACGAAGAACGGTTTTTACGCTAGGCTGCTTGTCGACCTCACAGGAGAATTGACTGATTTATCGAGGGAACGGTCACGATTTTCTCCCTGATGAGGTAAAGAAAAAGCCCCTTCCTATTCAGTTGCTGACCTTCAGCTGTTTCCTTGTCCAGTCCCGGTCTTTCATCAAACCAGGGCGAGTAATCTTGACGAAACTTGACTTGTCAAGTTTTCTCGACGGTAGTATCGAAATGCAAAACATCAAAATCAGCGCGAAGGTAGACGAGGTCGTCTGGAACGAACTCGAAGCGCTGGCGAGAGAGCGCCATCAAAATATCTCCGGGCTGTTAACCGAGGCGATCAGCGAATACGTCAGGCGCAAACGGGTCAGGCCCGAAGTGCTTAATCATCTTGAAGCGTCGATGGATCAGAACGAAGAACCGGGAAAACTGCTTGCGCGCTGACTCGGTACAGTTCCTGATCCACGATGAACTGCTCGAGATTCACGCAAGACTGGTCGAGCGATTCGGCGGTGAAATCGGCATTCGGGATCCAGGCCTTCTCGATAGCGCGCTTTTCAGGCCCCAAACCGGTTACTACGAAGACCTGGCGGAAATGAGCGCTGCCCTGTTCGAGTCCCTGATCATGAACCGCCCCTTCGTTGACGGTAACAAGCGCGTTGCCTTTTTTGGGACAGATGTCTCTCTTCGTTTGAATGGATATAAACTGGAGGTAGCCGCCAGCGAGGCGCACCTGTTTTTAATCGGCCTGTTCGAGGAAGGAGAATGCGATTACGATAATTTATTGCCCTGGATCAGACGGTCAATCATCAGGCTGTAAACTGTTTCCAACCATAGCTTTAGCCATTGATCCTGTATTGATCATGAAAAAATGGTGCCGGCACGAGGAGTCGAATCCCGGACCTACTGATTACTAATCTCTGTAACCAGTGTTATATATCAATGGCATATGATATTTAAATTCATAAAACCTCCCAAAAGAGGCCTTTTTTTATCACCGATTTGGAAGCATTTATTCATAAGACTACACAACGAAAATAAACGTCGAATCGAATGAACCCGGGCATGTTCGAATAGAGGTCATCTTGAAAGGCTGGTCTGTTACCTGCTCTCCAGATCTCACTTCTTGATGAATTAAATATTGCCTTAAAAGCGACAAAACGAGGTGATATCGTCGTAATTTACATGGTCAGCAATTTTATTCGTGTCGGCGAAAACCGGTCAGATTGCGGATACCCGGGAGCTGGACTGCGCCGTGAAGTACTTTATTTTTCTGGCAGATCTAAGGAAAATAGATTGTTAATTCTTCCCTTAATCGAGTCCGGGAGCTTCACCCCTCATGTCCAAATCTTAACCCGCGCATGTACCTCGAGTTCAAAACACTGCCAGGTCTTCTTGCGCCGGAGCGGCCTCACGGTGAAAACCTCCTTCCAAAGGGGCATTGCTCTTCGGGATTTATTCCGCGAAGGATCACTCGACAAAGCAGTCTCAAGAAACATCACTCAGCCAAAGTTTGCTCGCAAACGTCGATTTGATGGATTGAGAAATTACATTCTGAATAACGCAGGCCCCGTTATGGTGAACCTCAATGATTTTCCCGAATAAATGAAAAAAACCAGTCTTGACGCAATCGACATTCGAATCTTGAGTGCGGTTCAAAATCACGGCCAACTGAGCAAAACCAGACTGGCAGAGATCGTCAATCTGTCGCCGACGCCGTGTTGGGCGCGATTGAACAAGTTGAAGGCCGCCGGTTTCATCCGCGGGTATCACGCCGACATCGCGCTCGGATCTATCGCCGGCCTGACCCAGGTCGTCGTGACGGTCGCGCTGACGCATCACCGCAAGTCTGATTTCGACCGCTTCGAGGCCCATATCCGGCAAACGGACGAGGTCACCGAATGCATCGCCACGGGTGGCGGTATGGACTATGTGCTGAAAATTGTCAGTTCCAGCCTGGCGGATTTTCAGGACCTGATGGAATCATTGCTTACGGCCGAGCTGGGGATCGATCGGTACATGACCTACATCGTGACCCGCGAGATCAAATCCGGGCCGCCTAATCTTGCGCGGCTGATCGCCAGGCCCAACAAATAGTAGCGCCAGCCTGAACGGCCTGCCGGGCGAATGACAATAGTCTGTTCAGACTTTCATTACTGCATTTTTGGTCCGCATTCGGAATAAAGCTAACGCTAAACTTCGCGCGATTAATGGGCTTCCCGCTGGTCGAGCTACTGCTTCGAATAAGGTAAATAGCATGACGCAATCAAACAGTTTCGGATTCGGCACACCGATTTGCAAACCCCCTATACGCACGTCTACGGCCCGACCGAGGTCTATGGCCCCGCCGTCGTCTGCGCTTGGAAACCAAAATGGCAGGACCTGCCTCTCGCCGAACCAGCGCGTCTCAAGGCGCGGCAGGACGTGGCCTACGAGCTGCAGTAAGACTGCGTGGTGCCAGACCCGTCGACCCGCCGGCCGATTCCCGCCGATGGCGCAACGATGGGCGAAATCGCGATCGCGGCAATATCGTCATGAAGAGCTACCTGAAATCGCCCGCAGCGACGGCGAAGGCCTTCGCCGGGGGGGGGCGGTTCTGGACGGGCGACCTGGCAATGATGCACCCGGACGGCTATATCGAAATTCGGGACCGCTCCAAGGAGATCGTCATTTCCGGCGGCGAGAGCATTTCGTCGATCGAAATCGAG
>JAOTTY010000294.1 GCA_029864185.1 Gammaproteobacteria bacterium
CTTACAGATTACTAATATTGATTCAGATCAATATTAGAGGCCGTATCAATATTTCAGTGATAAGCGAATGACCGGCGAGTGCCGAAAGCGGAGATTGCCGCCAAAATTCTGCAATCCGGTTCCTGCCCGTAACACGAATCTGACAGCCGCTGCCCGGGCGTCATTTCTCGGGGGAATCGATCCTTAATCCATTAGATTAATCGCCATAAGCGGGGGGTGATTGTCGCTCTCGGATTTGTTAAACCCTGGGATATTTGTTGGGGTATGATTGCACGCGACGTTAACTATTTAATCGGGTGTCCGACGTGGATAGCGAATTAAAAGTTGCTGGTGGATGTAAATGCGGTGCCATACGATACGAGGCGCTCGGCGCACCTATAGAGGTAACCTATTGTCACTGTTCTGACTGCAGGGGATACACAGGGGCACCGGTAGTGACCTGGGTAGCATTCGATGCCCAAAACGTACATTTTTTAAAGGGTGAACGGAAAATGTTCGAGTCTTCTCCCGGAATCAGCTGGGGATTTTGCGGTAACTGCGGCACCTCGCTAAGCCTTGACGGTATCTCAAAGCGTCATTCTGGTCTGCACACGACCGAGTTTCATATCAGCACTCTGGATAATCCGGAAAATTTCGTTCCCGATCGGCACATGCACGATGGAGAACGACTACCCTGGTTCGATGTCGCGGACAATCTTCCCCGATATTACAAACTTGACGATGGGATCGAACCGACACATTACGGCCCCGGGAACAGGTAATAAGCGAACACAGGCTTACGGTTGGGTATTAAGAGGACAGTTTACATATATCAGGGATCGCCATGAGAATTCAGCTAGCCGTTCCAGGATTGCGATGGCGTCCCTAGTTCGCCGAGGCATGTGGAAACATCCGCGCTCGACGCCGGTCAATTCGCAGCACGTCGAGGGCCGCGACCAGTGCCACCGCCGAGCAAAACAGCATCATGCCCAACAACTGATACGGGCCGCCTCCCTCGGTCAGTATTGCGCCCGAGATCGACGTGAGCACGGCTCCGCCACCCACCGTCAGGGCGCCCTTCAATCCCGAAGCGCTGCCGGCCAGCCGGGGGCGTACCGATAACGCGCCGGCGTTGGCGCTCGGCATGGTCAGGCCGTTACCCAGGCCGACCAACATGGTTGCCCCGAACAGGGAGAAAACGTTTATATAGCCCGCCAGGAACAGGCTAAGCCCGACCAGGAGTCCGATACAGGCGATTGTTCTGCCGGCAATCATCATCGTCGTTAGCGGGTATCTTCGCGAATAGCGACCCGAAAGAAAGCTGCCCAGCGCAAATCCCGCGGTGATAGTCCCAATGTAAAACCCGAGCGCCGCCGGCGACAGGGCAAGAAAAGTTGCGGCGATCAGCGGTACACCGGATATAAATATATAAAATGCGCCTACCGAAAACGTAATGCACAGCGTGTAACCCCAGAAACGCCGTGACTGGAGTAGTTCCGGATAAGCCTGGAACTGTTTCACGAAAGTCTCAGATGGATTGTCATGGCTTTCGCCCAGATCGATCCAGCACAGGACCAGCGTCGCCAGTCCAAGGAGGGTAAAGAAGAGAAAGTTCGATCTCCAACCAAATAGCTCATCCAGGATCCCGCCGACCATCGGCCCCAGCATCGGCGCAACGGCCATGGCCATCGACACGTAACCCATCTGGCTCGCTGCCTCCTGCTCGGGCGCGGAGTCACGAATGATCGCAATCGACAATACCGCACCCGAGATGATCGAGCCCTGGAATACGCGAAAGAACAGGAAGGTCCAGATGTCGGCGGCGAGCCAGCATCCCAGCGATGCCAGAATAAATATGATAACGCCGGACAGGACCACGGGACGACGTCCGTAGCGGTCGGACAAGGGGCCTATGATCAGTTGCAGCAGCGCCGTGATACCCAGGTAACCCGCCACCGACAGGCTCACGATCGTGTAGTCGGCCTGATACTCGCTCGCGATATTCGAAAGCGAAGGCAGAAACATGTTCAGCGACAGTACCGAAAGCCCGGACAGCAGCACCAGCGTAACAAACCGGGGAGGGGAGGTGGCGGCAAACTTCATCGAAAATTCATTTTCCCCTGGCAGGCGGAAACCTCTTTGGCGTGTCGTCAGGAGAGGTTGGCCGATTTGACAATAACGGGGGATAGTTTACCGATTTCGAGGCGCGGATTGCGAATTAAGTAAACTGTCCCCGCATTTATCGTATTCAGTTCTGATTCAGTATTTACGGGAGATAATTCGCGCGAATCGAATTTGAGTGATCCGGACATGAGCCTTCGAGTCAAATCTTTTCGAACATAATTCATAGCTTCATGGAGAAGAGAAATGCGAAAAATAATCTGGCTGGCGCTGCTGTTACCGGTGCCCACTTTCGCGGAGAATCCTCAAACCGCTCAGAACACCGCCGATATCGCGGTGCTTCAGGAGGAGCAACTGATTCAGAATAAAAGGATAAAAGCGCTCGAACTGACCGATCCGGTTCCGGGGCCTCCTGGACCCGCAGGTGCGGACGGTATGGACGGCGCGGCAGGGCCGGAAGGGCCGCAAGGCCCCGTTGGCCCCGAAGGCCCCCCGGGAGGCGCGCCGCCAGGAGTATCGACCGCAGCCGCCCAGATACAAACGGCTCTCGATCTCACCTCGGGACTGCGCTGGCTGGTTGCCGATCATTACCGCTTAAACGGGTTCTTCGCCGCCGACAACCTCAGCGCAGGTGCAGATCCTGCAATGTCCTGGAGCAATCAGTATGTCTTTAGCGCAGAAGTCCTGAACGGCAACATAGAAGTCACCTTTCGTGCTGAAGCAGCTCCTGAAATTGCCAATGCCCGGATATTCCTGTTGCCAACCGATCCGGGCTCGGCGGTGGTCTGGTTCGCTTGCATCGGCGACGGTATTACCGATACCTATCTCGCCGAGCTGGAATGTGCGTTTTCCGACCGCCCGCACGAGCCGACATTTTCGATACGCCGGCAAATCCAGAGCAGCGACGATCTGCTGGATCAGGCGAAAGCGAAACAACTGGTTCAGGATTTTTATAACCTGAACGGTTATTGGCCAACCGATAATCTACAGGCAGGACTCGGAGCGCCTGATGAATATCAGAACAGGTATGTGACACGGTTGGAAGTCGCCAATATCGGATTGATAACGGTCACCTTCGGCAGTAGTGCCAACGCGCAAATCGCGAACGGGACGCTGACCTGGATACCGATTGACAATGGAAGCTCGATTCAATGGGAATGCCACAGCGCGATGCCCGAAAAATATTTGCCGCTGGAATGCCATAACTAGGATTGAATTCCGGGGACAGTTTACTTATATCGAGGTTGTTGGTGCGATTTAAGTAAACTGTCCCCGGAATCCTGATTAAGTAAACTGTCCCCGCTATCCTGGTCCTGTCGGTTGTGAAGGATTGAATCGCCGGTTCGGGATTGGTAGCATCGCCTCTGGCTCGATGCTATCGTCCTGTAATAATTTTGATAAAGCGGAGGTCATGATGTCGTCGGTATCCGATTCGAGCATCAGGCAGTTTGACTTCGATGTAAATCCTGAAACGGCTTCGACCCTGCCCGCCGCTACCTATTTCGATCGTGACTGGTTCGAGCTCGAAAAACGGCGCATCTTTCGCAGAAACTGGCGCTGCGTCGGGCATGTCAACGACGTAGCCGGCAAGGGTGACTTCGTTACCGATGCGATCGTCGATCAGCCGGTTTTCGCCCTCAGGTGCCGGGATGGTTCGATCAGGGCTTTTCACAACGTCTGCAAGCATCGCGCGCACCTGCTGCTGACTGCGCCCCGCGGCACCCTCAAATCGAAGCTTATCACCTGCCCCTACCATGCCTGGGCCTACGACAACGACGGATGTTTGCAGGCGGCGCCCCACTGCGAGAGCATTCGTGGATTCGATAAATCCGAAATCAGGCTGGATGCCCTGAAGGTCGAGATCATCCTGGGTTTTATTTTTGTGAACCCCGACCTGGATGCCGCGGATCTGCAGCCGCAGGTTGCGCCCGGCGTCGATAGACTCGCCCGGCATCTGCCCGACCTGGAGACTTATCGTCTCGCCAGTTCGATCACTTTCGACATTGCGGCCAACTGGAAGAATGTCGGTGACAACCTGCTGGAATGCTATCACTGTCAGCCCGCCCACAAGGCGTTTGTCGACCTGGTCGACATGGATTCCTATTCGGTCGAGGTCGATGGCCTGTGGTCATGGCAAGGGGGCATTTGCCGGCCCGAAAATACCGCCTATAACCTGCCCGCCGGTCTGAACGATTTCGAGCGCGAGTTTGCCACTTTATATATCTGGCCGGATGTCGCCTTCGTGCTGTTTCCCGGCAGCCGCGCAATCGCGAGTTTCGTGTTCGGTGCCGTCGCCGCCGAATCTACCCGTCAGGTTTTTTCCGTTTACACGCCGGACGGTGAACTCGACGACGTCACGCGCGACATCTGCCGCTATTTCAACGATGTGCTCGGGCCCGAGGATGTCGCGCTGGTCGAGAACGTGCAAAAAGGCCTGCATTCGATGTCATACAGCCGCGGGCGGTTTTTTGTCGACCCGGCGCGCAGCTTTTTTTCGGAACATGCGGTACATCACCTGCATGGCCTCGTGTTCAGTCACCTGCAGGAATTTATTGCGGACGCCTCCTAGCAGGATTACGCGCAGCTACTACC
>JAOTTY010000053.1 GCA_029864185.1 Gammaproteobacteria bacterium
TCGATATCGCGGTTGACGACAAGCAGATCGAGGAATTTTACCAGGCACAGGCAGATCGCTACCGTACCCCCGAACAGGTTAAGATAGACTATATCGAAGTTAGTCTCGAAGGTATCAAGGAAGGAATCAAGGTAAGCCGGGACGAGGCCTACGCCCGTTACCAGGATCACCTGGACAGCTATACCAGTCCGGAAATACGTGAAGCCAGTCATATATTGATCAAGGTGGAATCGGACGAACAAAGCGATCAGGTTCTGGCTAGAATTACCGATATTCGAAATCGCATCGTCAACGGCGAGGATTTTGCCGAGTTGGCGCGCGAGGAATCGGAAGATCCGGGCTCGGCTAGCGAGGGCGGAAATCTCGGCGAAGTCGAGCGCGGCGTCATGGTGCCGACATTCGAGACAGAACTGTTCGCGCTGCAGGAAGGGCAGCTCAGCGAGCCGGTAAAAACCGCGTTTGGCTGGCATCTGATAAAGCTGCATTCGATCAAAGGAGGCGATACCCGATCATTCGAATCCCTGCAGGAGGAGCTCGAGAATGAAATCAAGACCGAGAAAGCAGAGGTTCAAATATACAACCTGGTTGAAAACCTGGCGAACCTGGTTTACGAGCAACCAGACTCCTTGATGCCCGCCGCGGAGCAGCTAGGACTCAAACTGCAGACCAGCGACTGGTTCGATCGTTTTTCGGGTGAAGGAATCGCGGCCGAACAGATGGTTCGCCGAGCGGCCTTTTCTGCCGAGGTATTGCAACAGCAGCTCAATAGCGAGGCAATCGAAATGGGTAGCGATCGCGTCGTTTTCATTCGCCTTAACCAGCGCAAACCATCGGAACAGCAACCTCTCGAACAGGTGCGCGACCAGGTCAGGTCCGAGCTGATTGCGAAGAATCTGCGCGAGCAAAACCTGGCCGCTGGTAAGGAGGCTCTTGCCGAGCTGCAGGCAGGCAAATTACTGGATGAACTCGCTCAGGAATGGTCAGCCGGGATTAGCGATCACGGATTCATAACCCGGCAGCAGTCAGAGATCGACGCTTTGATTCGGAATCGCGTATTCAACATGCCGAAACCGGAGCAGGGGATAGTTTACGATGGCTTGTCGCTCGGCAACGGAGACTACGTCATTGTCGAATTGTCCGCGGTTTTATCCAGCGCCACGGAGGTCGATCAGGAAGCCCTCGACCGACTCAATGACAGCGTTGCTGGCTTCGAGTATCAGGCTGCGGTGAAAACGTTAATGGGTCGCGCAAAAATCGTCAGAACGCCGCTTGAAGAGCTTTGAGCCAAAGCGCGAGATTTATTCGAGCACTCCCATGCTGACAATGTTATACCCCGAATCGACGTAGATATTTTCCCCGGTGATTCCTGCCGCCAGGTCCGAGCACAAAAAGGCTCCGGCGTTGCCCACTTCTTCTATCGTAACATTACGCCGTAACGGTGCGTTGTGTGCCACTTCGTCCAGAATCTTCTTGAAATTGCCGATGCCTGCCGCGGCGAGGGTTTTTATCGGTCCCGCGGAAATTGAATTGACACGAATGCCCTCCGGTCCCAGCGCCGCGGCGAGGTAACGAACATTAGCCTCTAGGCTGGCTTTTGCGACACCCATGATATTATAGTTCGGCAGCGCGCGCTGGGAACCGAGGTAGGTCATCGTAATAATCGAACCGTTGGTATTCTGCATCATCGGCCTGGCCGCCCTGGCCATTGCAGCCAGGCTGTACGAGCTGATATCGTGCGCGATGCGAAATCCTTCGCGATCCAGATTTTCGAGATAATCGCCGGCCAGTGCCTCTCTCGGGGCGAATGCGACCGAGTGAACCAATGCATCCAGTCTTTCCCAATGTTCTCCCAGGCGTCTGAAAAGATTGATGATTTCGTCATCGCTGGCGACGTCGCAGGGCAGTACGATACTCGAACCGAACTCGGCGGCAAATTTTTCTACCCGCGGTTTCAGTTTTTCGTTGGCATAACTGAAAGCGAGTTCAGCGCCTTCTCGATGCATCGCCTGCGCGATACCATAGGCGATGGATCGATTGCTTGCGATGCCGACGATCAATGCTTTCTTACCGGCTAAAAATCCCATTGTTGCTCCCTAAAATAAACCCATTTTGTCAGCGTAGTCAGCTGCATGCAAATACAAACTGCGAATCTGTCGCTAGCCTCTGATCCTGGCGTTATTTAGCAGGCGGCAGAATATCGACTCGGGCGGTCGCGGCCATACCCGAAGCACTAACTTCCGCAATTCAGAGCTTTGGCGGCTAAGCCGCGAACATCGGCGTTGCGCGTATTTCGCTTGCAGAAAGTGAAATGGATTCCGCGTCAAGAACCGGATTGCGGGCCAAAGAGGGTCGCCAGCCTCTCCGGCACGAAAGGGCGCCCCCGTTCATTCAAAGAGGTGCCGGTGATTTGCGCCTCGAGTACCAGTGTTTCGTCGGGAAGCCGGTAAATATCCTGCCGAAACTCGAAACGTAGCCTGGTAAGCCGACGCAGCAGGCTGCGCACCACGAAACGATCGTTGCCGGTCAGCGATTTCCTGTAATCCAGTTCGGCTCGAATGACGACCAGGTTTATCCCGGCAGCGGTTAACTGCGCGAAATTAATACCACGGGACAGCAGGAATTCATGCCGGGCATGTTCCAGGTAATTCTGATAGACGCCATTATTGACCACGCCCTGCATGTCGCACTCGTAGTCTCGCACCTTGAATTCTAGTTCGTGGTCGTATTGCATGAGTAAGCCGGACTCGTTTAGCGGTGATGTTGACATAAATCCCCTTCGAGTCAATAACGACCTGGATCAAGCGACCGGGTAA
The DNA here is from genome assembly GCA_029864185.1 of Gammaproteobacteria bacterium. GTDB lineage: Bacteria > Pseudomonadota > Gammaproteobacteria. The sequence continues at coordinate 2,814 of JAOTTY010000053.1, forward strand.
AAACGGTTGCTTTTTTTTCAAATGCTGTCAGTAATTATGTCCTCGATAAAGACGCGAAAAATACGATGAATCTTTCGGATTTTGGAAAACGGTTCCAGGGCTATTCGGGAATAACCCATTTAATGGATGACTTGAGCGAAGGTTTGGCTCAGCCTGGGGTAGTAATGCTCGGCGGCGGCAATCCTGCGAATATCCCTGAGGTTACGACGATTTTCGAAGGCGTAATCGAAAAACTGCAGGCATCCGGCAAGCTGGTGGAAACCCTGGCGAACTACGATGGTCCGCAGGGAAAGAGCAGCTTCATCGCTGCGCTTGCCGATTTTTTTCAGCAACAGTATGGCTGGAAAATCAGTAACGGAAATATCGCGTTGACCCACGGCAGCCAGAGTTCTTTCTTCATCTTGTTCAACTCCTTTGCCGGTAAAACGGGGAGCGGACGGAAACGCGTATTGATCCCGCTGGTGCCCGAGTACATTGGTTACAGCGATGTCGGTATCGAGGATGCTCTGATCACCAGTCAGGAGGCAAGAATCGAGCGGCTGGAGGGCGGATTTTTCAAATACCAGGTCGATTTTGACAACCTGCAGGTCGACGAATCCATCGGGCTGATCTGTGTTTCTCGACCCACTAATCCCAGCGGTAATGTGCTGACCGACGACGAGTGCAGGCAGCTTGATCAGATCGCACGCAATCACGAGGTTCCGCTGATGATCGACAATGCCTACGGCACACCTTTTCCGAATATCATCTTTAGCGATGCGAATCCATTCTGGAACGAAAATTGTATCGTATGCATGAGTCTTTCCAAGCTGGGCCTGCCCGGGGCCCGCACCGGGATAGTCATCGCTAACGAGGAGTTGATCCGTTTTTTTGCGAACATGACGGCAATTACCAGCCTGGCGCCGTCGGGACTGGGCGCCGAGATTGTCCACGAGTTGATTTCCGAAGGTGTTTTGTTGGCTCTTTGCAACGACATTATTCGGCCCTTTTACAAACGACGTTCGGAGCTGGCGGTACAGCTGCTGCGGGCGGCAATAGACGACCCGCGCCTGCTGATCCACAAACCCGAGGGATCGATGTTTTTGTGGCTATGGTTCGAAGGTCTCGGCGTAACGACCAGCGAGCTTTACCAGCGCCTCAAGCGCAAGGGTTTGCTGGTGGTTCCGGGCAAATACTTTTTTCCCGGCCAGGCGGCCGCCACCGATCACGCCGAAAGCTGCGTGCGCATGAACTATGTACAAAGCGAGGCGGATCTGGAAAAGGGCATTCAAATACTGGCGCGAGAGCTGCGCGACTGCTGGTAAGGGCTTTTACTTGGTGGTATGCGTAAAAACGCCGTCCCATCCGTCACCGGGCGGCTCGTTGCGGTAAACCGTAATACGCTCCAGGTAGACCTGGTATAGCATCCTGCCGGGGCTGGTGCGGTTTAGATTGAAGAAATCGAGCTCCGCCCTGTCCCAGGACTGCGCGCGGAAATTCATCAGGGCCTGTTTGTAGGCGGTAAGCTCGGAGGTGACCGATTTGTCCAGGTCATTCTTATGCCCAACCGGTTCGAAAATTGCAACAGGCTCGTTCTTGCCCTTTACGCGCACCAGATCGAGCTCGCGGAAAACAAACTCGGGAACCGCCGCCTTGGTGGTCTCGCTGACGATAATATTAACACCATAATTCTTGGTAAGGCCTTCGAGGCGAGAGCCCAGGTTGACCGCGTCGCCGAGCACCGTGTAAGCCATGCGAAACTCCGAGCCCATGTTGCCGACGTTCATGTCGCCGGTATTCAGACCGATGCCGATATCGACCTTGGGCCAGCCGCGCCGTTCGAAATCTTCCTGCATGATTTTCAGTTCATCCATCATTTCCATTGCGGCGTAGAGGGCATGACGGGCATGTTCCGAATCGTGTAAAGGCGCTCCCCAGAACGACATAATTGCGTCACCCATGTACTTATCGATAGTTCCCCGGTTCTTGTGGATTACCCGTGTCATGGGTGTCAGCAGGGCATTCATCAACTGGGTTAGCTGCTTCGGATCCATGCCCTCCGAAATTGACGTAAAACCGCGTACGTCGGAAAAAAGAACAGTCATTTCACGGTTTTCGCCTTCGAGCGAATATTCTTCGGGCGACTCGCTCATTTCGTCTACCAGCTCTGGCGGAATATAGTGGCCGAACAGATGAGCCAGCTGCCGTTTGCCGCGGGACTCGATGAAATAACCGTAAGACATGTGCAGTATGAACAATAGTAAAATCAGCAGCAGCGGGCTTGCCAGGGGCAGAATCAGGTTGTTGTTCCAGGCAAGAAAGGTGCCGACCATGACGAGGCCGGTAAGGCCAAGGGTTCCGGCAGCGGCCAGTAGCGGTGATACCAGCGGTAACAGTAATGCCATGCTGACTGCGATAACGACCAGCAGAACGAATTCATAGCCTACCGTCCAGGCAGGCTTGTGCTTGATGCGATCGTCGAGAATTCCTGAAATGATATTGGCGTGTACCTCGACACCGGGATAAATATTCTGCACCGGCGTCGAGCGCAGATCGAGCAGACCGGGCGCAGAGGTGCCAATAAGCACGATCTTGTCCTTGAGGATCTGAGGGTTGGTCTTGCGATTCAGGACCTCGTGGGCGGGAATATACGTAAAGCTGCCCTGTCGGCCCCGATAGGGGACGAACACCGCACCGTTTGCATCAACCGGGATGCGATAATCCCTGAGGTCGATCGTTTCGAGCGCATAGTATTCCTCGCCTCCCCGGGTGCCCTCCGTTTCGACCGCGAGCTGAATTCCGTCTGCACCGAGGTGGGCCTGAGACACCGCCAACGCGAGCGAAGCAAACAAATAGCCCTGGTAGGCCTGTACCAGCGGTACGCGCCGAAAAACGCCGTCAGCATCGACGAAGGGATTGTCGAAGTAGCCTCCCGACTTGGCCGAGGCCTGCAGTATTTCGAGGTTACCCCCATAGCCGACAGCCCTATTGATAGGCAGGCGCTCGCTCCATTGCAAATCCATCCTGGTCAGTGCCGGCGGCAGCATTCCGGTAATCCCGGTTTCGTCTTCCTGCAAATTGGTTTTGAAATAATAACCAAGCACGATATTTTTTCCGATCAGGCTATCGGCAAATATTTCGTCATGCATCAGGCTGGGGCGAATTTCCTGCAGCGCCTGCAGGTATTCGGCATTGTTCCTTAGCGTGGTGCGCGCGAGCTGATCGAATTTCTCGAGCCCGGAGCTCTGGTCTTTTTCGGCGAATACGATATCGAAACCAACCGTGTCGACCTCGTACAGGTCGAATAAATTGTTGACGATAGTTGCCAGTTTGTTTCGTCCCCATGGCCAGCGCCCAACTTCGGCCAGCGAGGTTTCGTCGATATCGATGATAACAATGCGGTCGTCGATCGTGTCGGGGCGGGTAAAATTAAGCCGCGCGTCGTAAGTCCAGTTTTCCAGTTGCTTGATAAAGGGATATTTATTCAGCCCGGAAGTGTCGACCAGAAGAATCAGCAGGATGATCGCGCTAAGAGTCGGCCTGACTAGGCGCTGCAATTGCATTTATGCTCCCGGGATTAGGTCGGACGAGCAGTTTTTGAATTTTTACTTGAGATAAAATTCCATTTTAACGCCAGCGACTTCGATGATGTCGTGGCTTTTTAATTCGTGTGCGTTGGATCCGATAGGTGAGCCCCCGACCTTGGGAACATTATTGTTCGGTCCTCCGTCGACGTGTATCAAAAAGAAACCCTGTGGCCGACGGGTAATTGCGGCTACCTGCACGCCGGGTTGACCGATTGTGGTCAATGCCTTGGTCAGTATCAGTTCCTTGCCGGCATTTGCGCCGCTGAGAAGTTGCAGGCAGGCTTCCCTGTTTGCCATAGGGGAAGCGGCGGTGGTGGCGGCTTCGGATGCGATTGCGGCGGATATTTTCTGCACCGACTTGTCAATTTCCCTGCCGCCGGCCTCCTCGGGCATGCCGGCTTCTCCCGGGCGGATAATCATGGTTTGCTCGAAATCCTGCTCGCCGCCCCCGGAATTATTCTGATAAGTAATCTGATATTTACCCAGCGTGATATTGTCGCCATTCTCGAGCGCGTGCTTCTTAACCAGTTTGCCGTTGACATAAGTGCCGTTGGTGCTGCCCAGATCCTCCAGAAACGAGTCTTCGAGTATCGTAATGACCTGGGCGTGCCTGCCGCTGACCGACAGGTTATCGATTTGAATGTCGTTACCCGGCTTGCGCCCAATCGTCGTGGTTTCGTTGACCAACTCGTACTCGGTTTTTTCGCCCGTGCTTGATGTCGTGATCAGTTTTGCGACCATTTTTATATCCAGCCTCTAGAGTATGTTTCCACTGGGGGTATTTCGCTAATCGAACCAAGCAACAAACTTTTTGAACCAGCCTTGCTTGGATGAAAAATCATCGTCTATACGGCATAACATTACCGAAATATTGTCCCTTCCGCCGTTCTGGTTTGCCTTTGTAATCAATTGCTTGGCAGCTTCTTCTAGATTAGCACTAAATTGCATAATAGTTAAGTATATATCGTTATCTTCAACTAAATCGGTTAATCCATCAGAACATAGCAAATATATGTCATTTTTCAGGACTATATCTTCCTGAATATCGGGCATGACCACCGGATCGATGCCGAGGGCGCGCGTAACGAGGTTTTTATTCATCGAATTTCGCGCTTCCTCAGGTGTGTAAAATCCGCGATCGATGAGCTCCTGCAAAAGCGAATGGTCCTTGGTAATCTGTTCCAGTTTATCGTTGCGTAACCGATAACAGCGCGAGTCACCGATATGAGCGAGCGAAAATGAATTGTTATAAAACTGCAGCACCACGATCGTGGTACCCATTCCCTTGTGTTCCGGATTGGCTTCAGCGGCTGCGTAAACCAACTCGTTGGCGGCGACGACGGCATCCTGGATGCAGATAGATTCCATCGAGAAACCGCTGGTTTCGTCCACTTCACCGGGTGGAATTTCCGGCAGTCGCTGCTGTAACTGGTCGATAATGGTATCTACCGTCATGCTGCTGGCAATCTCGCCGCCCCGGTGTCCTCCCATACCGTCGGCCAGCACGACCAGACCCAGGGCGCTATCGAATCCTATCGCATCTTCGTTTTTACTGCGCACCCTCCCGGTATCAGTCAAACCCTTTATTGTTATCTTGTTTTGTAAATTCATTTAATAGTGGGCCTATGTCTTCAGAAACACTTTCAGTGCGCTGGCAAATTCAGCTCCTGTCTGATAACGCTGATCCACATCCTTGGTAAGGGCCTTGTTGATTACCGCGGCGAGCGCCTCGGGAATTTCGGGACGAATCGACCGGACATCAGCGGCTTCTTCGTTGGTGATTTTGAACATCAGGCTGGCCATCGAATCCGCCTTGAACGGTAACGACCCCGACAGCATCTGGTAGAGCATCACGCCAAGCGAAAACAAATCCGAGCGCCCGTCAACTTTCTTGCCGGCCAGCTGCTCGGGCGACATATAGGAAGGGGTACCAAGCACCATGCCAGTTTTCGTCTTGCTGGAGTCGGTGATTCGCGCAATACCGAAGTCGGTGATCTTTATCGTGTCCGATTCAGGTTCGTACATTATGTTCGCGGGCTTGATATCTCGGTGAACCACGTTTTGTTTATGAGCGAAATCAAGTCCTTCCGCCGCACGGGCTACGATGCTGATCACTTTACGCGCATCCAGCAAATTATCCGGCTTGCAGTATCTTGCGAGATCGTGCCCCTTCAGAAACTCCATTGCGATATAGGCGAGGTCGTGCTCTTCGCCGGCGTCGTAGATGGTAACGATGCAGGGATGATTGAGCCGGCCAGCGGTCTCGGCCTCGCGAAAGAATCGCTCCTTGACCTCGTCGAGCTCATCTTCATCGAATTCCTGGGCCAGCGCCATGGTTTTAATCGCGACGACCCGGCTGATCTTTGGATCTTTGCCGAGGTAGACGATACCCATGGCGCCTTTACCCAGCTCTTTCTCAACCTCATAACGGCCCAGCATCGGTTTTTCGAACCCGGCCTGGTCCAGCATGAGGGTGCCGCCGGCATGACCGCCGCTGCCCCCGAGCATGACCGTTTCCTCCATTTTCTGCGCCCGGCTCATCCTCGTAGCGATATCGCGAAAACTCTTGTGGTGTCTGGTCATGTACTGGTAAACCGACGTCGCCTTGTTGAACTGGCGCTTGCGCTCGAAATCCAGCGCCAGGTTGTACATTGCCTCGAGCACCTGCTCGTCGACCGGGCTGCATTTACGGAACTTCTCGAAAGCCATGTCGAGTTGACCCTGGGTTTGAAAAGCGATGCCGAGCATGCGATTGCTCTCGGTGGACTCGACGTCGGAGCGCGCTTTGCCGCGCTCCGTGACCAGGAAGCGCTTGGTCGTTATCAGCAGGTAGCCAATAACCAGCAGCGCCCCGGGCGTCATCATCTGGATCCACATCGTACTGCTGGTCATCAGTATGTAATGAGCCGCCACCAGTGACAGTACGAGCACCAGCGAGATGACGAACGAGACGCCAGCCTTGAGACGCGGCATCAGTAGCATCAGGTATAGCGCGACCAGCAGGAATATCCCCATGCGGGCCCAGAAGCCCCATTCGGGTTCGATGAAAAAATCTTCGTTGAGAATACTCGATACCGAATGCGCCAGCGTCAATACCGGTGCCATGGAGGGATTGATTGGCGTTACCTGGGGCGTACCGACTCCGGTCGCGGTAGGCCCGATGAGGACGATTTTATCCTTGTATTTCTCGATCGGTATCTTGCCGGTAAACACGTCGTAATACGAATCCACCTGGAACGCCGGAAAGCCCTGCATATCCGAGTAAAAGAAGCTGTTCATCTGCAATTGCGAATCGGTCTTGATCGTCAGCGAGCCGAGTTCTACGCTTTCGGCGAGATTTACCCGTATATCGTCGGTGCCGAGATTCAGGCTAAGCGCTGCTATCTGCAGCGACATCGACGGGTAAAAGCGATCGTAGTGGAGCAAAACCAGCGGCTCGGAGCGAACCCCGCCATCGACATCGGGCAGCGAGTTCAGATGGCCAATTGCCACGGCGTGCTGGCCGATTTCGGGAATGGGCGGCAGGGCGTCGACCGTCGGTACCGGGAAAAGGCCATCCGCCTGTGCCGCGATTCGATCGTGTATCTGATTTATGGAGTTCTTGAGAACATAGGGGGGTAGTTCCTTGTCGGGTTTTCCCAGCGGCTTACCCAGGTAGAAAACCATCGCCAGCACCACGTTCTTCGCCCTGTCGAGGCTCGCCGCGAGCTTGGCGTCCGTGTTCAGAGCCTGTTCTGCTTCGAACAGGCTGGATTTAAGGGTTTCGATATCCCGACTGAGGCGGGTGTTCATGCTGGACTGGAGATAAAATTGCAGGATTTCAGCCACCGCAGTGTTTTTGCCTTCTATTTCCAGCATCGCGCCGAGCGCGTCAATGTCTGCGGGCACATCGTTGAAGCTCGCATTGGAGAAAAACTCGATCAGTTCACGGATATACAGGGCGCCCGGATCGACCTGTGGTTCCAGAAAAAAGACAGTCTGACCGATGACCCTGGCGCCGCCATCGGAAAGACGGTTGATTAGCTCGGCATGTAAATCGCGCGGCCAGGGCCAGCGTCCGATGTTATTGATGCTCTGGTCGTCGATTGCGATAACGGCGATTTTTTCTGAGGGCAGACGGTCGGTAGATCTAACGCCCCAGTCATAGAAAGTTCGTTCGAGGCTTTGAAAAGGGGCCGTACCCGAAAAAACGACAACCACGATCGTGATCAGTAGCCCTGCAAACCAGTCGCTACTCCAAAAACGGGTTTTCATACCGTCTCCATAGTTCAATTTATTATTAGCGTCCCGTGTTTTACCGTTGAATCACAGGGCTTTAACCGGACATTAATGAATTCCGATTTGAATACTATTCAATAGTTTATCCGATCACCATGAACTGGTTAACAGCTTGATTTCTCCCCGCCAGGCAAATGTATCGCAAACCTTCTAAACTATAAGGTTGTATGCCTGTTATTACCAGTGTAAAGGCTTAAATAATTGTCACGTTACGAGATTCGAAAGTCTTGTGATTATCCGAGAATAGGGTCCTCTCCAGATATTAAGAAAGCGCAGTCCGACAGAGGAAAGGTTGAAGTTTATGTCTGAATTACTCGATAGAATCGAACGACTAAACGAAATTGGAATAGCCCTGTCCGCAGAGAGCGATACACCCAGGCTGCTCGAGTTGATCATGATGGGGGCCAAGTCCCTGACACATGCGGACGCTGGTTCGCTGTACTTTTTACAGGACGGTGAACTCAGTTTCGAAATCATTTCGAATGATTCACTCGATATCCAGATGGGTGGAAGCTCGGGCAATGAAATCACTTTTCCAAACATTCCCCTGGTCGTAGACGGAAAGGAAAATCACGCCAATGTCGTCACCCATTGCGTTCTGTCTGGCGAGACCGTCAACATCGCAGACGCCTATCACGAGATTGGATTCGATTTTACCGGCACGCGAGAGTTCGACAGCACTACCGGATACCGAACCCGGTCGATGCTGACCTTCCCCCTCAAGGATCACGAACATGAAATTATCGGCGTGCTGCAGCTAATAAATGCCAGGGACTTCGCCAGCGGTGAAGTTATTGCATTTAGCGAAATCGAACAGCAGCTGGCGGAGTCGCTGGCCTCTCAGGCGGCGGTCGCGTTGACCCAGCGCCGGCTGATATCGGAGCTGCAGTACTTATTCGAGTCTTTCATACGAATGATTGCGTCGGCGATCGATGACAAGTCGCCTTACACGGGGGGGCACTGTCGCCGTATTCCCGTGTTGACGATGATGCTTGCCGAGGCAGCGCACTCTGCCGAAGAGGGACCCTTGCGGAATTTCGAGATGTCTGACAAGGATCGTTACGAACTCGAGACCGCGGCCTGGTTGCATGACTGCGGCAAGGTAGTTACCCCGGAGCATGTTATGGACAAGGCCACCAAGCTGGAAACGATTTACGATCGTATCGATGTGCTGGAGACGCGTTTCGAGGTGATGCGGCGAGATGCCGAAATCGACTACCTGCGAGCGTTGGTGAACGGCGGCGAGACTGCGCCGAACGCGGAGGTTCTAAACGCCGAATTCGAGCAAAAATGTGCGACCTACGATAATGATTTCGAGTTTTTGCGCAACGCCAACCTGGGCGGCGAATTCATGAGCGACGCTGATATCGAGCGCGTGCGAAATCTTGCAAGACTCGAATGGACCGATGCAAATGGTAAGCGCAGGCCGTTGTTGACCGATGACGAGGTCATCAATCTGAGCATCAAGCGCGGCACGCTCAATGATAATGAAAGAGAGGTGATCAATTACCATATCGTTGCGACGATCAAGATGCTGGAATCTCTGCCTTTCCCCAAAAACCTGCAGAACGTTCCCGAGTATGCGAGCGGTCATCACGAAAAAATGGATGGCAGCGGATACCCGCAGGGATTGCGCCGTGAAGAAATGTCGGTGCAGGCCCGTATTATGGCAATCGCTGATATCTTCGAGGCGCTTACCGCAAGCGATCGACCCTACAAGAGGGGCAAGAAATTATCGGAATGCCTGAAGATCATGGGACTCATGAAGAAGGAAGATCACATCGACCCGGATATATTCGATATTTTCATCAAGGAACGTGTTTATCTCGATTACGCGAAGGAATTTCTCGATCCCGAGCAGATAGATGAAATCGACGTAAGCCAGATACCCGGTTATGCCGGTTGAGTCCGGATCGGAAAACTGATCAGGCCGTTTCGAGATCTTCCGGCTCGGCGGTATCGACACCATCCCTGAGGACAAAGGTTTCGATATCTTTTTCGTTCAGCAGGAAGGAAGCGGCCGAGCTGCGTCGCCCCGTGTCACAGTAAACGACATACTTCTTTTCGGTATCCAGCGAATTGGCCTTCATGCGCAGAAATATCAACGGTATGTTGATGCTGCCCTTGATGTGTTTGGCCTTGTGCTCCGTCGGTAAGCGCACGTCGAACCAGACTGCGCCCTGTTCTACCAGCTGCTTGCCTTCGTCGTAATCGACCCAGTTGAGCAGCGGTTCGTTTAACAGTGAGTTGAAGTCTTCCTTGTTGAGGCGCATCAGATGGCCGTCGGTAAGCATCGTGATCGTCGCATTACGCTTACTATCTGAAATCAGGGCTTCTTCACCAAAGCTGTCACCAACCGAAAGGGTAGCCAGTTTTACGCCATTTGGATTGGCCGGCGTCGATCGGGTCACCAGGCAGCGCCCCTCTTTGATGATGTAGAAATAATCGCCTTCGTCATCCTGCTCGATGACTTTTTCGCCCGGCTTGAAACTGACCGATTCCATGCGCATGAACATGGCCTGTATGTTGGCAGGCGGTATGCGGTGAAAGGCTCGTGTCTGCAGGATGCGGGTCATCCAGTCGGTCTCGTCATCTTCTTCGTCGACCGCCTCAACCGAATAGCTTCCGGTTTGATCCCAGGTAAGCATGATGTCGAGCATGTCGCTATTTATTTTGGTTATGACAACGGGCGATTTCGCGCGTGCCGAGGCCGGACGAGGGAAGCCGTGCGCCAACGGCTGCAGGCCATCGGGCGAGCCGGCCTTGATAACCTTGATCACCTTTTTATCCTGTACCAGTTCCACTTCGCCTTGAAGCAGATAGACATGAAATTTTTCCATGTCGCCTTTCTTGAAAATATAATGGCCGGCCTGTAACCGCGTGGCGGTAATTTTTTTGATTAATTCTTGAGCGTTTTCAGGATTCAGAGAATTGATCGGTGAAAATGATTTTATTTGTTTGGGATCAATTTCAAGGCTCATATCTAGTTCGGGAATTCTCGGCGAGTAGCGTTATTAGAGCTATTTTGGCGCTTGGTATCGCATAAAGCAACTCTTCGGGTCAAAATATCGGCGCCGTCATGCACTCTGTTTTGCTTCAACCGGACTGGCTTGTTATATCGATATAAAGTTTGAGTTTCTGCCCTGGCTGCAGATACTTGCCGACCTGGTTCCAGCGCTTGATATCGGCAACGCTGATATTAAAGCGATCGGCAATAAGGTAGAGAGAATCGCCTTTTCTGACCGTGTACCGCAGCGCATGCAACGCATTACCCGGACGCGTATCAATGATACTGACTGACTGCGCCCGTTTATCCTTGGTCCAGACAACCAGTTTCTGCCCGACTCGCAGCGTGTCGATGGGCGCCATCGCATTCCATTTGGCAAGCGCCTGCGTGGTGACACCATAGCTTCTCGAAATGCTCCACAGGCTTTGCCCCGGCCTTACGATGTGAACATTCTTGTTGCCCGAGCGGTTGGTATTCTGAATGCGGTCGATGCGCGAGTTTGCGCTGAGTGTATAAGTCTTCAGTGACTTGGTTGCGGTGGGCACCATGAGATGCCTGCCGGCGCGTATCTGGGTGCCGCGGATATTGTTGACCTCCCGTATCAGCGCCACCGAGCTACCATATTTCCGTGAAATGTGGCTCAGGGTTTCGCCGTTCTTGATCCTGTGCCTTACCCAGTTTATGCGCTTGCCCGGCGGTACCTTTGCTACCTCAGCCTTAAAACGCTCGGCCTTACCACGGGGCAGCAGTAAACGGTGCGGCCCGCCCGGCGCGGTCGCCCATCGGTTGAATGCCGGGTTTAGCTGGTATAACTCGTTGACCGTGATGCCCGCCAGATCCGCGGCCAGTGCCAGGTCGATCTGGCCGTCGAGTTCCACGATTTCATAGCTGACCTGGTTGTTTACCGGGATCAGGTCCAGTTGATACTTGTCCGGATTTGCGAACAGCTCTCTGAGTGCAAACAGCTTGGGCACGTAGGCACGGGTTTCCTTGCGGATCCGGGTCAGGTGCCAGAAATCGGTCGGGCGCTTGCGTTGTTTGTTGTAGCGAACCGCGCTGCGGATCTTGCCGGGTCCGGCGTTGTAGGCGGCCAGGGCCAGTTCCCAGTCGCCGTCGAACTGGGCCGCCAGGCTCTCCAGGTAGGTAATCGCCGCGCGGGTCGATTCGATGATGTCACGACGGCCATCGTACCACCAGTTCTGCTTCAACCCGAGAAAACGACCGGTAGACGGAATGATTTGCCACATGCCGGAAGCGCGGCCATGGGAATAGGCGAAGGCCTGGTAGGCAGATTCCACGATTGGCAACAGCGCCAGCTCGGTTGGCAGATCCCGCTTTTCGAGTTCGTCCAGGACAAACGGCAGGATGGGTCGGGCACGCTCCATGACGCGTTGCAGATAGCTTTGATGATCGAGATACCAGTTGAGTTGTGCCGTAACCCGAGCGTTCTCTACCGGGGTCAATTGCATGCCATCGTGCAACCGGTGCCAGGCGTTGTGCTTTATGCGCGTTTCTCTTAGCGACGCTTCTATGGCCGCAACAACCTCCGCCTCGGCTCGCTGCTGCTCCTCCAGGGCCATTTCGGCCTGCTCGGCCTGGATCTCGATATCGAGATAAAGCTGAGGGTTTACGGTGGTTTCGGGAGGCGCAGAATCGATCGGCTCGTAGGGGACTGGCTGATTCGCGGCATGCCCGCCCGTAACTGCGACGCCCTGAATTGCGCCGGCAACCAGCAGATCGTGATCGTCTAGCGGTATCGCCACGGCGTCGGCGGACGCGTTCTCGTTAACGTTTGCGGGTTGCAGGCTGGCGCAGCCAGCTAGCAACAGCGGCAATAACGTCAAGGCCGGCATCTTCCTGTCCCCGCCTGGGGGCTTTGGTCTGAGAAACATTAGTATCGATCGGCCTAAATGGCTAGAATATGTTAATTGTAACTCCCCATTCGTAAGTTTCAAATGAGATTTTCCCGACAAACCACTGAAAGCAAAGGATTTGCCACCATTGAAGATTGGTATCTGGGCGATTTCGGACAATATTTGTTCAGTGATCTGGAGGAACAGATAACCCCGATTCTGGCGACGACCTTCGGCTATTACTCGCTGCAGATAGGCTGCTCGCAACTGGCGCAGCGATTACAGGAGAGTTGTCGCGTCAAGCACCAGTTCACCCTCGATGACCTGCAGTCGCCGGCGATGATACGTGCTAATCCGTCGATGCTGCCGGTTGCGTCGGATAGCGTCGATTTGGTGATTCTCATGCATCACTTGTCGAATACCTCCGAACCGCATGCGATATTGCGCGAGGCTTTCCGTATCCTGATACCGGAGGGCAAGCTGGTAATAATCGATTTCAATCCGATGTCGCTGTGGGGGCTACGGCATTTCTTTCAATCGTGGCTGGAGCATGTTCCGTTCAAGGGCCACTTATATACCGCCAGGCGCATAGACGACTGGATGCGTCTGCTCGGTTTCGATCAGGACCGGCATTACCGGGTGGGATATCTGCCGCCGATACAGAAGGCCTCGGTAACGCGCCACATGAGCTGGTTCGAAAAAGGGAGCAAGAAATGGTTGCCGATGCTGGGGGTGCTCAATTTAATGATTTATAGCAAGAACATTTCTCCGTTAACACCGGTCAGGCATCGCTGGGTCACGCGCAAGATTCTGCCCGGCAAAATCGCGCGGCCCAGCGTCGGCCGCAACATGAAATATGATCGCTAGCCGGGCATGAGCACCAAAGTCGTGATTTATACCGACGGTGCATGCCGCGGCAACCCCGGTCCTGGCGGCTGGGGCGCCGTGCTGCGCTACCAGGACCGGAATAAGACCTTGCGCGGGTATGACCCGGAGACGACCAATAACCGGATGGAACTGACCGCGGTCATCGAGGGATTGCGGGCGTTAAAGCGCTCCTGTCATGTCGAGCTTTATACCGATTCGAAATACGTCATGCAGGGTATCAACGAATGGATCTCGAACTGGAAAAGCAATGGCTGGAAAACGTCCGCCAGAAAACCAGTCAAGAATGTCGACCTGTGGCGTCAGCTGGACCAAGAGGTTGCGCGCCACGAAGTCGACTGGAACTGGGTCAGGGGTCATACCGGGGTCGAAGGCAATGAACTCGCCGATCGCCTTGCCAATGAAGCGATCGACGCCCAGGCTCCGGCATGAGACAGATCGTTCTGGACACCGAAACAACCGGGCTCGAGGTCAGCCTGGGGCATCGCATCATCGAGATCGGGTGTATCGAGCTAGTCAACCGGCGGGTGACCGGTAACCACTGGCACTATTACGTGAATCCCGGCCGGGAAATCGATGCCGGCGCCTTCGAGGTCCATGGTATCAGCAGCGATTTTCTGCAGGATAAACATCGATTCGCCGAACTGGCGCAGGATTTTATCGACTATGTTGCGGGCGCAGAGCTGATCATACATAACGCTCCCTTCGACATTGGTTTCCTCGATTACGAGCTGTCGCTGCTGGAACCGCCGGCGGCTCCGTTGCAACAATGCTGCAACGTGCTGGATACCCTGTTGATGGCGCGGCAGAAACATCCTGGTCAGAAAAATAATCTCGATGCGCTTTGCAAGCGCTACGATATCGACAATAGCCATCGCAGCCTGCACGGTGCGCTGCTCGATGCGCGTATCCTCGCGGATGTATACCTCGCCATGACCGGTGGACAGACCAGCCTGGGACTGGATGCCGGGCAGGGCGAGGAAAGCGGTCGCAGAAGTATCGAGCCGCAGCGTATCGATCCGGGACAGCCGCTACCGCTGTGGCAGGTGGACGCAGCCTCGCGGCAGGCTGACGGCGAGTACATCGAATTTCTGGCGACCCAGCACGAAGATCCTGTCTGGAAATAATGCTCAGGATGCCGTTGTCGTTGCGCCGGACCGGCGTTAAGCCTCGCCGTCAGACAGTGGATCCGGAATTTACGAGGACTTGAGGATACGGGCCTTGTCGCGTTGCCAGTCGCGATCCTTGACGCTGGCGCGCTTGTCGTGCGCTTTCTTGCCCCTGGCAATGCCGAGTTTAAGCTTGGCGCGCCCGCGGCTCCAGTAGGCTGATAGGGCCACCAGCGTATAGCCCTTGCGCTCCACCATGCCGACGATGCGATCGATTTCGCCGCGATGTGCAAGCAGTTTGCGGGTGCGGGTCGCATCGGGCTTTACATGGCTGGATGCGCTTGTCAGCGGGCTCATGTGAGCGCCGATCAGCCAGATTTCGCCATTTTTGACCATAACGTAGCTTTCCTTGAGCTGCAGGTTGCCGTTACGCAGGCTCTTGACTTCCCAGCCCTGGAGCACGATTCCGACTTCGATCTCGTCTTCGATGAAATAGTCGTGTCTCGCAATCCGGTTGACGGCGATGGTATTGGACGGGGCTTTCGATTTTTTCTTGCCCATGCTTGGCTGTAATCCGGGTGGTTGCTGGTGGCGCGCCATATTCTCGGGTTAATTTTCGGTGATGACAAGCGAATCGGGACAATGGTTTCTTGAAACCTCACCGACCTTCGCTATACACTCTCGCACTTACAATGGTGACCTGTTTCGGTCCCTTCGTGACAATCAGCTGTAAACCCCGCCAGGCCCGGAAGGGAGCAACGGTAGCAGGGACATTGGGTGCGGGGGTGTGCTGAATCAGGTCGCCTCCAGTTTTCCGGCAAAATACTCTACCTCCAGCCAGATCCGAATGAGTTACCAGGTACTAGCGCGCAAGTGGCGACCGACCAATTTCCAGCAAATGGTTGGTCAGGAGCATGTATTGCAGGCGCTGGTAAACGCCCTCGACAGCAATCGCCTGCATCACGCTTACCTTTTCAGCGGTACGCGCGGGGTTGGCAAAACCACGGTTGCGCGAATTTTTGCAAAGGCGCTCAATTGCGAGCAGGGAATAAGCTCGAAACCCTGCGGAACCTGTTCCTCCTGCGTCGAAATAGACGAAGGCCGTAGCGTCGACCTGATCGAGATCGACGCTGCGTCACGTACCGGTGTCGACGATATGCGCGAGCTGCTGGATAACGTTCAGTACGCCCCGACCCGCGGTCGATTCAAGGTTTACCTGATCGACGAGGTCCATATGCTATCCAGGCATAGCTTCAATGCCCTGCTCAAGACCCTGGAAGAACCGCCGCCGCATGTGAAATTTCTACTCGCCACCACCGATCCGCAAAAAGTTCCGGTAACCGTGCTGTCACGCTGCCTGCAATTCAACCTGAAGCGCATGTCGGGAGCCCAGATACTGTC
>JAOTTY010000295.1 GCA_029864185.1 Gammaproteobacteria bacterium
CGCCTACATCGGTGAAAAGTATCAAATTCGCCGCGCCAGCGATTTCATGGAGCAGGAGCTTACCGGCGGGGATACGATCGAATTTTCGCTCTCGTCCGGCGACTCTGGCGGCATCAACAATCCCGAGTATCTGGCAACCATCGATGCGTTTGCCGAATGGTACCGACAGCAGCCAAAGGTGGTGCACGTGGATGTCTTTACCGACATCATGAAACGCCTGAATCAAAACATGCACGGCGACGACCCGGCCTGGTATCAAATTCCAGAGCGCCGTGACCTGGCGGCGCAATACCTGTTGCTATATGAGATGTCGTTACCCTATGGCCTCGATCTCAACAACCAGATCGATGTCGATAAGTCCGCCACGCGCATGATGGTGTCGATCGAAGACACTACGACCCGAGAACAGCGTGAGATAGAGCAACGCGGGCGCGAATGGCTCGAGGCTAATGCGCCTGAATACATGGTTACCCATGGCTCCGGTTTGACGATGATGTGGGCCTACCTGTCGCAGCGCAACATCAACAGCATGCTGGGGGCATCGTTTGGTGCATTGGTATTGATCTCGTTTATTCTGATTTTCGCGTTACGCAGCGTGAAACACGGCCTTATCAGCCTTGCACCCAACCTGGCGCCGGCAATCATGGCCTTTGGCCTGTGGGGACTGTTGGTCGGCCAGGTCGGTCTCGGACTATCGGTAATCGTGTCGATGACGCTTGGAATCGTGGTCGATGACACGGTGCATTTTCTCAGCAAATACCTGCATGCCCGACGCGAACTGGATATGAATGCCGCCGCCGCAGTACACCACTCGTTCAATACCGTCGGCACCGCGATGTGGGTGACCACGGTCGCGCTGGTCGCCGGATTCCTGGTGCTGGTGTTTTCCGGATTCAAGATGAACGCCGAGATGGGGCTGATGTCGGCGATTACCATCAGCCTGGCGCTGGCGATGGATTTCCTGTTCCTGCCAACCCTGTTGATTGGCATGGAGGGACGAAAAGAGCGCCGGCACCATGCCCGAAATATCGCGGATGGGGTTAAGACAGAGAACATCGTTGTCGGCCAGGGAGTCTGAATCTGCGCACCGGCAATACCGGTTTATTCCGACTTCGAATACTCAGATATCGACCACTGTTTGTCGATACTGACGATTAGCTTCGCTCGACTTACTATTCTTCCTCATCGGAAAAATGCGGTCCCGCCGACGTCTTTTCCATTTCCTCGTCATATGGTGCGCGCCAGTCCTCGGGCGACATTTCGGTGCCGACCGGATTGAGATCATCGGTTTCGATATTATCCATTGGTCCGGTCCAGTCCTCGGGCGTGGCCACGGGTTCGACTTCCATTGCGTACCATTCGGTCAGTGTAAACTCGCCGATGGTGCCGTCGAAATACTGGACTTCCACCGAATCCGAAGCCTCATCGATCGCGGTAACCTGAAATTTTTGCGCCTTTTGTGGATAGTGGTACCACTGCTCAGCAATCGGATCTGTGCTTTTTGCCATCTCTAAATTCCCGCTTCTTATCATAACCATCCCATATCTTAGCGAGGCTAGCTAAAATTTAGTTGCCGCCGGTCAAGAATTGAGGTGGCAGTTAACTTAATTTTAATCTGTTAGAGTAATTGTGAGAGTGTCCGAAACTGGCCGTTCTCTCCCCATGAAGAGGTTCATTTGCGCATCCACAAACGGACCTAAATGTTTAGCCTGGCAATTCACGGGCTCCATTGCTATATAGGTATAGTATGCTGGGTACACCAAATGTTTATGGATTGGCAACATTCGAGGTTAAAATTTGGATATCGAATTTGAGGCTAAAGAAATTCAGAGATTTGTCCAGGAGGGCAATTACCATGCGGCCTATAACATTGCTCTTTCAGGACTAAATGCCTGCCGTCAGAATAATGATCAGGCGGGGATTGATCAGTTTATCAACATTATTAAAGGTGTCGTCGATTCGCTAGCCGCTGAGTTTGGTAGCCAGCCGAACTAGTACATTTAATCTATCGGATACTAGGCAACGCAGTCGACCGTTAAATCCTTGTAAGTGTCAGTTAATGGCCGGTTCGAGAAGCTCGTCAAGCTCATCTGAATATCAGCTCTTGAGATAATGAACCCTCAGACTCGTTTATTCAGCGGCGAATCACGAACCTATTGGGACACACGCTGCAGTTTGAGTCAGGATTTAACGATTACAGAAAAGAGTGATGTTGCTGCATGCCTCACCTTCATTTTAGTTTGCTGATCCAGACGAAAGCAGTGAGGATAGGCTTGGCCTGGCGGACAGGAATGGACAGAAGGGGCGATCGTTTCGCTCGTATCTACGAAATTGCCTCAAGAATTTACAAAGAAAGTAGCTCCATATCCAATTCGATGCCGCTTGCACCATTAACCAATACAACCAGGAGTAATGCTCACAGGCGTTAATTCTTCCTATACTCCAATTTGTGAGTTAAAACGTGGCGCAATAAACACTGATAACCGGATCTGATCACCTTCATACAAGTCGAAGGCCTGTCGCTCGGTATACTGGTCCTGACACGATTAATCCAACCCCGGGGCTTTTTAGCAAGCCGCGACATTCCTGTCCCCGGGCATCGTTCCGTAGAGCCTGATGTGCCGCCTCCTACGCCAGTTGAAATCGCGAACAAGTTGCGCTGAGGGACCGGGGGCGACGAAACAACAGATTGCATTTGCCTTGATGCCCGTGAACCGATACGATCCCCGCTGGTCATAACATTTAGTCGGTTGTGCTATGCTCAACCAGTTATTGACGAATCTGAAGCTTCCTACAAGGTACCGACAGACACCACGAGTAATGCGAATAACGATACGAAATCGCCTGGCCCGGTTAATTTGCTGCATGATGGCAATCAACCTGCTGGCTGCACCGATGGTGCACGCGTCGTGGGTTATCCTGGACGGTCCCGCGGAGCAGGGAGTCGATACCAGTCACCGCTGCAAACATGTCATCGACGAAGCCGATCGAGTTTCCGCGCAGCTGTTGCAGGAGGCTGTCGACACGGCCGGTGATATGCAATGCGAGCACGGCAGTACCTGCAAGGTTTTGTGCGGCATTTCCGCCTCAATGTTGCACCAGGATTGCGCACTTTCCGCCTTTGACAAATCCGATCGCTGGCTGCCCACCGACATGCTCGCATTAAAATCCTCTTTCCTGTCCCGCCTGGAAAGGCCCCCGAGACTCTAACCTAACCGGTCCCCGAGACCGTCTGGCCAGCTCGAAGTAAAGCCGGCCCCGACTCATTGCGCCATCGCAATCGCTGACCGTGATGCATTGCCTGTGGTGTTACATCTAATTGTTATTTTTCGAGGTTCCAGTGTTGAACATGAATACAGGTACAGGGTTTAGATACGCCTTGCTCGCTTCGGTTCTAATGGGAAACGCGGCGTTGGCCGCGGAGGTCAGGCCGTCTCCGCTGGATGTCGATCAGCATCCCGCGTCGCCATCCTACGAATCCTTGTTTTCCGACGAGGTTGTTCCGCTTGATACGGAGCTCTCGTGGAAACGCAGGTTTCGCGGAGACGAGACATTTAATTCCGACGAGACACTGCCGCCGACCAGCTCGGTGCTGGAGCGCCTGTCGAATCGCCCGGGCTCGGGCGCAAGTGGCGAATCGATGCCGGGCGGATTCGATGCCAGCGGCGTGGTGCGCCAGGTGCGGTTGTCGGAAGGCAAGATCAAGGTCGAGCACGGACCCATCGATCGCCTCGGCATGCCGGGGATGACGATGATGTTTCGCGTCGAGGATCCAGCCCAGCTCGCCGGCCTGGATAAAGGTTCGGAAATTGAATTCGACGTCGACAACACGGCGGCTGGATTTTCAATTACGCGGCTGGCGATGAAATCGAGTCGTTTCGATGCCACCGGGGTGGTCAAGCAGGTCAGGATGTCCGAGGGCAAGCTCAAAATCGAGCATGGCCCCATCGATCGCTTCGGCATGCCGGGGATGACGATGATGTTTCGTGTCGAGGATCCGGGGCAGATGGCGAATATCGAGAAGGGCTCGGAGATCGAGTTCAACGTCGACAATACAGCCGCCGGGTTCACCATCACCGGACTGCAGCTGATCGGTGACGATGCGGGCGATGCCTTCGACGCGAGCGGTACGGTCAAGTCGATCCGGGCCGACCAGGGCAAGGTCAAGATCGAGCACGGCCCCATCGACAAGTTCGGTATGCCGGGCATGACGATGCTGTTCAAGGTCAGGGATGCGCAGTTCCTGGCCGAGCTGCAACCCGATATGCCCGTCGACTTCGACGTGGTCAACGGGCCAGGCGGTTTCGAGATTACCCGTATTCGGCCGGCAAACGGTACGCAAATGGCGGCTGCTGTCGGTCGTCTTTGCTACAGGGTGGGCCCGTTTGCGAAGCAGGATCAGGCTCGGGCCGTGGGCCAACGTTACCGGGACCGGGGTGCGGCGACGCAGCTCAAATCCGCCAGCGAAAGACAGTTTGTCGGCACCATGGTTTATATCGATGGCCACGCCACGCGTGAAGCCGCATTGGCCACCGTCCGCGACCTGCAGGCCAGGGGGATCGAGGATTACCGGTTGCTTGACGAGCCGGGCAAGCAGCATGCGATCTCGCTAGGCGTGTTTGGTCAGCAGCAGAATGCCACGCGTCTCAAGGACAGAGCCACAGCAATGAATTACCCG
>JAOTTY010000054.1 GCA_029864185.1 Gammaproteobacteria bacterium
CATCGGACCTGCCTGACACCAGCGCCGGGATTCTGTCCGGGAAGGGTGTTTCAACAATTTCAAGTTCGACACCCAATACCTTGGCGAGATCCCTGCACATATCCACATCATAACCATCGGGTTCATTTCTGTCGTTTCTGAAACCCATTGGCGGAAAATCAAGAACAGCAGCGCACTTCAGGGTACCCGAAGCGATGATATCATCGAGCTTGTCGGCATATGCATTAGAGGCAAGAAATATAGCCGTAACGAATGTTAATGTTAACGCCGTTATTTTTTTAATCATCTTAAATCTCCTGAGGTTGTTATCGATATCTGGTTTATTTTTATGAGACTCTACAATCATCAACGGAAATCAGGCATGGCCTTGATTAACAAATTACGTGTTGAATCGAGTAATTTTTACGTCGCAAAGCATATTCTGAACATATAAATAAATAAAGCATTATATCCCGAAATGAATACCTCGCGGTTTGTTCGAAATATAATCCGCGCTAATTCGGAATCAGAGGCCGGCGTTTGCCTTGCACCATGCCGCGAATAAAAAAACAGGGGCCGATTTTCAAAGGATTCGAACCCAGCGAAGCAGGGATCGACACGGAACCTGATCACCTGAACGCACGGAGGCGTTGATAACCACCGGCTCGGTCACAGGCGGGCGGTTCCTATTTGGCGACGAGCAATGGCTTGCCGAGGCTGGCTATATCAACCTCGACACCGAGGCCCGGCCCCTGCGGCGCCGAACCCACCCCGTCCACGGAGCGCGGCTGATAACCGGCTATGTGTTCGTTGGTCCAGTCATTCATGAATGACACGGTGATCACCTGGTCTGGTTTCGTGCTCGCGGCCAGGTGACTGACCGCCGCGGTAACCAGGTCACCGCCCCAGGTGTCCTCGATCGTTACCCGCAAGCCGAGGCTATCGGCAAGATCGCGCACCAGTTTGGAGCCAGTCAACCCCGCAAACTTGGAGATCTTGAGGTTGATCCCCTCCATGCCATTTGCGTTATAGGCACGCAGCATCGTATTGACATCGGTAATCACCTCATCGAGGATCATCGGCAAAGAGGTATGTTGGCGAACGTAGAGACATTCTTCCAGGGTTTTGCAGGGTTCTTCGAACAGTACGCCATGCAACGGCTCTATCAGGCGCGCCGCGATCATCGCGTCCTGCAGCCGCCAGCCGCCGTTGGCATCGGCCACAATCACGTCATCGGCGGTCGTGACTTCTACCACCTTGTGGACCCGTTCCGCATCTTCATAGGGATTTGCGCCAATTTTCAGCTGGAAACGGTGAATGCCTTCGGCACGCCGGTCGACCACGTACTGCTGCATTTCTTCACAAGGGCCCAGTGGAACCGCCATGTAAAGTGGAAAGTTTTCCTGCAAACGCCCACCGAGCAGCGTCGCCACATCCCGCTCGGTGGCTTTGCCAAGGATATCCCAGCAGGCCAGGTCGATTGCACTTTTGGCGTAGCCATGGCCTCGCAGGGACGCATTCATCGCCTCGTGCACGGAAGACAGGTTGGTCGGATCCAGGCCCCTGAGCGCCGGCAGCATCTGTTGCAGGGCTGCGCGCGCGCCGAGACCATGGGAGGCCAGGTATAGCGGCCCTAGCGGACAGACTTCCCCCCATCCCTCGATGCCGGAACCGGTAACGATGCGGACCACCGTGCTGGGAATGCTGGTGATCACCTGACTGCCGGACATTACGTAGTTGCCATAGCGATAACTCAGGTCATAGCCATACACTTCTATTCGATCGATTTTCATTTTCATGGACGCGGCGAGGAAATGCGGATTAGTTTAAATCAGCAACCCGGATCATGCCATTGCAATCGGCTATTGCAACCCGTAAGGCGGCGCCGATTTATAACAGTCTGCATATGCAAAACAGATCGATGGAGAAGTGCCGAACCTGTTCGCGTACCCTCCCCTCGAATCGAGGCAAGGTCTGGCTCACGAGGTTTACCCGATGTCCGGAGCGAAACGCAAACCGGGGTTGCAGGTCACGGCATTCAGCCTGCTGTCGTTGCGACCGAAGCTTAAATTTTTGTCGGCCAGGTATCGGATAGCCTGTAGCCGTCAGGCCAGGGATCGTCTGGATCCAGCATGAGTTGTCTGGTTCCTGTAATCCACGCTCTACCGGTAATCGAAGGAACAATGGCGGGCATTCCGGCCACACTGGACGCCTCGACGATGCTGCAATCGAATCTCGAGTCGATGATGGATCGGCCGATCATGGAATCCCCCGTATTTAATTGCCCCCTGGCGGCCAGAACAGCCAGCCTGGCCGAGCAGCCGGTTCCGCAAGGGGAACGGTCCAGTTTACCCGGCTGCACCACGACTGCGTTCTTACTCACCGCAATGCCGTCTTCGTGAAATAAGGGCTCGGCAAATTGCGTAAACGAAATATGCGCCCATCCCGGATTTTGCGGATGCACGAACCCGATCTGCTCGTTGGCTGCCCTGGTAATTTTCTGACCCGCCTCGACAATTTCCCGTGCCGCATCCGCAACGATTTCCAGCCCAACCTGCCTGGGATCGACAATAACGAAACTGTCCCCGCCGTAAGCGGTATCTACGGATAGAGTCCCGAAGCCATCGACTTCCAGCGCAACGTCGAGCTTGTCCGCGAAAGACGGGACATTGGTGGTGGTCACTCGATAGGCCTTGCCGTTGACGCATTCCACCCGCAGCTTGATCAAACCGGCTGGCGCCTCGATTACCAGGTCGGTATAGGGCTCCTTCATCTCGACGATACCGGTGTCGACCAGTACCGTCGCGACACACATGGAGTTGGACCCCGACATTGGGGGGGTATCCTCCGGTTCCATGACGATCCAGCCGATATCCGCCTGCGAAGAGACGGCAGGCACCAGTAAATTGACGTGACCGTAGACACCGCCGCGCGGTTCATTCAACACGAAATTGCGCAACGCCCTGTCGCGGTCAATGTAGCGTGATTGCTCCCAGATGGTGTCTCCGGGTGGCGGCGATACGCCGCCGACGATGACATCGCCCACCTCGCCTTCAGCGTGACAACCGACGATATGAATTACCTTTGACGTTCGCATGGATGAATTTCTTGGGGACGAAATCGGACGAGTATAAAGCACATTCGAGTGTTACAAAAACATTCTTGTCGAGGTCAAAAGTGTCGAGACGAGGCAGTAGACACAAGGTCTCTGTAACTACCCGCAGGATTTTGGGGGACAGTCTGCTTAACTAGCGCGGCGGAACCGATCGACTGCGGCGAACCGGGCTGTCTCATCCCGCAATCCGGGGATCGGCATCCCGTAATTTCTTCTTCTCGTTGAATGGAGATCAGCGCCACGGCTATCGACTCACTCGAACCGGCCATCGACAGCGCAACCGGTTACGATGTCAGCCCGGTGATGAATTGCGAAACCAGCTCGCCCGGAAGCTATCCGCAATCATGTATATGAAATCGGATATATACATAGATTCGGGAGTTTAAGTATTATATGGCGAACTCGAGGGTATATCATGCCAGGACGATATACCAAGCAAATTGTCTGGGAGGAGGATAAACGTGGGATCGTCGGATCCGCTCCAACCGGTTGTCTCTTTCAACGGGGTCAGCAAGTTTTTCGGCGACATCGTCGCCGCGAAAGACCTGAACCTCGAGGTACAAAGCGGAGAATTTCTATCCTTCCTCGGCCCGTCGGGCTGCGGCAAGACCACGATGCTGCGCATGATCGCGGGTTTCGAGCAGCCCACCGAGGGCGACGTCTATCTGCAGGGTAACCGCGTCAACGGCGTGCCGGCCTACAAACGCCCCGTCAACATGGTGTTCCAGCATTATGCCCTGTTCCCGCATCTCGACATCGAGCGCAACGTTGCCTATGGTCTGAAGCAGGCGTCGCCCAGACTGTCGCAAACCCTCATCAAGGAGCGCGTCGATGACGCGCTGAACCTGGTACAGCTCGACGGCTACCACCGTCGTCGCATCTGGGAACTGTCCGGCGGACAGCAGCAACGCGTGGCGCTCGCGCGCGCGCTCGTGAACAAGCCGCAGGTCCTGTTGCTCGACGAACCGCTGGCGGCGCTGGATCGCAAGCTCAGGCGGGAAATGCAGATCGAATTACAGAACCTGCAGCGTAACGTCGGTATCACCTTCGTGCTGGTCACCCACGACCAGGAGGAAGCCCTGTCGATGAGCGATCGTGTCTGCATCATGCGCGAAGGCGAGATCGTGCAGGTCGGCAGCCCGCGCGAGCTTTACGACAAGCCGTTGAACCGTTACGTCGCCGATTTCGTCGGCAAATCGAACTTCTTCGACGGCATTGTCGAATCTTCCGGCGACGGCCGCCAGGCGGTGAAACTCGACAACGGTCACAGCCTCGATGTCGATGTCCACGCGAACGGCAAGCTCATGGCCAGCAGCCAGAGAATCACGCTCAGCATCAGGCCCGAGCAAATCGTGCTGGCACGCGACGCGGCGCGCCTGCCGGAAGACGCCGCGATCGTCATCGAGGCCGAGGTGCGCAACCGTATTTTTCTCGGCGAGCATACCGAGTACCTGTTACACGAAGGCGCCTTCGGCGAATTCCTGGCGCTGGCGCCGAGACAGGTCGAAGCCAACGAATCGCCGTTCGAAGTCAACGAGAAGATTTACGTCTGCTGGAGCCGGGCGGCTGCGCTGCTGCTCGACAACAGGATGTAGAAACACAACCCCTAACCGCGACCAACATGGAGATGATTATGAAAGACGACAACAAACCCATTTCCCGCAAGCAATTCATGCGGCAACTCCGGCGCTACCAGAAAGGCTCCATCAGCCGGCGCCAGTTTCTCGGCGTCACCGGCCTCGGCATGGCCACCACGATCATGGCGGCCGCAGTACCGTCATTGCTGCCGCGCAAGGCCTTTGCGGCGCCCAATATCGGCGACCGCGTCGTGCTCGCGACCTGGCCGAACTATCACGATACCGCCAATTTCGAAGCCTTCACCGCGGCTACCGGCGCCCACGTGCAGGTCAACGTATTCGGCTCCAACGAGGAAATGCTCGCCAAGCTGCAGGCCGGCGGCAGCGGCTGGGACGTGTTCGTGCCGACCAACTACACCATCACCACCTACGTCGGCGAAGACCTGATCGAGCCGCTGGACCTGTCGAAGCTGTCGAACTTCAAGGCCAGCGCATTCGATCCGCGCTTTTCCGACGCTGGCACGGTCAACGGCAAGCTGTACGCGGTGCCGAAGAACTGGGGCACCACCGGCTTCGTCGTCAACAACAAGCACAACAAGGGCAAGCGCATGACCAGCTGGAAGGACTTCTGGGATCGCACCAAGACCGATTTTTCGGGCCGCACGATGGTGCACGACTACCAGCTGACGACCATCGGCAACGCGCTGAAATACTTCGGCTATTCGTTCAACTCGGTCGATCCCGCCGAGCTCGCCGACGCCGAGAAGCTGCTGCTCGAGGTCAAGCCGCACCTGTTCGCGATCAACAGCGACTACCAGCCACCGTTGCGTAACGGCGATGCCTGGATGTCGATGTGCTGGACCGGCGACGGCAAACAGCTCAACACCGACATTCCGACCATGGAATACGTGCTCGGTGTCGAGGGCGGCGAAATCTGGAGCGATTATTACGCCGTACCGCGCGGCGCCGAGCATCGCGAAGCCGGCTACGCGCTGATCAACTTCCTGCTGGATCCGGCGATCAACGCGAGGGAGGTTATGGCCCACGGTTACCCGGTGGCAGACAGCCGCACCAACGCGCTGTTGCCGAAAGCGCTGCTCGAGGACCCGATCCTGTACCCGGCCCAGGAGTTGCTCGACGCGCTCGAGTTCGGCGCGGCGGCGACGCTGACCGACCCCAACCGCGCCGAGCTGCTGGCGCGCTTCAAGTCCGCCTAGGCGCTTCGCAGGCAGTCGAAGATGAAGAGCAGCTGGGCGCACCGGCTATTGCTGTTACCCGCAGCCCTGTGGTTGCTGGTGATGCTGGTGCTCCCGCTGCTCGTCGTTTTCGTGTTCAGCTTCGGCGAACGCGCGCCCGCGGGGGGTTACGTGCCCGCCTTCAGCTTCGATAACTACCTGAATTTGCCAGCACGCCTGACCGCGTTCAAGAACACGCTTATCCTGGCGCCGCTGGGGACGCTCGCGGCGCTGTTGATCGCCTACCCGCTGGCATACTACCTCGCGATCAAGGCCAATGCGAAAATCAGGACCACGTTGCTGGTCATGATTATCGTGCCGTTCTGGACCAGCATCCTGATCCGCACCTACGCGTGGATTTACATCCTCGGCGGCCGGGGGATCCCGCAGCTACTCGAATGGATCGGCATCGAGGGCGTGCGCCTGATCAACACGCCCTACGCGGTACTGATCGGCATCATCTACGGCTACCTGCCGCTGATGGTGTTCCCGATTTACGTCAGCCTGGAGAAATTCGACAAGCGCCTGCTCGAGGCGTCCGAAGACCTCGGCGCCCCGCCGCTCAGAACTTTTCGCGACGTGACCCTGCCGCTGTCGATTCCCGGCATCGCCACCGGCTGCATGCTGGTCTTCATCCTGCTGATGGGCGAGTTCCTGATTCCGGCGTTGCTCGGTGGCGGCAAGGTGTTCTTCGTCGGCAACGCGCTGGTCGACCTGTTTCTGCAGTCGCGCAACTGGACCTATGGTTCGGCGGTCGCGGCCGCGCTGGTCATCATCATGCTGGTGACCGTGAGCATCTACATGAAGCTGATTATGCGCGGCTCGGGGCAGCGCCAGGACGTGTCCTTGATTTAGCCTGCGTAATGCACGAAGGCGGCAAAAGCTTCTGAGAAAGATTATGAATATCGAATACCCGACTGGAAACTTGAAAAAATCGATCGACAGCGGGATGCGCCTGAACCAAATGCAATTTGCAGGCTAGCCATGGGCATGCGTATCTACGCCATAGTGATCTACCTGTTTCTGTACCTGCCGATCGGCATCATCGTGCTGTTCAGCTTCAACGCCGGCCGGCATGCGAGCGACTTCCACGGCTTTTCGGTCAAGTGGTACGGCAAGGTGCTGTCGAATCCGTTCGCGATGGACGCGCTGACGAC
Organism: Gammaproteobacteria bacterium; assembly: GCA_029864185.1. Taxonomy (GTDB): domain Bacteria; phylum Pseudomonadota; class Gammaproteobacteria. Next base: position 7,064 of record JAOTTY010000054.1, read on the forward strand.
GAGCCTCACGGTGGCCTTTATCACGGCTCTACTGGCCAGTGTTTTCGGCACCATGGCGGCGCTCGGCCTGCAGCAGGTCCGGGGCCGATTTCGCGCGCTATTCGACGCCGCGATCTATATCGCGATCATGATCCCCGGCATCGTCATCGGCATCGCCACGCTAATTGCACTGGTGTCTGCCTTCGCTTATCTGAACCCGGCGCTGCAGGCCGCCTGGCCCGGGTGGCTCGGCGAAGCGCCGCGGCTCAACATGGGCCGCGTGTCGCTGATCGCCGCCCACACGATGTTCACGATGGCGCTCGTGATCGTCATCGTGCGCGCGCGCATCGCCGGCATGGACCGTACCCTGATCGAGGCCTCGGCCGACCTCTACGCCACCCCTATGGGCACCTTCTGGCAGGTCACGCTGCCGCAAATTTTCCCCGCCGTGCTGGCCGGTTTCCTGCTGAGCTTTACCTTCAGCTTCGATGATTTCATCATCGCGTTTTTCGTCGCCGGTTCGGAAACCACGCTGCCAATCTACGTGTTCTCGTCGATTCGACGCGGCGTTACCCCCGAGATCAACGCCATCGGCACGATGGTGCTGGCCGTTTCACTGAGCTTGCTGATCGTCGCGCAGGTCATGCTGCGCCGACGCGAACAACCCACCCGAGCAGGATAGGCATGATACTCAAAAACAGAATCGCAATCGTGACCGGGGCGGGCTCCGGCATCGGCCGCGCCAGCGCGGAAATCCTGGCGCGCGAGGGCGCCATCGTCACCGTCGCCGACCTCGATCCAAAGCGTGCCGAGGCAACCGTCGCACGCATCACCGAACGCGGCGGTCACGCCAGCGCCCTGGGCACCGACGTCGGCGACGACGCGCAGCTGCGCACCCTTGTCGAAACAACGATATCGCGGCACCGGCGCATCGATATCCTGCATTCGCACGTTGGCGTCCAGGTCAACGGCACTGCCGAACAGGTCGATCCCGACGGCATGGACCGCTCCTGGGATCTCAACGTGCGTGCGCACTTCATGGCCGCGCGGCTGGTGATCCCGCAGATGAAAAGCCAGGGCGGCGGCTCGATCGTGATAACGTCGTCGAATTCTGGCGTGCAGCTCGATCGCGAGATGATCGCCTACGCCACGTCGAAGCACGCGGCGGTCTCGATGGCCCGACAAATGGCGCTCGACTACGCGCGCTTCAACATCCGCGTCAACGCGCTGTGCCCGGGCTGGGTCGACACACCGTTCAACGAACCGTTCATGCGGCAAATGGGCGGCCGCGAGGCGCTCGAGGAATACGTACGCACGCAAATTCCGATGGGCCGCTGGGCGACCGTGGACGAGATTGCCGAGGCATTGCTGTTCCTGGCCTCGGACCGTTCGTCGTTCATGACCGGGCAGGCGCTGGTGGTCGATGGCGGGGAATGCCTGGCCTGAATCACGAATTCCCGGTGACAGTTAAAGCAAGAAAGCTCCGCAGCGGTCATTCCCGGATCAGGTGCGGGTCAGGCTCTGGCGAAGTGAAGCCTGTCGGCGACCGAGCGCGGGCGCCTGGTCGACGAGATGTTGTCGCCGATCGTGGATTTACCGGTTCGGTATAGCTGTTTCCCGCTACCCCGCCGCGCGCATGCCGTACCGGAATTAAAGCGACAGCTTACCCAATTGCCTGAACCAGGGTTTCATTATTCGGCTGACTGTCGTCATAACTCCGGCGCGATTGTCGGAATCCTGGCTAGACATAGCCCGGCAGGGCAAACCATATCGAAGTACCCTTGCCCGGTCCTTCCGACTCGACCCAGACTTTTCCGCCGTGTACTTCGACTATCCGCTTTACCAGCGCCAGCCCGATGCCGGTGCCACTAATGTCATTGTTCAGCCTGCGGAACAGACCGAATATCTGTTCCTGAAACCGGTGTTCTATGCCGATACCGTTGTCCGAAACGAAACAGTGCACCATGTCGTTTTTTAGCTCGGCGCCGATCCGTATCCGCGGAGTTTTCTGCTCACCCATGAACTTGATCGCGTTCTCGATAAGGTTTTGATAAACCTCACGCAGCCGCGTTACGTCCCCCCGCACCGATGGCATATCGTCAATCTCCAGCTCGATCCCGCATGCGTCGATTTTTCCGGCCAGGGCTTCCGCGGCCTGCCGCGCGATATCGGAAAGCCTGCAATCGCTCAACTCGCCAATAATCCGTCCCGTGCGACTGAGTTCGAGCAAGTCGTCCAGCAACAGTTTCATGGTGCCGGCCGCATCGCTGATTTTATCCAGGTCGTCGCTTATCCGTTCCTCGTGCTGCTCGGCGATGTCCCGGCGCAGCAGTCCCACGAATCCCTCGATGGTTACCAGCGGTGACTTCAGGTCGTGGGAAACCGTGTAAGTAAAACGCTCCAGCTCGGCATTCTGGGCTTCGAGCTCGGCGGATATGCGCCTGCGCTCCTCGGCCTCGCTTTGAAGCCGATCCACGGCATCGGCAAGTTCGCTGGTGCGCGACCGCACCTGTTCTTCAAGGTTCTCTTTGGCAGCCGCCAGTTTCTCCGCGGTGACGAGCGCCCGGCGATTACTCTCCTTCAGCTCGTCGATGTTTCGTCGCAATTGCTGCGACATATCGTTAAACGTGGCCGACAGAAGGTCCACTTCCCTGAATCCGGAATCCGTGCTGATCAGGGAATACTCGCCCTGCTGGATTCTTTCGGCGGCATCGGTCAGGGACGAAATTGGCGCCAGAACGATTTTCGCCACCCTTAACGTGGCAATCGTTACCAGTAACAGGACGACCAGCGTGACGATAATCGTGATCTTGGTAAGGTCGTTCGCGTTTTTTAGCGCCAGCGACAATTCATGTTCGGAAACGATATCCAGCCGGTAGTCGCCAAAGCGAACGGATTTAAACGCGGCAATAACCTCGTTCCCGCCCTGGCCGTCGATGCGGCCCTCCTGCAGGGATGGCCGGTAAGTTTCCCGTTTCAAGGCCAACGAGGGACTGCGATGCGCCACGATTTTCCTGTCCTCGTTGACGACGAATATCTCCATGCCTTCGGGCAAATCCAGCGAAGCCAATAGCGTCCACATTCTTTTGACGCGAACCGTGGCGGCCAGCACCTTCGACAGGCTGCCGCTGCGCAGATCGATCACCGGCACGGAAATTCTGAGCAACGGCTCGCGCAGTTCCTCGTCGAAATAAACCGAACCGAAATACGATAGATTACGGGTTGCCGGGTATAAATAATATGCTTCGGCGGACAGGTTTCTATTCGCATCCCGGAAATGGATATCGCTGCGCGAGACAAAGGCCATTTCGCGACCGTCGGCTGCCAGCAGGCTGACATCCTGGTAATTGTTCCTTTTTGCCGAGAACAGGTTAGCCAGCAGGCCCTGCATGTTTTCGATATCGGGCCTCGCGGCAATCAGGTCCCGATAAAAAAGCAGCTCCTGTTCGCGCGCGATAATAAACTCGAAAATTTCATTACTGACCCGCGCAGTCAGCTCCTGCTGGAAGACCAGGCTCTGATTTTCAAGCGACTGGTAGCTGTTGTTTGCAAAGATGGCGCCCATGAGCGCGATGGGGACGATGGAAATCGTCAGCAATAAAAACAAGAGACGCGAACGGATACTATGCGACATGGCTCACCACTATGGCTGCGTATCCGCGCGAACGATTGTATGGGCGCGCTGCAATATGTCATAAGGTACATCCAGGTCGATCGCCTGCGCGGTTCGCAGATTGATCCCGAGGTAAAACTCCGCGGTTTGCACCGGCAGGTCTCCCGGATGCGCGCCCCTGAGAATCTGATCGGCCGTACTGGCCGCCTGGGCGCCGGCCTCCTTATGGACGATGCCGTAAGAGATCAATGCACCTTTTTCCACCTGGACGATGCTGGGCCCGGACACGGCTATCTTGCGGGCAATCGCGAGATCGATAAAATCCTGCTGGCGACGATTTACGGTGCTGTCCGGCAGCAAAAAGATAGCGTCGATATCGTCCGGCATTGAACCGAACAAGGCCGAGACCTCATCCTGATCGACCGCTCGCCCCGCAACGATTTCGATTCCCAATTGCACCGCGGCGGTTTCCAGGTAACCGAAAGCGCTGGCCGGGGCGCTGTCCTCGGGATTAAAGGGAATGTATACGCGCCTGATCTTCGGGTTTATCTCTAGTAACAGCTCCAACCTGCGCGAATGACTGGGACTGAGCATGACCCCGGTCAGGTTTCCGCCAGGACGATCCAGGTCCGTCATGACACCGGCCCGGATCGGGTCGGCAATGACGCCGAAAACGACGGGAATATCGGTGCCCTGTGTGATCCTGTGTGCGGCAACTCCCGTCGGTGAACCGGCGGTAAAGATCAGATCCACCCGCTCCTCGACCAGTCTCCTGAGCGTATCGTCAAGCGCCTGGCCCTGTGTTGGCTCGCCGGAATATCGATACTCGATATTGCGTCCCTCGGCATAACCGATTCGCGTCATGGCCTCACGAAAACCTTCGACATTTTTCATTCCGTTTGGATTATTGGTCACCAGGCCGACGACATAGCGGGAATTCGCCTTCGCTGCATCGTTATCCTGACCGCTACAGGCGAAAATATTCAACAGGATTAGGACCAGCAGGAATATCGTTACATTCCTGTTTCCCGAACTGTTTATATCAAGAGGAACCATGGAGCATGAGGTATCGAAGCAGCACTGCCCAATGTACAGGGGTTTACAAAAATATAGAAGAAAATCAGAAATGATTTTTAAAGGAGGCCGAGATTTTCGGAATTTCAGGGGAGGGTATATCTGGTTTCGCAGCGGCGCCGATCGCCTGGCTAAAACCGGGCTGTCGCGTCGCCCGCCTGCAGACTGGTAATCGGTTATATCGTCATCGCAGACAAACGGCTTGCAGGGAGGTAGGTCATGGCCAGGGGCCAGGGCTCTGTAAAAGCGTAAAAGGGGACGGGGGGATTAGAATCTAATCCTTCCGTCCCCTTTTACGGGTGAAATGCAACGGGTATTCGAGAGCGCGGAATCGGGCGCTAGTTGGGTCCCCTGGGAATCTGCGAAGTATCGTTATCTCCAGGTGAATAAGAGCCAGGTAACTTGTCTTCCTGTCTGCGGTCCTGGCGGATACTCGAAAGTTCCTGCTCGTGGTTGAACAGCAATTCCAGGGCGACTTTATAGGTCTTGAACGCCCGCTCGTATCGATCCTGGTCCGGAAACAGGGTGTTGATGTATTCCATCAGCAGCGCGGTCGGCAGACCCACCAGCGAGCTTACGATCGCCACGGAAGCACCGGCCTTGATGTCGCCGCCCTGGCTCAGCGCCAGGTAAAATCCCGCGAACGTACCGATGATCCCGATCAAGATAATCATGAAAGGCGCCCGGGCCAGGATGCCGGCGATCGCCTCCGATTCGAAGAACCTGTAGGTCGTGCCGAAGTGCGGATTGCGGTCGAGCGCGATGCGGCTGATCATTTCGTAATCCGGCGCCTGGCCATAGCCCTGATCCTTCAACTCGTTGGTCGTCAGCTCGATGATCGCTTCCGTTCCTTCGACCATATCGAACCAGCGGTCGAGTAGCTTGGGCTGCTCGCCGGTGACCAGGTTTTTTTCCACCATGTCTTCCTGGGTTTTTTCCAGCAGGATGTTCGCCTGGGTATCGAGATGGTGTGACTGGAGCTTGAGCTTTTCGGCCTCCTTGATCTTGGCGCGCAATTCCTCGAGATAGGGATCCTTGCCCGAATACAGCGTGACGGGAATGGCCAGCCGGCCAGCCGACAGCGTCGGGTCGAAGTTGGCGGCCAGTGCCACCTCGGCCTGCTGTCGCATGCTGTCGACGTAGTCCAGATCCGAAGGCACGGTTTGCACCTTCTTGTATTCGAAAACCGCGTAATAAAATGCCGTCGCGAATCGATTGAGCGATGCGATTTTGTAATGCAAGCCGAATTTGAAAAACAGAAACACGACGAAGCAGGAACCAATACCGCCGATAAACAGGTTTCCGATCATTTGATTGGTGAGTTGCATTTCGGCAAAGAACACGAAATACACAGCCGCCGCCAGAATTGTTAAAAATACGTACTTAAACATAGTTGCTCCCTAAGCCGTGGCTCGGATTAAAATATAGTTTTACTGTTCCGAATAAAGTTTAAATTCGAGAATAGACGCCTGCTCCTTCTTACAATCGTACTCGACGCAGGTTGCCAGCTGTCCTACCAGATGGCCGGGAACCGGAGTTGCAGTCCGGTAACCCAGCGCTTCGATACCCAGATCCGCTTTCAACTGGGCCCGGTACTCGTAATCGCCCATTTCATTGGCATCGAAAATAAAGTTGTACATGGCGAGCGCGCGATCGTTACTCAATTTCAAATTGTATTCACGCGCCTCTTCCCCTTCGGGAGACGTATCGTTGATGTCGAAATAACGGCCCCGGAAAATGGGTGAGGTCAGTCCCGAAATCTTGAGCGACTCGACCTGTTTGGCCGCACCCTCATTTTCGTAAATGCTCTTGGCATATTTCGGAATCATGAACCGGAGCAAGTCTTTCATGCTATCCGAGAGTTCGGCGGATCCGCGCACGAAATAGGATTCCTGAAAATTGATCCTGACCCTGCCGGTCTTCTGGTCGATTTCCACGTCATCGTCGTCGGAGTCCTTGAAATTCTCGAGGAGGTTGTCGACGATCTGTTCCCTGACTTTTTGCGCCTCTCTCCTTTCCTGCTCGGCCTCGAGGAAAGGCTTCATCTCCGCATCCTTCTCCGCCTCGAGCTGGGCCAGCTGCTGCTCCATCTCTTTCGCGTGCTCCGCTTCGACTTCGGCCTGGGCCTGCTCCTTAGCCGTCTTCATGACTTCCCGTTCTGTTTCCTCGGCGGCCGCCTGCGCCGCCTGCTTTGCCAGTTCCCGCGCCGCAGCTTTCGCCTGCGCCAGTTCCTGTTCCTTTTGCGCCTCGAGCCTGGCTTGCTGAGCAGCCAGCTCCTGCGCCAGCGCCTGTTGTTTGGCTGCCTCCGCCGCTGCCTGTGTCGCTGCCAGTTCCTGCGCCTTTTGCGCCTCGAGCCTGGCTTGCTGAGCAGCGAGCTCCTGCGCAAGTTTTTGTTCAGCTTCGGCCGCTGCCTGCTGCTTGGCTGCCTCGGCTGCTGCCTGCTGCTTGGCTGCCTCGACTGCTGCCTGCTGCTTGGCTGCCTCGGCCGCTGCCTCTGCCGCCGCCTGTTTCTGTGCTTCCATTTCCGCTTTTTGCCTTGCCAGCGCCTCGGTTCGCTCCTGTTGCGCCTGGCGTTGTTGCTGCTCGGCTTCCCTGGCTGTCAGTACCCGCAGTTGAAGCTGTTGCTGTTCCAGTTTGGCCACTTCCAGCTGCTTCTGCTGTACGAGTTGCGCCTCCTGCTGGGACAAATCTTTTACGCGTTCCAGTTCGGCCGCGATAATCGCCTGCGTGGTCGTCTGGAGTTGCGCCTCTTTGGCCGTAACGACTTGCTCGAATTCCTGTTTAGCCGACGATACTTCCGCTTCCTTCTGTTGCTCTAACTGGGCTAACTTCAATTGCAACTCCCTTTGCTTTTCGGCCTCGACCTCGGCCTTTTGCCTCTCCACTTCCTGCTCGTGCTCGAATTCGAACTTGGCGACCAGGCTTTCATACTCCATTGCCGCCTGGCTTTGCTGCTCGGCCAGCATTTGCGTAAATTGTTCGACCAGCTGTTTCGCTTTCTGCTCTCGTTCCGCCTCGATTTCCTCTAACGACTTCACCGCATTTTGCGCAAGGATCTCGCGACGTTCCTGCCTGGCCTTTTCAGCCGCGGCAACCTCTTCCTGCAGTTTCTTGTAATCAGCAGCGATCTGTTCGATCATCTCCTGACTTTTCTCCTGCGAGGCGATGATTTCATCGCTCGAGTAAATCATGAACACGATCGCCAGCACGGCGAACAGATCGATCATCGGCACCAGTGCGTCGATCGTTTTTGACTTATTCGAATCGGTTTTTGTGTGGAACATGGGCCAGGTTTCTGTTGTTTTAAGGTATCTGTGATTAATTAGGTGTATACCGTGATTAATAATAGGTCAGATTGAAAAAAAACCACGGCCAAATTTGGTGATACTTTTCACAGCAGGCGGGAGGGGGCGCAACAGACCGAAAAAAACACCCTCCCGGCTCGCCTTTCGCCTCAGACTGGATTCGATAATAAAATTATAAATCAATGACTTAACGGATATATTTAATATATTTATTAAGAAGTAGAAAATCGAAGGAGTCGGTATCGGACGATTACTCAATCGATACCCGTTGCAGTCGATTCAAAAAAGAACGGTAATTTAACGGGGTAAATCCCGGGACATGCCGACCTGGCTCCCGGCTGATACGTTATTACCGGTTCAATAACGACAGCCGAAAGCTACGCCCGCACATACCCCGGCATCATCGGCTATTGCAAATGGTGCGCATAACCACCTGAGTCACCTGGCCGATACATTCGCCGTCTTTCAAGATGGCTTCGCCGCTGGAAATGAAAAATGTCGGGGAATAAATAATCGCTCGGCCCCCGTTTACGCGGACGGTTATAATCCCCGCCATGGCAACTGGCATTTTACGATATGCGTCGATTGCGGCGATGCTCGTATCCGCTCCGCTCTGGGCGTCCGCGGCAGCCGCTGCCGTCGCATGCGGCGGCGATCAAGTCCAGAGCGCCCACGCGATCGCGATGCACGGCGAGCCGAAATACGCGGAGGGCTTCCCCCACTTCGACTATGTCAATCCGGACGCGCCGAAGGGCGGCACGCTGCGCCGCGGCGCGCTCGGTACCTTCGACAGCTTCAATCCCTTTATCCCCAAGGGCAACCCGGTCTCGACCGGCGCGGTGGAATCGCTGCTGGTCGGCAACGAGGACGAACCCCTGTCGCTCTACGGCCTGATCGCCGAGCGCATCGAATGGCCCGGCGACCGTTCCTGGGTCGTCTTCACGCTGCGCGATATAGCGCGCTGGCATGATGGCGTTCCCGTCACCACCGACGACGTGGTCTGGTCGTTCGAGACGCTCACCACGAAGGGCTCGCCGCAGTTCCGTTTCATTTACCGCGGCGTGTCGGCGGTGGAAAAGCTCGATGAACGACGCGTCAGGTTCAGCTTCTCCGACGCCAGCAACCGCGAGTTGCCGCTGCTGGTGGGGCAGATGCCGATCCTGCCGAAGCACTACTGGGAGACCCGCGATTTCGAGAAGACCACGCTGGAGCCGCCGCTCGGCAGCGGCCCCTACCGGGTCGGGCGCTTCGAGGCCGGACGCTTCGTCGAGCTGGAGCGGGTCGAGGATTACTGGGGGCGCGATCTGCCGGTCAACGTCGGTCACAACAACTTCGACCTGCTGCGCACCGATTATTTCCGCGACGACACCGCGAGCCGCCTGGCGTTGAAATCCGGCGACCTCGACCTGCGCCTCGAAAACCAGGCCAAGGCCTGGGCGCTCGATTACGATGTACCGGCGGTTGCGAAAGGCTGGCTCAGGAAGGAGCGGGTCGAGCACCGCCTGCCGACCGGCATGCAGGCATTCGTACTGAACACCCGCCGCGAAATCTTCAAGGACCCCAAGGTGCGCGAAGCGCTCGCCTACGCATTCGATTACGAATGGACCAACCGCAACCTGTTCTTCGGCGAATACACCCGCACCGCGAGTTATTTTTCCAACTCGGAGCTGGCCTCGCGCGGATTGCCCCAAGGCCTCGAACTCGAGATCCTCGAACGCTACCGCAGCCGCGTGCCGCCGCGGGTGTTCACCGATGAATACCGACCGCCGTCCACCGACGCCAGCGGCTGGCCGCGCGACAACCTGCGCACCGCGTTCCGCCTGCTGGCCGAGGCCGGCTGGGAAGTGGTCGACGACCGGCTGATTCACACCGAGACCGGGCGTCCGTTAAGCTTCCAGTTCATGCTCGTGAGCCCCGACTTCGAGCGCGTCGTGCTGCCGATGATCCGCAACCTGAAACGCCTCGGCATCGACGCCAGCGCGCGCGTGGTCGACAGCAGCCAGTACATCAACCGGCTGCGCAGCTTCGACTACGACAGCTTCGTCTTCGTCTGGGGTCAGGCGGAATCCCCAGGCAACGAGCAACGCGTGTTCTGGAGCAGCGCCGCCGCCGACCAGCCCGATAGCCGCAACTTCGCCGGCATCCGCGATCCCGTGGTCGACGAGCTAATCGAGGGTATGATCGCGGCCTGCACGCGCGAGGAGCTGGTCGCCTGGACCCGCGCCCTCGACCGGGTACTGCTGTGGGGCTTTTATGTGATTCCGAACTGGTACCTGCGCTCCGACCGGGTACTTTACTGGGACAAGTACGCGCGCCCGGAGATGCCGGTCAAGTCCGGCGTCAACACGAGCCTGTGGTGGTACGATGCCGGGCGCGCCGCGGCGCTCGAGCGGGTAATCGATAACCTCGAGCCCGATGATGCACCGCAAGACGACACGCCCGGCTGGGGCACGATCATCATCTGGCTGCTCGCGGGCCTCGCCGCCGCGATCCTGCTGATGCGTCGCGCCATGCGGGCGAAAACATGACGAGGAGGAACTGATGGGCGCCTATATCGTTCGTCGCCTTTTGCTGATGATTCCGACGCTGTTCGCGATCATGGTGATCAATTTCATCATCATCCAGGTCGCACCGGGCGGGCCGGTGGAGCAGATCATCGCCGATCTGACCGGAACCGGCGCCGACATCACCGGGCGCGTGACCCGCACCGACGTCGGCGAGACACTGCAATCGGCAGCTGCCGACGCCGATGCCACCGGCGGCTACCGCGGCGCGCAGGGACTCGACCCCGAGTTCATCAGGGAACTCGAGCAGCGCTTCGGTTTCGACAAGCCGCTGCACATACGTTTCTTCGAGATGATGGGCAACTACCTCCGCTTCGATTTCGGCGACAGCTTCTTCCGCGACCGCTCGGTGGTCGACCTCGTGCTCGACAAGATGCCGGTGTCGATCTCGCTCGGCGTGTGGACCACGCTGCTGGTGTACCTGATCTCGATTCCGCTCGGCATCGCCAAGGCGATGCGCGACGGTAGCCGCTTCGACCTGTGGAGCAGCGTCGTGGTGGTGATCAGCTCGGCGATCCCGAGTTTCCTGTTCGCGGTGTTCCTGCTGGTGATCTTCGCCGGCGGCAGTTACCTCGACTGGTTCCCGTTGCGCGGGCTGGTGTCCGACAACTGGGCGGAGCTGTCGTGGCCGGATCGTATCCGCGATTACCTGTGGCACATTACCTTGCCGGTGATCGCGATGACCATCGGCGGTTTCGCCACGCTGACGATGCTGACCAAGAATTCGTTCATGGAACAGATCGGCCAGCAGTACGTGTTGACCGCGCGCGCCAAGGGGCTGTCGGAGCGTCGCGTCATGTACGGCCACGTGTTCCGCAACGCGATGCTGATCGTCGTCGCCGGTTTTCCGTCGGCCTTCGTCGGCATGCTGTTCACCGGCTCGGTGCTGATCGAAATAATCTTCTCGCTCGACGGTCTCGGCCTGCTTGGCTTCGAGGCCGCTTTCAACCGCGATTATCCGGTCATCTTCGGCACGCTGTTCTTCTTTTCGATACTCGGACTCGTCATGACGCTGGTGGGCGATTTGATGTACACCATCATCGATCCGCGCATCGACTTCGAGGCCAGGGGCCAGTAATGGTGG